>QEUW01000020.1 GCA_003577005.1 Chloroflexota bacterium | reverse complement strand
AGTCGGGTTATCCACCGGCATTACACCGTCGTTGAACCCGGAAGGCAAGCTCATTATTATCATGCTCATGTATTTTGGTCGCATTGGTCCGCTGACATTAGCGCTGGCTCTGGTGGAGAAAAGACCAGAAAAGCGTATCAATTATCCGGCGGAAGATATTGTGATTGGGTAGGGAATCGGGAGTGGAGAGTCGGCAGCCAGCTGCCGGACCCAGTCTGCTCCCGACTCCTAGTTGGAGGAAGTGTGAGAACAAAGCAATTTTTGGTCATCGGCGCCGGGCGGTTTGGCACGGCGCTGGCGACCACGCTCTATCAATTCGGTCATGAAGTCGTTGTGGTGGACAGCGATGAACAGGTAGTGGAAGACATCATGACCCACGTGACACACGCCATCATCGCCGATGCTACCGATGAAGACGCCTTGCGCAAGATGGGTGTCAGCAACTTTGACGCAGTCATCGTCGCCATCGGCGAAGATCTGGAATCGAACATTTTAGCGACGGTGGCAGCGTCGAGCGCGGGTGCGCGTCAGGTGATCAGCAAGGCCAAGAACGAGGTGGCAGCGCGCGTCCTCAGCCGTGTCGGGGCGAACCTGGTGATCCGCCCGGAGCACGATATGGGGGTGCGCCTGGCGCGGCAGCTCAGCGCCCCCGACGTGATCGACACGCTCAAGTTGGGCGAAAATCACGGTGTCATTGAGGTTGAAGTACATAAGAATCTCACCGGCACATTAGGGGAACTGCGGCTCCCCAATCGTTTTGGCGTCCAGGTCATCACTGTCAACCGCAACAACCAGATCTTTGTCAGCCCGGCGGCCGATTTCCGTCTTCAGCCCGGCGACAAGGTGCTCTTGATCGGCGAGAACCGAGGGATCGAGAAGTTGCGTGATTATCTGTGTGAGTGATGCAGGATTGACAAGAAAAGGCCACTCCCTTTATGATCACGGCTGCAGTCATCGTCGCTTTGCTGTTTTCTTCAATTAGGAGGGGAACAACATGGTCACTGCGCTGGCACGCAACTGGTGGTTGCTCTTGATCCGCGGGGTACTGGCTGTCATCTTTGGCATTCTGGCCCTTGTCTGGCCAGGCATCACGTTGGCTGTTCTGGTCTTGCTCTTTGGCGCGTATGCGTTGGTGGATGGTATCTTTGAACGTGTTAAACCAGAAAAACAAACAACAGATTCTGACGGCTACAACGGAAGCATGGCTACGACGGCTGGGGCGCCATCCTGTCTGGGGGCGACTGGCCGTTGGTGAACAACTGGCTGTGGAGCGGCTCACCCTGCCGATTCGGGGTCTTCACCCGGCATTGGAGGGCTTCCGTATCGTACAATTGAGCGATTTTCATCTTTACCCGTACACCCAGATTGGCTTTTTGCGCCAGGTCATTGCCGAAGCGACAGCGCTTCAACCCGATCTGATTGTGCTGACCGGCGACTATGTGACGCTCGATGCCGAGGCGATCCATGAGCTAGCGCCGGCGCTGGCCGGTCTCAACGCCCGTCATGGCGTCTATGCCGTGCTGGGGAATCACGATCTGTGGACCAATCGGCACATGATCGAGGCTGGTTTTGCTCAAGAGCGGCTGCCGCTTTTGGTCAACGAGCGGGTCCCCATTTCTGTCGGCGCCGGGCGGCTCCATCTAGCCGGGTTGGATGATGGCTGGTCGGGTCAGGCGGACCTGCGCACTGCGCTGGAGGGGGCGCCACTAGATGAGCCCGTGCTGTTGCTTGTCCACGAGCCGGACCTTTTTGACCAGTACGTCCAGGACCCGCGGGTGGTGATCCAGCTTTCAGGTCATAGTCACGGTGGGCAGGTGCGCATCACGAGCGGAAAACCGCGCATTTTGCCTTACCTGGGTCGCAAGTATGAGCAGGGTCTTTATCAGGTCAACGGCGCCTGGCTTTACACCAACCGGGGTCTTGGCTACACCTCAGTGCCGGTGCGGATCAACTGCTCGCCGGAGATCACGGAGATCACGCTGACGCGCTGATATGGAGCTAATCGAACTGGCTGGCCGGCTGGTTCCACCTTTGACCAGTATCCTCTTATGGGTGGCGCTGTTCTACGCCATCGGTGCGGCTATTTTCCTGTTGCTCGACAACCGTAGCCCCCAATCCACTTTTGCCTGGCTGCTTTGGTTCTATGTGCTGCCCATCGGCGGCGTATTGATCTACATCTTCTTTGGCCGCAACTGGCGCGCCTTTAGCCACGAGCGGCGGCTGATGCGCCTGGAACTGGGTGCGCCGCTGCTGGCCCGTCTGCGGGCGGTGATCGTCTCCCAGCGCGACGCAATCGAGGAAGTCCGCCAACAGACCGACCCAACCTATCATCGGTTACTCAACCTGGTGCGCCACTCTTCGCTTAGCGCCTTGACCCTGCGCAACGATGTGGAACTGCTTCAAAATGCTAGCGCCAAATATCCTCGCCTGTTGGAAGATATTCGCCAGGCGCGGCACTCCATCCATATGCAATACTTTATCTGGCAGACCGATGCGTTTACACGCGAGCTAAAGGATCTGCTGATCGCCAAAGCAAGAGAGGGTGTCGTTGTTCGGATTCTCTACGATGCACTGGGCTGTTTTGGCACCCTCCGGCGCTGGTACATGCGCGAACTACAGGCGGCAGGGGTGGATCTGCAGGCCTACTCCCCCGTTTGGCATTTTCACACCATTGGCTATCGCAACCACCGCAAGATCGTCGTGATCGATGGGCGGATCGGCTACACCGGGGGTCTCAACATCGGCCAGGAACATCTGGAGAATGGCTGGCGCGACACCCATCTGCGCATTGTCGGCGAGGGCACGCGCATCCTCCAGGCAATGTTTATTGTGGACTGGTACAACGCCACCGGCACCGCACTCGACGACCCCGACTATTTCCCCGAAGTGGACGAGACAGATGCCTATTCGCCCCTTCAGATCGTTGCCTCTGGGCCAGATTCGCAGTGGGCGGCGATTCGCCAGCTCTACTTCTTTATGATCATGTCTGCCCAACGTGAGGTTTATCTACAGTCTCCCTTCTTTATTTTGGATGAGAGCGTGGCTGAGGCGCTCAAGGCAGCGGCGCTGGCCGGAGTCAAAGTCCATGTGATGATCGCTGCAAATAATTTTCCAAACTCCTTTGCCGACTGGGCCGCGAATACCTATGCGCATGAGCTAGGGAAGGCCGGGGTCCACATTCACCTCTACCATGACGGCTATTTACACGCCAAGACAGTCAGCATCGACGGCGAGATCTGCTCGGTCGGCTCGGCCAATATGGATATTCGCAGCTTCAACATCAACTACGAACTCAACGCGCTCTGCTATGAGCGCCGCATCGCCCAACAGTTGGAAGCGGATTTTCAGCGCGACCTGGCTCACTGCACGGAATTTTCGTGGCGAGACTACGAGAAGCGTCACCCGCTGGTACGGCTGCGCGATTCGCTGGCGCGGCTGCTCTCGCCATTGCAGTAGTTGAAGATCATCCACAGCTTTCACAGATTTCTATTTGCAGGAATGCGCCCTATCTGGGTCATCCCGCCCTCGACTCGCCGCGGACGAAAAACAACCCTACGGCGGGTTTAGCTGGCGGTGTCGCAAAAGCTTAAAGACAGCGGCTTCCTCATGTTGGAGAGCGTAAGGTGATTCTGGTGTGTGGCTCTCGGCCTGGCTGCAAATCTCCTCCAGCATGCCCTGGCTGTAGGCCTCGACTACTGCGGGGTGAACATAGTGCTGGCGACAGACGGCAGGGGTATTGCCAAGTGCAGCAGCCACTTCTTTGATCGCCGCCGCAACCTGGCGAGCGCAGGCCGTTTCCGACTCAGCCGGGCCATACTGGCGCAGGAGATGCAAAGTGTGGACGGTGGCACCCCAGGTGCGGAACTCCTTGGCCGTAAATTCAGAGCCGGTGACCGTCCGCAGGTACTCATTGACCGCACCCGAATCGACGGCGCGGATCGTCCCTTCTTCATCCCGATATTGGAAGAGACGCTGGCCGGGCAGCTCCTGGCAGGCCTTGACCAATCGCGCCAGACGCCGGTCGTTGATGACAATTTCGTGCTCCTTGCCGCTCTTGCCGCGAAATTCAAAGACAATCTCGCCGCCGTTGACATCGACATGGTCGTCCAGCAGGGTCGTCAGTCCGTAGGTCTGGTTTTGTCGCTCGTATTCAGGGTTCCCCACGCGGATCAGCGTCAATTCGAGCAGCCGCACCACCAGCGCAAGCACCTTTGTGCGTGTCAATCCTCGGGTGCGGAGGTCGGTTTCCACCTGCACACGCAGGCCCGGCAGCGCCTCGCCAAAGGCCAGGAGGCGCGTAAATTTTGTCTGCTCGCGAACCGTCTCCCAGTCGGGGTGATAGATGTACTGTTTGCGACCGGCGTCGTCTCGCCCTGTCGCCTGGATGTGGCCACGCGGGTCGGCACAGATCCAAACCTCCTGCCAAGCCGGCGGGATCGCCAGTGCCTGAAAGCGAGCGCGCAGTTCCGGGTCACGCACGCGCGCGCCCGTAGGGTCCAGGTAGGTAAAGCCGCGACCCGACCGGCGCCGGCAGTAGCCTGGCTCGGTGCCGCTGACATAACGCAGATCGGTTGCTGCCAGTAGTTCCTGGCTGGTCTCCACACCGGCGGAGACGTGGGCTTCTGTCATACGCTGCTCAGTGCTCTTCCCACCCCTTTTATGCAGACCCATTAGACGGCCAGATATTACCCTATCAATCAATATCTCTGGCAACATCCACCAGGTCCAAAAGGCGAGCAAACCGCTCTTGCCCCTTTCGCTTTCCCTGTGGTTTTCAACGCAGGGAAGGCTTGATCTTGAGCTTACTCTACTTGTTTCATCGATTAAATAGGGAAGGTACACCGTATCGGGTAGGGATTTCCCTACATCTGTCCCGCAAAACGTGATCCGTGGGTCGAGCACGGGCAATTCCAATGGTGCTACCTGGGCCCGCAATTGCCCAATCACGGCTTTTGGTGCGGTTGTGAAGACGCAGGGCTGGTGTATAATGGGGCTAGTCGCCCTACACCTGTAACGGCTCTGCGACATGGCGATAACAGGACGATGCCTTGCCCGCAAACCGAACTTTGACGGTGCGGATGCGCCAGTTGCCATTCTAGCGATCTCAATCTGTCCGCTTTCTGGCTCTGGCGCTTGGAGGCATTACCTTTTTTGTTCATGCTCAACGGTTTCTTTTTGATGGTTGTTAGATGTTACGCAGTTAGCTCTGCCGGCCAGCGGTGCGGCGCACCTGAGCAACTGCGTACCTTCCAGATTCTGTTGCCGTTGCAAGTCAAGGAATTGGCAAAATCTTGTGCAATATCTTTTTCAGGCCATACCTGCCTGTGATAAAGATGTTTCTAAACCAACCCAAATTTGCAGTAGGGGAAACAGAGGAGCATGTATGAACAAGTATCTTACTGAACTGATTGGCGCTTTTTTTCTGGTTGCTACCATTGGCTTTACCGTCATTGAGCCGGGTGCGGGCGCATTGGCGCCCGTTGCCATTGGCTCGGTGCTCATGGTGATGATCTATGCCGGCGGTCATATCTCGGGTGGCCATTATAATCCGGCAGTGACCCTGGGCGTCTTTCTGCGCGGCAAGATGCCGGCTGCCGATGTGGTTCCTTATTGGGTGGCGCAGATCGCAGGCGCCATCGTTGCCGCCTTGATCGTGCTCTACGTCAAGGGCTTCCCATCACTCACACCGCTGAGTGTCGCCATTGGCCCGGCGCTCCTGGTGGAGTTTCTCTTCGCTTTTGCCCTGGTCTATGTAGTGCTCAACGCGGCGACCTCACAAGATACATCCGGCAATTCATTCTACGGTATGGCCATCGGCTTTACCGTCTTGGCCGGGGCCTTTGCCGTAGGCGGTGTCTCTGGTGGCGCCTTCAACCCCGCCGTGGCCGTGGGGATCAGCACCATGGGTTTGGTCTCTTGGGTGAATATTTGGATTTATCTGGTCGCCAATCTGCTGGGTGGCGCAGCGGCAGCCTACTTCTTCAAATTTGCTAACCCGCACGACAGCTGAATTCGTTCGAGAACCCGGTTTTTCTCTCGTCAGTCTGGGCTTTCTCAAACAGGCGCGCCCATGTCAGTAGAAACACCGGCAAGACAGGCGAGGGAGTCACACAAAAACGTCCCCGACATTGCCAAAAATGTCGGGGACGCACCGGCGTTCGCACTCGTTTGTCCAGTTGGTCAGCGAGAACGCCTCGGCGGCGGACAACAAAAACGCCGGTCGCTCTCAAAAGAACGAAATGTCTACAGGATCTAATTCAGTGCGGCCAGGGCTTCATCGGCGCTGGCGTCGGCTTTGACGTTGTACATCGTCTTGACCAGTTTGCCGTTTTCATCGATGACAAAATTGCTGCGGATAATGCCCATGTACTTTTTGCCGTAGTTGGTTTTCTCGCCCCAGACGCCGTAGGCTTCGGCGATGCTGTGGTCGCTATCCACCAGCAGGGTGAAGGGCAGGTCATATTTGCTCTTGAACTTCACATGCGAGGCTTCATCGTCGGGGCTGACGCCGAGGACGACGGCGTTCTTCTCTTCGATGGCCGGGTAGTGGTCGCGAAAGCCGCACGCCTGGATAGTACAGCCCGGCGTATCATCTTTCGGATAGAAATAGAGCACCACGCGCTTGCCCCGATAGTCGCTCAATTTTACCCGTTTGCCCTCATCAGTGACCGCCTCAAAATCGGGCGCCATGTCACCTACCTGCAATTTCTCTGCCATTTTCAAGTCTCCGAATAGTTTAGTCTGTATATCTTACATCCGGCTGGATTGTGGCAGAGGCCGCAGTAGCCTTCCGCAACGAATCTCCCAATCTCCCCAAGTCTCCTCAAATCCCCCGAGATTCAGGAGACTTGAGGAAATTTGAGGGGACTTCTGCTGCGACTACTGGGCCGGCTGCAAATTGATAAAGGTCAACATGAAATCATGCTGCCACGAGTGGGGGAAGCCGTAGACGTCGTCTTCGGTAGGCCAGTTGGTCCAGTAGGTGGTGTTCATGGGGTAGCGGATGATGAGCTGGCCGACATAGATGTCGGGCATTTCGCTGACCCAGATCTCCATAGCCTGTTTGAAGAGTTCCATCGTCTGCGGGTCGTCGGCGCTGAGCGGGGCGATCTGCTCGACCAGCGCGTCGTACTCTTCGTTCTGCCAGCGCGAGGTGGCCCACCAGATGGGCGCCGGTTCACCTGTGGGGCGGAAGTACTGGGCTGAATAGACCGCCAACATGAAGTAGGGGTCCATGCCCAACACGCCGCTGGGGCCTTTGCAGCCAAACGACTCCAGTTGTTCGCCCGTCTGCACCGCACTGCCCAAGCCAGGCGAGTTGTCGAACGTAGCGTCGAAACCGGCGTCTCGCAGTTGCTGGACAAGCGGCGGGCCATACGCCTTGAGCCATTCGGGCACGAAGATGTTCATGGCAAAAGTGGCGCCGCTGCTGTCGACCCAGAGACCGTCGCTGTTCTTGGTCCAGCCCTTGCTGGTCATGATCTCGTCCACTTTGTCGAGATGGGCAGCCGTGTCGTAATCGTACTTGGCGAAGATCTCTTGCAGCGCCTCATCAAACGGCTCAAACCAGGAATAGGGCGTGAACTTGTGCAACGCCGGCACACCGGCGCCCGCTTCGGCCAACCCTACCAGCTTTTCACGGTCGATGGCGTAACTGAGCGCCCAGCGAATGTCCTTGTCGTCGTAGGGCGGCTCGCTGGCGTTGAGGTTGAGGTCGATCGGGCACCAGTCGAGATAGCCATAGGGTGGCTCCTGGCCGGTGAACATGGTGACATCGGGGTTCTGCGCCAGCACCGTCTTGAGCGTCGAGACCTGCATGATCGGCCCCATATCAAGCTGGTTGTTGATCATCAACTGGGCGGCCTGGCTCTCATCCTGCTGGGGCAAATAGATGATGCGTTCGACGTTGGGCAGGGGTTTGAAGCCGGTCTCCACGGCCCACCAGTCATCGCGGCGGTCGTAGACCTTCTGCTGCGGCGAGGCGGCCACCAGCTTGAACGGCCCGGAACCGACCGGCAAGCCGTTTTCGAGGTCGAAGTTGGCGAATTCCAGCGGGTTCTGGTCTTTCCAGATGTGCTCCGGCACGATGATGGGACCGTGGTTCGTGGTCAGCGTGGTGGCCCAAAAGGACGGATTGGGGCTGTTGAGCACAACTCTGACCGTCAGATCATCGACCTTTACCGCCTCTTCAAGGAAGGCGGGCAGGTCGGCCAGATGCACCATAGCCGCTGCGTTGTCGCGGTTCATGTTGTAGCTGTAGACCACGTCGTCGGCGTCGAGTGGCTCGCCGTCGTCCCACTTGATGCCGCTGCGCAGCTTGATGGTGATCTCGGTGAAGTCATCGTTGTATTCCCAGCTTTCAGCCAGCCAGTTTTCATATTCGCCGGTGAGGACGTTGAACATGATCAATGGCTCATACATGGCCGGCAGCGTGCCCATGTGGAAGGCCTGGTCGGAACCGGGGATAAAGGGGTTGTGGTTGTCGAATTGTGCATACTGGTTGGGGCCACCGTTCATGACGATGAGCGTCCGTTCGCGCGGGACCTCGCGCAGATCGGCGGTCTCGGCGGCCGGGGCAGCCGGTGCTGCGCTTTCGCCCGCCGGGGCTTCACCGGCGGGGGCCGCCGGGGCCGCACAGGCCGCCACGACCAGCGCCAGCACGACGCTGAAGACGGTCAGCCGCCATAGATAGGACAGATGGTTGCGGGACATGTGATTCCTCCTGATGGGTTCGAGAAAACCGCAAAACCTGATAGTGTTGGGGGTTAGATTCTAGTACCTGACCAAACAAATCTTGACACCCGTGGAGTTCGCACGCCCACGTGCGAACTCCGCATCCATCGTGATCTTCTGGTCAGGTGCTAGGCAAGTACGCGTATCATCTCCTCGCTAGTGAGCGCGGGCGCTTCTTGATAAAGAAAACACGCGGCAACGCGCTCCTCTTCCGTCCGATAGAACGGAGGACTCTGTTCCTGGCAAACCGACATCACATGAGGGCAGCGGTCGGCAAACTTGCAACCTCCTTCGGCGGCCACCTGGCCGTTGGTGCGGGCGACGCGGGCTGGTACGCTGCCCCACTGGCGGTTGAGATCCGGCCAGGGGATCGAATTGACGAGCAGTTGGGTGTATGGGTGTTTCGGGTCTTTGATCACCCGGTCCACATTGCCGGCCTCGGCCACCGAACCGCGATAAAGCACCAGGATGTCATCGCTGACGTGATAGGCCGTGGTCAGATCGTGGGTGATATAGAGGATGGTAATGCCATAGTCGCGGTTGAGCGTGCGCAGGCTTTCGAGGATGGTGGCGCGCAACGAGGCATCGACCATGGAGACCGGCTCATCGGCGATGATGAGCCGTGGCTTGGTGAGGAGCGCACGGGCAACCATGACCCGTTGGCGCTGCCCGCCGCTCAACTGGTGCGGATAGCGGCCCAGCGTCTCTTCAGGGCGCAACCCCACGCCGTGCAACGCCTCTTCGATAAGCCGCCGCTCTTCGCCTTTGGAGTGGGCCAGCTTGAACTTGGCGATCGGCATCGTCAGCACATGGTCCACCGGGTAGAAGGGATTGTAGACCGAGAAGGGGTCCTGAAAGACGGCCTGCACCTCGCGGCGAAAGTCCATCCAGCCGGCCCGGTTGAGGGTACGCAGGTCGTTACCCCGGTAGAGTACCTGGCCGCTGGTTGGGGCGAGGAAACCGAGCAAGATCAGCCCCAGCGTCGATTTTCCGCTGCCGCTCTCACCGGCAATCGCGCGCACCGAGGGCCGGTCGATGTCGATGGTGAGTGAAAAGTCTTCGAGCGCAACTGTACGCTGTTTGCGGAACAGCCCGCCGCCAAAGATTTTGGTTACACTGCGTAATTCGAGAAAAGGTGGCATGCACTTTGTCCATTATCCATACAAATGACACGCCGCCCAATGGCCGGCCTTCTGCTCGACCAGGGCCGGGCTTCGCTGCGAGCAATGCGCCATCACCTGCGGGCAGCGCGGATGAAAGACACACCCCGACGGCGGGTTGAGCAGCGAAGGCGCAATGCCAGGGATGCCTCGCAAGGTCTCCTTGCTCTCCAGCGTCGGCAGGCTGCCGATGAGCAGTTGCGTATAGGGGTGCAACGGTTCGGTAAACAGGCTGCGAATGGCGCCCATCTCGGCCACTTTGCCGGCATACATCACCACCATGCGCTCGACAAACTGCACCATCAACCCCATGTCGTGGCCGATGAGGATCACCGCCGCATCCAACTCCTGCTGCACCCGGTCGATGGTCTCCATCACCTGGCGCTGCACCACCACATCCAGCGCACTGGTCGGCTCATCGGCGATGATGATCTTGGGATGCAGCGAGATGGCAATGGCGATACAGACGCGCTGCTTCATCCCCCCGCTCAACTCGTGCGGGTACATGTGCGCCACACTTGGGTCGAGATCGACCCAATCCAGCACCTCGGCCACGCGGCGGTCGTACTCCCTGGCGGTCAGGTTTTCACCGTGGGCGATCATGCCGTCGATCATCTGCCGGCGGATGCGCACTACGGGGTTGAGCGAGTTCATAGCCCCCTGGGGGATCATGCTGATCTCGCCCAGGCGCACCTGGCGCATCTGCTCTTCGGAGAGCTGCGTCAGGTCGGTGTTGCCCAGCAGGATGCGGCCACCCTCGATACAACCTGGCGGCTTGATCATTCGTAACAGGGCCAAAGCCATGGTCGATTTGCCCGACCCCGACTCGCCCACTAATCCCAGTTTGGCGCCCGCCTCCAGTGCAAAGCTGACCCCATCCACTGCCTTCACCGGCCCGCGCGCCGTGTGATAATAGACACGCAGATCCTCCACCCGCAACACCGGCTCACTCATCCAATACCCCTATCAAAAAAGCAGTTCACAGAGGACACAGAGGAGACACAGAGAACTGCATCTGTGTTCTCTGTGAAAACTCTGCGCTCTCTGTGTACCGCTGTTTGCTCTTTGTCGGTGCTTTGTACCCGCATTTTATGTGGCTTTCCGCAATTTGGGATTGGCGATCTGGTCCAGACCAAGCGAGATCAAAAAGAGGCCGATAAAGGTAGCGATGATCACCATCAGCGGCGGCATCCACCACCACCAGAGGCCGCGCAACACCGACGTATAGTAGAGCGCCCAGTAGATGGTCATGCCCAACGTCGGCTCGTTTTGCGGACCCAGCCCCAGCGCCTCCAACCCGATAGTGGCGAGAATGGCCGACCCTACGGCGGCGACAAAGCTGGCGGCCAGATAGGGCAACAGGTTGGGGATCAACTCGCGCACGATGATCTCAAAGCCGCCCATGCCCGAAAGCCGCGCCACCATGACAAATTGCCGTTCGCGCAGGGTCAACACCTGGGCGCGGATCGTGCGCGTCGGCCACATCCACGCCAGCGAGGCGACCACCAGCGCCATCATGTTAACGCTCACCGCCCCGCGGATAGTCGTGGCCAGCACCACCAGAAAGAGCAAACCGGGCACTGTCAGCAATACATCGGCCGCACCCTTGATCAGTGCATCCACCCAACCGCCAAAATAGCCGGCCAGAAAGCCAAAGAGAATCCCCAGCCCCAACCCAATGGCGCCGGCGATCAGCCCGATGCGCAGCGTCAGCGGTGTCCCCACCACCATCACCGCCAATATCTCGCGGCCGACCGTGTCGGTGCCAAGCGGATATTCAGACGACGGTCGCTGCTCCGGCAACGCAGAGCCAACCCTGGCGCTGTTTGTATCCACAAATAGCCTGCCAACCGGGCCAAAGAGCACCAGCACCAGGATGATGATCAACCCGATCAGTAGAAGGGGATGGTGACGTAATGCAGAAAGTTGCTTCATAAGGCAAAATGGACGGCGTTCTCGGTTAACCTATCTTGTTGGCAGCTCAGCGCCCCTGATAGGTGATTCTCGGGTCGAGCAACGGATAGAGCAGGTCGATGATCAACGTCGCCAGACCAATGGCGAGGATCAACATGATCACCACCCCGTAGATTACAAAGTAATCAAAGCCGCGGATCGCCTGGTAGAGCACCGTCCCCACACCGGGATAGCCAAAGACTACCTCCACCAGCACTGCGCCAGAGACGATGTACCCCAGCGACAGCGCCAGCGCTGTCGTCTGCGGCAGCAGCGCGTTGCGCAGCGCATAGCGGAAGAAGATCTCGCGCCCTTTCAGTCCTTTGGCCTCGGCAAAGGTAATATAATCTTCCCCCAGCCCGGAGATCATCATCCCCCTCATGCCAATGGCCCACGAACCAAGCGAGGCCAGCACGATGGTCAGCGCCGGCAGCAGCGAATGGTCGAAGACATCTTTGGCAAAAGTCCACGTCAGACGGGGGATGGCGCCCACGGTATACCCCCCGCTCAAGGGAAACCAGCCTAGCGAAAAGGCAAAGATATAGAGTAGAACCAGCCCCAACAGATAGAAAGGGATCGCTGACAAGGTCATCATGGGGGCGGCCAGGAAGTGGATTGCGACCGGCGTCTTGGGCCAGGCGGCCAGCGCACCCAACAACGTGCCGGTGATAAAAGCTACCAGCGTCGCCACCAGCAGCAGCCCAATCGTCCACGGCAACGCCCGCAGGATGATGTCGATCACCCGGTTGGGAAAGTTGGAAATCGACACGCCCAGGTCAAAACGGGCCAGGTCGCTCAGATAGCGCACATATTGTTTCCAGAGCGGCTGGTTGAGGCCAAATTTCTCTTCGTAGGTGGCAACGAGCTGCTCCATATCGGTCTTGCCGGCGCCGCCAAAGGAGACAGCCTGGAGCAGCTTCTCGCGGATGGGGTTGGCCGGCGCCAGACGCGGGATGAGAAAGTTGACCGTGGCGGCTATCCAGATAATGATCAGAAACACGCCTAGCCGTCGCAACACATAGCCGACCGTCATGTTTGGTTGTTCCTCCGCTTGTCCAGCGAGTTGAATTGGGGCCGAGCCGAACGAGGGGAAAGCCAGTCATCCGGACTCTACAACCGTAGCGCTTGACTGGAAAGATTATACACGACTTTGGCGTGGGCTGCAACGACGCATTTTCTTAACTCGAAGCCAGGGATGCCAAGGTTAGGCAAGCTTGGCTGCAACTGGATTTTGTCTGCGTGGTTTATCTGGCTACAATGGAATTTGCCCAAAGCAGTGGACTCAGAAGCCAAGTGCAGTTTGCCATCGTCGCCTATGTGTATTCAACATGGAGGTGGAAGATGTACATTTTCTATAAGCTTGGTCTTTACTTCTCTCTTATTTTGATCTTTGGGGTGGCTGTCCCCCCGGCTGCTGCGGCAAACGTTGTTAGCGCCGGCTCCCCATCTATAAGTGATAGTAGAACGTATGGCGTTGATTGTACAGACAGCACCTGCACCTTGTCACTGGCCGGCGCTGGCGCACAGCTGCCGGGGATAGCCAGAGCGGGCGCAACCTACCTGCTGGAAACGCTCCAAAAGAATGTGCTGTTCTTGCCACAAGGTTCCAGGCTGACGATCTCCGACGACCTCATCTTGCGTCTGCCTATTGGCGATTTTCGTCTGCTGGATGCTGATCTGGCGGCTGAGCTGGCAACCGACGGAACAGTTCTCCGCTTGCGAGGCACGGGGCGCGTTCCGCTGCCAGTATTTGGCGTTGAGCTGTTTGCCGACCTGGGCATCGACCAGGGGCGCAATTTGTCCGCGCTTCACCCGTTGCTTATGCCTGACCGGCGTTACCTGTTTCTGCGTATGAGTGAGGTGCGCACCGGCGGCGCAGGAAGTCAACAACTTACATTGATCGCCAATCTGAGCGAACCTTTCTTCTGGGTAAAGGGTGATCTACAGGTGCGGGGGCCAGCCCTTGCTGCCCTGGCCATGCCTGAGATTCTTGGCCTTTATACCTTTAGCCCGCTCAGAGGTTCGCTCAATCTGCAAGTGAACGGCCAGATCGTGCCACGGGCAAACGATTCGTATTTGCAGATCGACAGCACTATCACCTTGGCTCCGGCGCTGTTGAACCACTGGTTGGGTGGGGAGGCGCAACCAGTGGCGACAGCCGGCTCATTGCGTTTTGACCATGATGGTGTTCTATTCCGCACTACAGCCAATGCTCGCATTGCGCCGGAAGCAGTGCTGGACAGCCAGGTGGAGTTGGAAGTCTTTGTGCCGTTTAGTCACAGTTTCTGGCAAACCTATGTCCGAGTGGGCGGCAACGCTGCGCTGCCCCTACTCAACACAGAACTCGGAGCCAGCAGCCGGCTCGAGGTGGCCGCGTTAGCCGCACTCTTTGATGGCTCGCTCTGGTCACAACTGGCCTATCAACCACCGGGGGTTACGGTGCTGGTGAAGGATGTTTCAAACGGCGCTGTCGTCATGGCCGGGCGTGGTCTCCAATCGGCCAGAAACGTAGCGGTGAACGGCTACGAATGGACAATACAGAGCGCTGGCAGCGTCACTGATAACGTTCTAGCTAGTTATGAATCCGCCAAAGATGTGGCCGGCAGTGGCTATCGCTGGGTGGCCGAGTCTGTGGCCGGCGGTGCCAGTTACGCTGCCGATGCAGTGCATGAGAACTACGAGCGCGCTGGGCGCGCCACTACTTGTTCGCTCACCCGTGCGCGGATCTTCTGGTGTAAGACGACCGGCCTGTGTGGAGTTCCAGCCGAGTGTGGCGACTCTAACTCCGATTGAATGGCTATCTAAAACAGGTGCGGCGCACCCCAATGGACGCCGCACCTTAGAACCCTCTACAATTCCACTTTGAGTTGACAGCCCAGGTTAGGACGAAATGTCAATCACTCGAATTTCATATCTGTGGCTTACGCCTGGCTGAACGCCACCAAAAACTCCGCCACGCGCTGGACCACTACCTCCAGCAGTGCCTGCCCCTCTTCAGCCGATGCGGCTGCCGGGTTGTCGGTATAACCGGTGCTCTTGGCCCAGACGCCGTGGCGCTGTACCGTCGCTCCGCTCAAGGGGCGGAATAGACCTTCCCGCTCCTGGGTCAGGTCTTGTACCTGGGCCAGCGCCTCCTGGTCGATCAGGTCGGGGCGGATCGCCATCACCATCGACGTTTCAAAGCGCCCGGCGTGGCCGGGGATCATGTTGCCGGCCATCAGTCCCTTTTCCACGATGGCAGGGCGGGCGATGTCCCAATAGGCGCCGGCGGCGACCAGCACGTCGTGTCCCAGCCGGTGGACAAAGTCAAGCGCCACGACATTGTTGGAGTCGGTGTTGCCGCCGTGCCCGTTGAGCACCACGAGCTTGCGGAAACCGCTCAGCATCAGCCCTTCCAAAATCTCGGTCACAGCGGCCAGATAGGTGGGGCTGCTCAACGACAGCACACCGGGGAAGGGACGGTGGTGGTGCGAATTGCCATAACAGAGCACCGGCGCCACGAGCACCTGCACCTGGCCGGCGGCGGCCTCGGCAGCGCGTTGGGCTACCGTGCCACAGAGCAACGTGTCGGTGATCACTGGGGCATGGGGGCCATGTTGTTCAATCGAAGCGGTGGGCAGCACGGCAATGGCATTGGGCGCCGCCTGGCGGATCTGTTCGCGCGTCATCTCGGCAAGTAGGACGGTCACAGTCGTTTCTCCTCTGTTGATGTTGCGACAGGATGGCAGGGTGACAAGGTGATAGGGTGACAGGGTGATAAAGTGATAAGATGGTAAGATGTTCGGACCCTTCTGTCATCCTGCCAGCTCGTCATCCTGTCACCCTGTCACCTAAATATGAATCGTCCCGTCCGGCAAGATCGTGCCGGATAAGGATTCTGCTGTGGCAAGTTGTTCTTCGCTCACCAGCGCGCCGGTCAGGTCGGCGCCGCTCAAATCTGCGCCACTCAGGTTGACGCCGCTCAGGTCGGCGCGGCGGAAGTTGGTCTCGCGCAGGTCGGCGCCCGCCAGGTTGGTTCCCGACAGCACCAGGTAGCTGAGGTCGGCGCCTGCAAGTTCAGCCCTACGGCGGCTCAGACGAAAGGCAAAGAGGCGTTGTCCCAGCCGGATATTGACTGTCGCCAGGCGCAGATAGAGACGGTATAGCCAGCGGCGCATGGGCAGACTCCTTTCAACAACGGGGGTACGCGGGAGCCACATTATATTTTTCGCTCTGTTTGAAAACCGGAGTCATCTGTAGGGCTAGAATGCTCGCAAATTCCGGTTTTCAAAGCAACCGCATTATAACAGCGGCGCGGCTATTCGAGCCAGACCGGTGGCGCTGGATCGACACCGTGTTTGGCAAAGATGGCATCGATCTCGGCCAGCTCCTCGGCGCTGAGCGACCAGCCGAGCGCCCCGGCCATCCCATCGACCTCCTCCGGTTTGCGGAAGCCGACCAGCGCCACACTCACCACCGGGTTGGAGAGCACCCAGCGCAAGGCCAGATCGAGCACCGTTTTGTCCCGGCGGGCGGCCAGCGTCTTCAGTTCTTCGACCACGGCCAGGTTTTTGGGGAAGTTCTCCGGCGTAAAGAGGCTGAGACCAAAGGCTCGCCCATTGCGCCGCCAGTCATTTTCGGCAAAGGTGGTTTGCGGTGTAAAGGTCCCGGTCAGCAACCCGTGCGCCAGCGAACCATAGGCCATCACGCCGATGCCCTGTTCCAGACAATAAGGGAAGACATCACGTTCCATGCGCCGGTCAAAGAGGTGATAGCCGTACTGGCCCACATCGACCCGCCGCGTTGCCATGCAGGTGGCGATCTCTTCAGCCTTGAAGTTTGACACCCCAACAAAGCGCGCCTTGCCCGACTGTACGATCTCTTCCAGCGCCCGTATGGGTTCCTCGAAGGGCGTGGCGCGATCCGGCCAGTGGATCAGATAGACATCCACATAGTCGGTGTTGAGAAACTTGAGGCTGCGCTCGATGGCGGCCAGCGCCTGGGCGCGGGTGCTGTCGCGGCTCCACTTCCCCTCTTGCTGGTAGATGCCAAACTTGGTGACGAGGATCACATCCTTGCGCCGCGGGCCGAGCGCACGGGCCAGGAGCTCTTCCGAGCGGCCAAAGCCGTAGCCCTCCGCCGTGTCGAAACAGTTGACGCCCAAGTCCAGCGCCCGGCGGACGGCGTCGATGACCTCCTGTTCGTCGTAGTGGCCGTACTGGCCGCCCAGCTCCCAACAGCCAAACCCTACCGCCGACACCTGCAACCCGGTGCGACCAAACGGACGATACTCCATAACGCCTCCCTCTCAGCGCAACTGGAATGGTAGAATCAAATTTTGTGTTGACCGGATGATTGACACGAAGCAAGGTCTATGCTAGATTATAGCTACAAACGATAAAGCCAACAACGTTGACGGTGAAGAGTACGTAGTGCGCCGGGCATCCAGCGAGTCGAGGAGAGTGCAAGCTCGATTAGCAGGCGTCTACGGAAGCCACACCCGAGTTGCCGCCGAAGCCCCAGTGGGATAAGGCAGGCCGGTCTCATCCATCGTAATCGGGATGCGCTCTCACCGGCAATTGAGAAGCTGTTTGAAAAGGGCCGCCAGACTGGTGCGATGCACTTGAAAAGTGCGTTTTACCTCACGGGTGCCCAACGGCCCAGGTGCATCGCATGCTACGCGTGCAACGCACCAAACCTTTTCCAACAGCTTCTGAGGTTCGGTGGCGGCGATAGAGTGGGGGCCTGTGGCCTCAATCAAGGTGGTACCGCGGAAATCACCGCCCTTGAGCAAGATGCTCAGGGGCGGTTTTGTTTTTCTTAGGGGTTACGTGCTTGCTCAGGTGCGACGCACTTCCAAAGTGCGTCGCACCTCTAGTGAGCCAAGCCAACTGCATAGCTTCTATTTCTGTGAGGTGATGATTATGAATGTACAAACCTTCCGCCGCCTATTCCTAGACTACTTCCAGGCGCACGGCCACGCGATCATCGGGAGCGCACCGCTGATCCCCGACCATGACCCCAGCGCGCTCTTCACGACCGCGGGCATGCACCCGCTGGTCCCTTTTCTGCTGGGCGAGCCGCACCCGGCCGGTAGACGGCTGGCCAATTGCCAGAAGTGTCTGCGCACCAACGACATTGCCGAGGTAGGCGACGATGTGCATCTGACCTTTTTTGAGATGCTGGGCAACTGGTCGCTGGGTGACTACTGGAAAGCGGAGTCGATTCAACTCAGCTACCGTTTTCTGACCGAGCACATGGGGTTGGAGCCGGACCGCCTGTATGTCACCTGTTTTGCGGGTGATGAGAGCGCCCCGCGCGACGACGAGGCCGCCGAGGTCTGGCGCGAACTTGGCATTCCCAAGGAACGGATCATCTTTCTGCCCAAAGCGGACAACTGGTGGGGGCCGGTAGGCGCAACCGGCCCCTGCGGGCCAGATACGGAAATCTTCTACGACATGAACCCCAATGGGCCGCCCAGTGAGACACCGGCAACCAACTCAAAACGCTTTTGGGAGGTCTGGAACAACGTCTTTATGCAATACGACCAACAGGCGGACGGACGGCTTGCACCCTTACCAATGCAGGCGGTCGATACCGGCCTGGGGCTGGACCGGGCGCTGGCGATCCTGCAAGGCGCGCCGTCCCCCTACGAGACCGACCTCTTTGCGCCCATCGTCGAGTCGATCCGGGAGCTGGCGAACGAACCACAGCCCTTTGCCGTGCGAGTCATTGCCGACCACATCCGGGCGGCGACCTTTGTGCTGGCCGAAGGCATCCGGCCTGGCAATGTCGACCAGCCCTATGTGGCGCGCCGGCTGATCCGCCGCGCCATCCGCTATGGCCGCACCATCGGCATTGCGGGCCATTTTCTGTCCGATTTGGCCGGCACGGTCGTCGATCTGTTCGCCGACGTTTACCCGGAACTCGAACAGCAGCGCCACCAGATTGCAGCCGCGCTGGATGAGGAAGAGACCCGCTTTCAGCGCACCCTGGCCCACGGCGAGAGAGCGTGCGCCAGGATCATCGAGCGGCGCCAGCAAGAGGGCCAAACGACCCTGGCGGGCGAGGAAGTCTTCCACCTCTACGAGACCTACGGCTTCCCGGCGGAACTGACCCAGGAGCTGGCCGAACAGCAGGGATTGGCCGTCGATCTGGCCGGTTTTCAGACAGCGTACGCCGAGCACCAGGCGCAATCCCAACAGGGGGCGGCGGGGCGCTTCCGCGGCGGGCTGGCCGAGCGCCGGCCTGAAACAACCCGCTATCACACCGCCACGCACCTGCTGCACGAGGCGTTGCGGCGCGTGCTTGGTCCGCATGTCGAGCAGCGGGGCAGCAACATTACCGTCGAGCGGATGCGCTTTGATTTTGCTCACGGAGCCAAACCGAGCGACGAGGAAATCCACGCAGTCGAAACGCTGGTCAACGAGCAGATCCAGCGCAACCTGCCCGTAATATGGACCGAGATGCCGCTGGATGAGGCCAGAGAGAGCGGCGCAATCGGCTTGTTCGAGGAGCGGTACGGTGAGCGAGTCAAGGTCTACACCATTGGCGACTTTAGCAAAGAGATCTGCGGCGGCCCCCACGTTGAACAGACTGGTGAACTGGGACGCTTTCAGATCACAAAGGAAGAAGCAGTGGGCGCCGGTGTCCGGCGTATCCGGGCGGTGTTGCGCTAAACCTGCTCATCACTCCGGCGCGATCTCCTCCAGCGTGCGGCTACTAAACCGATTGGGGAACGAGATCGGGGGCTTCCTGGCGTAGCTTTTCGAGCAGCCAGATTTGCATGAGACGCTGATATGGAACGCCTCGGCGCTCAGCTAGCGCTTCAATGGCCGCTAAAAAATCGGCGCGCAGACGCAGGTCAACCGGTCGGGTTGGAAATTCAGTGAGGATCACGGGGAACTCCTGGTCGGCCGGCTCCATTTCGTCTATGTAATCGGCAGTGTCATGGCTCTCGAACCAGGCGACCAGTTCTTCATCCGTCTTAAAGTCAGGTAGCTTTGGCATGATACTCAGTTCCTAAATTGACGCTTTTCGTTAAGGGTCATGTCACGGGCAGTCACTACGCGGAGACGGCTCCGGTCTTTGGGCGCATAGACAACCATCAGATAGCGCCCGCTGTCAGTTTGTCCATAAGCCACATACTTACCGCGCCCTGCCTTGCGGATCAGCCTAGCATGGGCAATGACTAACTCAGCCTCATAGGGTTCGACGCCGTGATTGGCAATATGCTCGATATTTTGCTCATCCCACCAGAAGCGGTAAACGTTCACCTGGCCGCACCTACAATGATTGATTATTTTGTATTCCATTGTACTACATCGGTAGGGTCGGGTCAACGATTGGCCCTGGGGCCTAATGTTATGTTGAACCCGCTCACCGCTCCGGTGCGATCTCTTCCAGCGTGCGGCCACTGGTCTCGGGCAGCGCGGTGACGAGCAGGGGTGCCAACAAGATCAGCAGCGCCAACAAGCTCACCGCCGTCCACGCTGAGCCAATCCACTGGAAGAGGGTGCCATGCAACACCAGGCTCAGCGACCCGGTGACCGTCGCCACCGTCGCCATCGCCCCCGACGCGGTGGAGCGGTACGATGTGGGGAAGAGTTCGCCAGCCAGCGTGGACAATGCCACACTCGTCCCAATGCTGGCGAAGAGCAGACCCGCCCATAGGAGCGGCAGCAGCCAGCCAAAGACG
Organism: Chloroflexota bacterium; assembly: GCA_003577005.1. The sequence continues at coordinate 49,271 of QEUW01000020.1, read as the reverse complement.
TTGTAAAAGCCGATGATGAACAGGGGAAATGCGCTCAAAAAGAGCATCGAGGTCCGCTTGCGCCCAATGCGGTCGCTCAGCCGCCCGGCGTAGGCGCTACCCAGGATCGCCATAAAGCCAGCGCCCAAATTGAGCAGCGAGATGTGCCACGGCTGCCAGCCGTGCTCCTGTTGTAGATAGGTGGGGTCGTAAAAGAGCGCGGCGTCACCGCCTATGTTGAAGAGTGTGATCACCGCGGCGATGGCAACAAAACGGCCGGGGTAGGCCCGCACAAGTCCAGCCAGCGGGCGCAGCGCCTGCCGAAACGGGGAAACGATGGCTGCACTGCGCTGATGCCGCTCGAAGCGGAGGGTCTCCGGCAGCAAGCGGAAGATGATTCCGCTAAACAACAATCCCATCAGCCCCACAAAAAAGAGGGCGCGCCAGCCAAACGGCGTCACATTGACCAGCGAAAAGAGCACCGCCGCTGTGCCGCCCCCCACCGAGGCCAACGCCGTGTGGGCGCCCACACCCCAGCCGCGCGCATCTTCGGGAAACTCTTCGATGATCATGACGCCGGCCAGCAGCCCGGCGGCGGCTACAAAGGTGCGCACCAGAAATTGCAGCGCGGCAAAAATTTCTACTGTGGGAGCAAACGCAGTGGCGCCTCCCAGCATCGAAAAGGCGACCAGCGAGAAGAGCAACAGGCGCCGCCGCCCAAACGAATCAGCCGCCAGCGTCAGCACAAAGGCCGGCAGCGGCCCCAGGCGGATCAGCGCGCCCCAGTAGCTCAGATCCTCGGCCGGGATCGCCAATCCCACCTGGATCTGCGGCAGCGCCAGTTGGAGCAGCGCCACATTGTAGGTGGCGAAGAACGAGGACAACCCCGCCAGCGCAAGCAGTTGCCACTGGCGACGGTTGAGGTCAGGGATGTTGCCCAGAAACGGCATCCAGCGCCGCCAGCCAGTAGGAGGAGGGATTTTGTTGGCTGACATGGCGGCGATCGCTTCATTGGCTGGTTAAGCGCACAACGCTGGGCGAGATGGCGCCGGAAAACAGCTCGGACAACAGCGTGCGACGCACTGGCCAGAGGCGCCCCTGCATGATCACTCAGTTTTGGGCCAGTGCGTCGCACGCTACGACTCTCGCGCTACCCGGCGCGGGGTGGTAGTATACTATCGCCGATTCATGGGTGCAAGTGATTGTAGCTGTGCCGGCAGAGAGGATCCGGCCACTTCGATTTCGTTGTTCCTCCGCCAGAGGATGATATTGCTGGCATCCCCCAAGATGTGATCGACAATCCCGTACTCTTTGGCCTCAATCGCATGGAGAAAACGGTCGCGCTGGAAGAACTCCTCGATTTCGTGCCAGGTGTGGCCGGTGTGTTGGCCGAGCAGGTGGAAAAGTTGCGTTTGCACCCGCTCTTGCTCGCGAAAGGCAATGCGGACATCTTCCGTGTATCCCTGCGCCCCGCTGCTGGACGGGTGCATGTGGATGGTGGCGTGGGGCAAGGCGTAGCGGTGGCCGGGGGCGCCGGCAGCCAACAGCGCCGTGCCCATGCTGGCGGTCATCCCCACCGCATAGGTGTAGACGGTCGGGGTGATCATCTGCATGGTGTCGTAGATCGCCAGCCCGGCATAGACATCCCCGCCGGGGCTGCTGATGTAGAGGTGGACCGGCTCCTGGGGGGATTCGCCGTTGAGATAGAGCAACTGGGCAACCACTACGTTTGCCACCTGCTGGTTGATCGGCGTGTTGAGAAAGACAATGCGATTTTTGAGCAGCATACTGTAGATGTCAAAGGCGCGTTCCCAGTGCCCGTTATTTTCCACCACGGTTGGGATGAGTTGCTGAGATAGATGCATAAAGCTGTCCCTTCATTTCCGTCCGCCCGGCCCAAAGTGATTGGAGGCGCGCCGGGCGGGTTTGTCCGTTTGCTTGCTGAATGAGTCAGGTTCTGTTGCCATTTGTGCGATTCTCGTGCCAGGTGCAACGCACTTTTCAAGTGCATCGCACCTCTGGACAGGCTGAAAGGTCAACAGAACCTAGCGTGTTGCCCGCTTGAAGTAAAGATAGACGAGCGGAGAATCCTGGATAACACCAGCGAGTTCCCACCCCTCTGTACCGAGGGCATTGAGTTCATCCTCGCCCGGCGTCTCGCCTTTTGCCAGGTTCTGCACAAGACGTTTGTACTCCCACTTGAGCTTTTCGCGCACGACGATCATGGGTGGAGCGATGGCTGGCGGCTCGCCCGGTGGATGCGGGAACGGCACATCTGGCAAGCGGAAGGGCGCGGCAGGGGTATTCGTACGTTTCATGAGCTGGTTCCTTTCTCAGTCACCCGCTGTGACAGTTCGGCCAGGCGAACGGTCCAGCGTGCTTCGTACAGGTGCATCCATCCCTGATCGACCCACACCGGGTGGGGAATGCTCGGTGCTGGCGCAATCACATCGCCCCCCAACTCTGGGCTGGCGTGGCCCGGCAATTGGTTCAGGATGGTGGGCAGTGGGCGGAGGGGCGAAGGGGCTGGCTCCTTTTGGGGCCTGTCCGGTGCGGTGATAAGCGAGCCATACACTTGATGCACAACCCGCACCACTGTGGCGTCTTTCCCCTCGTCCAGCGTGATCGTGATGTTCATGGCCGTGGGCCAGGCTCCAGCCGTTGGGTTATCGCTGAACAGCAAGACCAACCGGCGCGGGGGATCGTACACCGCCACCGTGCCTTCGAGTTGATAGGGCGCGCCGTTGAATACACCGCGTTCGGCACAACGTCCCCCCGGTTTGGGATCCAACCGCACGTCCGTCTGCCACCACTGGCGCAAGCCCGCCTCCGTCCCCACAAAAGGCCAGACCTTGGCCGCCGGTGCGTGGATCGTGATCTCCTTGTAAATCGTCGCTGGCATCATGACGATGTTCCTGTTCCTTCGGCGTTTTGTTCCGCAAGTTGTTTCAACATCGCCAGGCGTTCGTCCCACAGTGGCTCGTAGTGGTGGAGCCACTCAGCCACCTGGCGCAGCGCAGCCGCATTGAGTTGGTAGCGGCGCTCACGGCCATCTGGCTGCGCCTGCACGAGATGGGCCTCGCGCAGGATACGCAAATGTTTGCTCACCGCCGGCTGGCTGATGTGGGGCAGCCGCGCCACAATGTCACCCGCCCGCAACGGCCCCTCTTTACGCAGCAGGTCCAGGATAATGCGACGGTTGCCATCGGCAATTGCGCGATAGGGCGTTTCGTCGATCATCGAGCGTCTCCATCGATCATCCGCGGCGTCCAGACCCAGACGCAGCAAATCCAAGAATCTGTTTTGAAACAGAGCACCGATTGGCACAGATGCCGGCGAACGACATCTGGATTTGTCCGTGCAACCCTGTGTTCAAAAACTATAACCAAGCGGTTATATATTAGCAGGAAAAGAATCGGTTGTCAAGCCTGTGCAAGCAACCGGCGATTGCCAGAAGCTGCCCAGCCGGGTACAATAGGCGCTGTTCACATCACTCGCCCACAAGATCGAGCCACCCGAGATTCTTATCATGGCGACACCTCGACAGCCAAGTGGCAAATCACTTTTTTCACTCCACTACCTCGAGACGCGCCTGCCCGAATGGCAGGAAGAGGCCGCGCCGCTCTTCGCCGCGCTCCACACCCTCTGGCACAAGGCGCAGCAACTGGGCGCCAACTGGAACGAGGCGCAGACCGAGGATGAGTTTGTCAAACCGGTGCTGGAACTGCTGGGCTGGAGCTATATCCCCCAGGTTAAAAACCGCAGCCGCGGGCGCGTCAACCGGCCTGATTATGCCCTCTTTGCCGATGAAGCGGCCAAAGACGCCGCCTATCCCCACCAGGGGGATGACGACGCCTTCTATGGCCGCGCCCTGGCCATTGCCGAGGCCAAATACTGGGGCCGGCCCCTCAGCCAGAAGGATGCCAGCGGGCGCGACGCCTGGAAGAGCGACAACAACCCCAGCCACCAGATGGTGAGCTATCTAGTGGGCACCCGCTGCGCGTACCGCACCTTCCAGGCCAACCTGCTGTCCTACAAACAGACGCTCGACCTCTGGGTGAGCCAGCACTTTGGCAACGCCGCCGCCCTCGACTTCTTGGAGACCTACCCCACCGACGTGCTGCCGGCGCTGCGCGGCGAACGCAAGCTGAGCAAGCCACACCAGGCCGCCATCGACCGCGCCCGTACGCTCTGGCAAGAGAAACGCTTTTTCCACTGGGACCTGGAGTTCCCCGAAGTCTTTATCGACCTGGAGCGGCGCGACTGGGCCGAGAATCCGGGCTTTGATGTGGTGATCGGGAACCCGCCGTATGTGCGCCAGGAGCAGTTGACGCCCAACAAGCCGTGGCTACGGGCATCGTTTGCGGTCTACCACGGTGTAGCCGACCTGTATGCTTACTTCTACGAGCGTGGTCTGCTTCTATTACGCCTTGGCGGGCTGATAGGGATAATCACATCAAACAAATTCCTGCGCGCCAGCTATGGTGGACCGTTGCGGCGCTTTCTATCGGCTGAATCTCATGTCAAAGGAATTATCGACTTTGGACATGCACCAATCTTTGAAGATGCCGATACATTTCCCACCATTGCCGTGCTACAACGACCCCCTGTGGAAGAATTCGACGCAGAGGCGCAGACTGAAATCTGTTCATTTCCTCGAGAGAAATTGGGCCGCATCGATCTGTCAGTCTATATAAAGCAATATGGCTTTCAGGTGGCAACCAGTCGGTTCGGTTCTGAACCATGGAGCCTGGAGCGACCTGAAGTTGATGAGTTAATGACAAAGTTGCGTCTAAACGGTGAGCCACTTGTTCAGTATGCAGGTGCGGTACCGTACCGTGGCATCCTAACTGGCTTCAATGCTGCATTTCTGATCGACACCGCAACCAAGGATGGCCTGATCCAGGAAGACCCAACCTGCGCTGCCCTGATCAAATCCTACCTGCGCGGTCAGGACATCAAACGCTGGACACCTGAATGGTCTGGGTTGTGGATGATTCTGCTCAAGTCCAGCGAAAACCATATGTGGCCGTGGAGCGGGGCGGGCGAGAATGCGGAAACGGTCTTTGCTGAAAGCTATCCGGCTCTCTACCGGCACTTCAAGCCGCATGAGCAAGCACTACGCAAACGACAGGATCAGGGACGGTTTTGGTGGGAGTTGCGGTCCTGCACCTATTATGCACTATTTGAACGTCCCAAACTGCTCTATCAGGAGATTCAATTTCATCCGGCCTATGGATTTGATAATACAGGTTACATGACCAACAATAAGGGCTTTCTGTTGTCTTCATCTGACGGCTATCTGCTGGCGGTGCTCAATTCGCCACTCATGTGGTGGTACAACTGGCGCTATCTGCCTCACATGAAAGACGAGGCGCTCAGCCCCAAAGGTGAACTCATGGAGGTGTTGCCCATAGCGCCTGCCTCAGACGCCATTCGAGCCGAGGTCGAGCCGGCGGTGCAGCGGCTGATTGTCCTCACAAAGGCGCAGCGAGAGATCACCAGCAGCGTGCTCGACTGGCTCAAGGTGGAGTTTGACATCGAGACGCCGGGGCAGCGTCTGGCGGAACTGTCGTCGTTGGAGGGTGACTCGTTTATTAGAGAGGTCGCTCAACGCCGGCCACGCTCGGCGGGTCGCCTTACCCCGGCTGGCGTCCAGACGTTACGCCGGGTCTATGACGAGTATGTCCCAACACTGAGAGGCAACGACGCCGAAGCCGGCAGGTTGGAACACCAGCTTGCCGATCTGGTCAACGAGGCATACCAGTTGACGCCTGCAGAGGTGGATTTGCTCTGGCAGACTGCTCCGCCGCGGATGCCTATCACGCGCTAGCCAGCGCCTCTCCGCCACGGACCGGCTCAGCGACCGGGTGGTCTACCGGCTCTATGGGTTAACGGACGAGGAGATCGCGGTGGTGGAGGGTAAGGGGTGACAGGCTGTTCGGTCCGCACTGCTGCTGGACAACAACATTTAGCTCATCGATCCCCGTATACTGTCACAGGGTAATGGGCAAACAGGCTATCTACACTCAGAATCGTTAGCTGTTCCATAATCGCCTGCGCGACAATGACCCGATCAAACGGATCTTTGTGATAGAGCGGGAGTTGTTCCAATGCCAGCACATGCGGTAACTCAATAGGCAAGAGTTCAAGCAAATTCTCCTGCTGGTGTTCCTCAATGATGGCAGCGAGCGGGCGATCAAGGTCAAGTTTGCCAAGCTGTGATTTGATTTGCATCTCCCAGACGCTCGCCACGCTCAGCACAAGCGCATTGGTCGGGTCCTCGCAATACGCCAGCAGGCGTGGAGGAAGCCGCTCTGGCTCACTATCCCACCAGATGAAGATTTGCGTGTCAAGCAAAAATCTCATACGTCGCCCAGCCAGAAAGCATCAGGGAGTGGTTCATTGAAATCTTCACGCATGCGCATTGCCCCCCGATGCAGACCCGCAATGCGGCGTTGAGGTTGCCTGCGGATCGGCACCAACTGCACCATTGGCCGTTGGTTTTCCGTAATGACTATTTTGTTCCCTTGCAGCGCCAGGGCCAACAACTTTGATAATTGTGTTTGTGCTTCATTGACCTCAACCGTCATCGTACTCATTTATCTCTCCTTTATATCTATTTCTACTGCGAGTCTACCACACTTTGCGAACACAGGCGAATGGACCGAGTGGTCTACCGGCTCTATGGGTTGGCGGGCGAGGAGATCGCGGTGGTGGGTGGCCTGGTCATTGAGCCGGTCACCCACCGTTGCGCTCTTTTGGTGTTAGTTGCTGCCACTTCACCAAAAAGGGTGCGTCCGCAATTTGGGGTAAGTCGGTTAGCCCACTCGCATTCCGGGAAAGGGCAGGCGCCTGTTTGCATGACCAGCGCTTTGCCTGCCCTTTCCCGGAATGCTTATTCGCCGCTGCTTCGCCCCCAATCCTGGACGCACCCCACCGAAAATTGCCTCTTGACAAAATGTCAAATCCGTGTTAGAATCCGAACATCATTCGGAAATCAACGAGAGTTTGAGATTATGTCCGATTTGACACCCCGAGAAAAGCGCCAACAGCGCACCCACCAAGCCATTCTAGACGCTGCCCGCCAGTTGATCAACGAAAAGGGCATCGACGGCCTCTCCATGCGCGCCATCGCCGAGCGCATCGACTACAGCCCGGCGGGGCTCTACGAGTATTTTGGCAGCAAAGAAGAGATCATCGGCGCCCTCTGCCGGCAGGGGCAGCAGCGCCTTACCGCTTACATGGCTGCGGTGGACAAGGACCAGCCGTTTCTCGATTATTTCTTGGAGATCGGGCTGGCCTACATCGAGTTCGCCGTGCAATATCCTGATTTCTTCCTCCTGATGTTCACAACGTTGCCCGTTGGCGCCGGTGAGCCGGTGAGTGTCGAAGCGTGGTTGGCTAGCGGGGCGACGGGTGAGGATTCATCCTTCGCCATCCTGATCAAAGCTATCGAACGGGGGGTGCGCGAAGGGGTGTTGCGGGTTCGTCCAGGGATAGGTGTTCTCGAAATGGCCTTTGCCGCCTGGTCAACTGTGCATGGGGTCGCCATGCTCCGGGTGACAGCTTTACGCCCGCTCGAAGCCGATTTTGCCACAATCGCGCGCGAGACGCTCATGGCGTTTGGCAAAGGGTTGGCGCTGCGGTCGACCGGGGTCGCTTGAATTTTTTTTGTGCTGGACCGAACACTGTTCGGGAAGCATCGATCGTTCGATTATCTGCGCGGGAGGAAAATGATGTTGCAAGATGCTCTACTTGCTTACGCCCACTTTTTTGCCATCCTTGCCACGGCGACTACGCTGGCGCTCGAAGCTGTGCTCTGCCGGCCCGGCCTGCGCTGGCCGCAGGTTGGCCTCTTGGGGCGGATCGACCTCTTTTATTTTGGCGCCGCTATCCTTGCCCTGGCGAGCGGGCTGGCGCGCGTCTTCTGGGGGTTAAAGGGCGCGCCTTTCTATCTACAGAATCCGCTCTTCTATGTCAAGATTGGTCTCTTTGTTATCGTTGCGCTGGTTTCGATTGCGCCGACCATCCAGTTTATTCGCTGGATGCGCCAGGCAGAAAGCCACGGCGACAAGCCGGTGCCGCTGGCCGAGGTGGGCCGCACCCGCCGCTTTGTCTTGTCCGAACTGGCGTTGCTGGCGTTGATCCCGCTGGCGGCGGTATTGATGGCGCGGGGATTTGGTTACTGAGTTGCGGGTTGCGAGGTGTTACTGACAAATGAAGTTAGGTCATGCAATCCAGGTGCAACGCACTTGACAAAGTGCGTCGCACCTCCTGACTCGCTACCCAACTTGATGTGTCAATACAGCTAATCTCTGGATCATGCCCTTCTGGCTGCTGATGATCCTCTTGCCCCCACTGGCGCTGGACGCAGCGTATTGTGAGTTCGCAGTGGATGGTCGTGCCGCTGGCGCTAATGAATGCGGTCACTCGGACCACTTCGACACCTGGGTATCACTAAATTGGAGGATACAATGACTACACTTACAACCGCCTTGCCCGCGCTGCGGCAGATCAAGCTTCTCCACTCCATCCGCCGGGCGTGGGCGGCAAACTGGCTGCTCACACTGGCCGGGCTGGCCCATCTGGCCTTGATCCCGCTCTTTTTGGTGGCCTGGGCGGTGGACCCCAGCACGATCCTGGGGCAGCCGGCCTGGGTCAAGCCCCTCAAGTTTGCCCTTTCGGGCGGTATCTACGCCTTTACCTTTCTCTGGCTCTTGGGCTATGTGCGTGGCTGGCCTCGCTTCAAACAGTTTGCAGCCGGCGCTACCGGGGTAGCACTACTGGTGGAGACATCGTTGATCGCCATGCAGGTAATACGCGGCACTGCCAGCCATTTCAATGCGGCGACAGTCTTTGATGCGACCGTATTTAGTATCATGGGTGGCTTTATCACGCTTATCGCCCTACTCAACCTGGGGCTGGCGATCCTATTGCTTGGGCAGCGGCTGCCCGATCCGGTCTTTGCCTGGGGGCTACGGCTGGGGGTACTGATCTCGTTTGCCGGTATGGCGGTGGCTTTCCTTATGACCGCCGGCCCGACCCCGGCGCAACGCCAACTGCTGGCAGCGGGCGAGCCGGTCACTGCCATCGGCGCCCATAGCGTCGGCGTCGAGGATGGCGGGCCGGGTCTGCCACTGGTGGGCTGGAGCACCGAAGGCGGCGACCTGCGCGTCCCCCACTTTGTCGGGCTGCACGGCATGCAGATGTTGCCGTTAGTTGGCTGGGTGCTGACCCGGCCTGCTATGCGCCGTAGGTTGCCGCAGGCTCATCGCCTGGTCCTTGTGTGGACAGCGGGCTTGAACTATCTCGGCTTGACGCTGTTGTTGACGTGGCAAGCGTTGCGCGGCCAACCGCTGACTGCCCCCGACGGCGCCACGTGGAGTGCGTTTGCGCTGCTTGCCGGCACTGTCTTGTTGACCACTTTGTTCACCTGGTGGCATGGGCAGCAGGTGCCCAGTGGTGTGGCTGGTTCCTTGCCAAACAACTCCTGATGCCGCTGCGGGCACGCTCACATGCCAACAGGTGGTCGGCACATGGGCGTGCGAACTCCGCGGCACAAGGGTTGGGCATCCGGGCTGATACGTGACCGGCTGCGCAAGGTTTGTACCCTCGTCTCCTACCCTGCCACGTTGAGTTCTCGTGTATACTGGTCTCTATGGGTCAAAATGAAAGGAGACCAATGCGATGAGATTCCTACTACGACTCATTGTTATACTCGCCGTCATAGGTATTTTGGTCTATATGGTATTACCGCGATGGTCGGGTAACCTTGACTTTCTGAGCAATGTCGAGTTCCAGCGGGCGACAGAATTTCTACGCAACATCGAATTGCCCCAGTTCGTCCGCAGCGACCAGGTTGACAATTCGAATACAGCTGGATCACCACAACCGGTTGCTCGCTTTACCTGGCGGGGCGATGAGATCGTGTATAATGGAACCGTGATCAACGAGGCTGAGTTTACAAACATCGTGAGCGAAGTTCAGGCAGCCGGGGGAAAGGTGGAGATTATTAGAAACTCCGACGTAACGGTTGAAGATGCCGACCGCCTGGGTAGGCTGCTTGATCAGGCGGCTGTCCGGTATGAGGTGATCCCGCAGGAGTGAGGTGCCGGGTCACTCCAGTGTGGTGAGCGGGCAAAAAACTCGCTCAAAACTGAAATACGCCCCGCCGGTTCAGGAATTTCATATTTGGAATTGCTGCCGCCGGGGTTTCGCGTGTTGACAAACGGTTCATTTATGCATATAATGGCGGTATAAAATTTATAGCGCCCTGTTACGCTTTGTTTGGCCCTGTTACGCTTTGTTTGATTGTCGTTGTTCCTAGGAAGATAGCAAAAATCGTCATGTTTGTTCAGCTTTGCACCGAGTCCTTCCATCTTACTTGCTCGTGTCGCTAGCGGGCGCCGCCAGCGCTGTGGCTGGCTGCCCCGCGGATCGACCCTGCAAGCGATGAAGCATGGTGCAAGGCTCGCAGTTCGTTCTGGGCTACAATCGACAGACAATCGACAGACGCCTGGTCGAACGCTGAGAACAAAATGAACGAGATGTCTGTGTACGCTTTAGGCTACGTTCTCTCTACGCCGGGTTCATCGCTGTGATGGACCCGGCGTTTTTGATCCACAGGTTACACAGAGTAAAAGAAATCTATGTTACCTGTGGATAAAGAAAAATTCGAATGCAATCTGCGAAAGACAGGAGATGTAGTGAATGGCGACTGTGTTGATTCCAACCCCGTTGCGCCGGCTGACCGGCGGTCAAGGGAAACTAACGGTCAGCGGGGATGATGTCGGCAGCCTGATCCAGGCGCTCGAACGCGACTTTCCAGGCATTGCCGAACGAGTTCTCGACGGCGATGGGAATGTGAAGCGGTTTATCAATGTCTTTATCAACGACAGCGAAATCCGCACGCTCGACGGGCTTGCCACACCAGTTTCCGAGAGCGACCAGGTCTCGATCGTGCCGGCCATGGCCGGGGGTGACAGATGACCACACAAGCCTGGTCTGTCACGGTAGCAAGATAGTAGGGAGAGAACCACAATGAGTCGGATCAACCGAGACCAGTTGGTACAACTGGCTAAGAGTCAGATTCAAGAAATATCTGCCGCCCAGCTCAAGCAGATGCTCGACAACGGCCAAAAGCCCACGGTGGTGGATGTCCGCGAGCGCGACGAGTTTGTCCAGGGCCATATCCCTGATGCGGTCTTTATCCCGCGCGGCTTTCTCGAATTGCAGATCGAACAGCACCAGCCCGACCGGGAGAAGCCGGTGGTGCTCTACTGCGCCGGTGGTGTCCGCTCGGCGTTGGCGGCGCGCAACCTGAAGGAGATGGGGTATCAGAACGTCATTTCGCTGATCGGTGGCTTCAACGGTTGGAAGAACGCCGGCTTTTCGTTCAAGGTGCCCACCTTCCTCAACGAGGAGCAGCGCATCCGCTACAGCCGCCACACGATGCTGAGCGAGATCGGCGAGGCCGGCCAGCTCAAATTGCTAGACAGCAAAGTCTTGCTCATTGGCGCCGGTGGCCTGGGGAGCCCGGCGGCGCTCTATCTGGCCGCAGCCGGCGTGGGCACGATTGGCATCGTCGATTTTGACGATGTCGATGTCTCCAACCTGCAGCGCCAGGTGCTCCACGGCAACAAAGATGTGGGCCGGCCCAAGGTGGAATCGGCGGCGGACCGGCTGATCGATCTCAATCCCGATATCAAGGTGGTCGGCTATCGCGAACCGATCACCAGCGAGAATGCGCTGGAGATCATCCGCGAATATGACATCGTGCTCAACGGGTCGGACAACTTCCCGACGCGCTACCTGGTCAATGACGCCTGCCAGTTTTTGAAGAAACCGTTGGTGGACGCCAGCATCTTTATGTTCGAGGGGCAGGCGACGGTCTACCAGCCGGCCGACCATGCCCACGGCATCGAAGGCGGGCCGTGCTATCGCTGCCTCTACCCCGACCCGCCCCCGCCGGGCGAGGTGCCCAGTTGCGCCGAAGCGGGCGTGTTGGGCGTGCTGCCCGGCATCGTCGGCTCGATCCAGGCCATCGAAGCGATCAAGGTGCTCTTGGGCATCGGTGAACCACTGGTCGGCAAGCTGCTCATGATCGACACGCTCGACATGAGCTTCCGCACGCTCAAGATCCGCCGCAACCCCGATTGCCCGGTCTGCGGCGACCACCCGACGGTCACCGAGTTGATCGACTACGAACAGTTCTGCGGCCTGCCCTCGCGCAATGGGCATCATGCCGAGGAAGCGCGTGAGTTGGCTTTTGCCTGAGAGATTGGAGATTGAGAGATTAAGAGATTTTGCTCCAATCTCTCAATCTCCAATCTCTTGAAAGTGACGCCTATGACTATGCAACAGACGCTTGTCAATGAAGTGACCCGAACGCTGCGCCGGGCGCCGGTGGTAAACCAGGTGCGACCGGAGGTAACGACGGTGCTCGACCAGATCGGGAATACGCCGCTGCTTGATTTGAGCGCTTTTGCGCAACGGCTGGGTGTATCGCCAACGGTTGGGGTCTATGCCAAGGCCGAGTGGTACAATCCGAGTGGCTCGGTCAAGGCGCGGGCGGCGTTGCGCATTGTGGAAGAGGCCGAGCGCAGCGGCCAGTTGACGCCGGACAAGATCCTCATCGACAGCAGTTCGGGCAATACCGGCATCGCCTTTGCCATGATCGGGGCGCTCAAGGGGTACAGAATCCATCTGGTCATGCCGGCCAATGTCAGCAAGGAACGCAAGGCGTTGGCCAAAGCGTACGGCGCCACGCTTATCGAATCCGACCCGCTGGAGGGTTCGGATGGCGCCATCCGCCTGGTGCGCGAGCTAGTGGCGGCTGAGCCCGAGCGCTATTTCTACGCCAACCAGTACAACAACCCGGCCAACTGGCGCGCCCACTACGACACCACCGGCCCCGAAATCTGGCGCCAGACCGACGGCGCTGTCACCCATTTTGTCTGCGGTTTGGGCACGACCGGCACCTTTGTGGGCGCCGGTCGTTATCTGAAGCGGCAGAACCCTGCCATCCAACTGGTCGCCCTGCAGCCGGCCGATGAGTTATCGGTGATCGAAGGTCTCAAACACCTGGAGACGGCCATCATGCCTGAAATCTGGGACCCGTCGCTCATCGATCAAGATCTGCGGCTGGACCCGGAGGAGGCGTGGACGATGACGCGCCGTCTGGCCCGCGAGGCCGGTCTCTTTGTCGGCGTCAGCGCCGGTGCGGCGGCGGCTGGAGCGATCCAGGTGGCGCAGGCGCTGGAACGCGGCCTGGTGGTGACCCTGTTGCCGGACGATGGCAGCAAGTATGTCAGCCTGGGAATCTTTGATTAGGCCGCCGGTGCGTTGCACGCCCAGCGTGCGATGCCCCTTTGCGTTCTCAGAGGTATATCTATGAAACCCAAAGTCGATCACACGGCATTGCGCGTCAATCAGGTGTCAATTATCGGCTTGTTGATCCTGGCGTTTCTCTTTGACCAGTGGTGGCTAGTGGCATTTGTCGCCGCGGTGATGCTGATTGGCACAGCGTGGCCCAAAGCCAGTCTGTTCAAGCTGGTGTACGCCCGACTGTTGAAACCGGCCGGTTTGCTCCAGCCCGATCTCCAGCCCGATGACCCACAGCCCCACCTCTTTGCCCAAGGCGTGGGCGGCATCTTTCTGGCGGCCAGCACATTGGCTCTGCTCGCCGGCGCACCGCTGCTCGGTTGGTCGCTGGCTGGGATCGTTGTGATATTAGCTGCGGTCAACCTCTTCTTTGGCTTCTGCGTCGGCTGCTTCCTCTACTTTCAACTGGCGCGCCGGGGCGTTCATCTGTCGCTGCCCGGCTGGCAAAATGTATAAGGTTCACAGAGGGCACGGAGGAGACACAGAGAACACAGAGGAAGAGAGGGAAAAACTCTGTGTCTTCTCCGTGTTCTCTGTGTTCGCAAAGCGGGCGCTAAGCGCCAACTGCTGTTAGGGGATTTCCCATGCACTATGTCAATCTTGGCAACACCGGTTTGAAGGTCTCGCGCCTCTGTCTGGGGATGATGACCTATGGCACGCCCCAATGGCGCGACTGGGTGCTGGATGAAGAACAGAGCCGCCCCTTCATCCGCCGGGCGCTGGAGGCCGGGATCAACTTCTTTGATACCGCTGATGTCTACTCGCAGGGCGTCAGCGAAGAGGTGACGGGCCGGGCGCTGCGCGACTTTGCCAAACGCGACGAGGTGGTCATCGCCACCAAGGTCTATAACCCCATGGGCAACAAGCCCAACCAGCGTGGCCTTTCGCGCAAACATATCATGGACGGCATCGATGCCTCGCTGCGCCGCCTGGGCACCGATTACGTCGATCTCTACCAGATCCACCGCTGGGACAAAGAGACGCCCATCGAAGAGACGCTCGAAGCGTTGCACGATGTGGTCAAGGCGGGCAAGGCGCGCTATATCGGCGCTTCGAGCATGTATGCCTGGCAATTTGCCAAGGCGCTCTATACCTCCAGCCTCAATGGCTGGGTGCGCTTTGTGACCATGCAGAACCACTACAACCTGGTCTACCGTGAAGAGGAGCGCGAGATGATCCCGCTCTGTCTCGACCAGGGTATTGGTGTCATCCCCTGGAGCCCGCTGGCGCGCGGCTTTCTCGCCGGCAACCGGACGCCCGACAAGGGTGGCGAGACGCCGCGCAGCAAGAGCGATGACTTTGCCCACCGCATGTACTACCAGGAAAACGACTTCGCCACGCTGGAACGGGTGCAAAAGGTGGCGGCAGACCACGGCAAATCTCCCGCCCAGGTCGCCCTGGCCTGGATGCTCCACAAGCCGGGCGTGACGGCGCCCATCATCGGGGCGAGCAAGATGTATCAACTGGAAGAAGCGGTGGCGGCGTTGGAGATCCGCCTGACAGATGATGAAATGGCCTTTCTGGAGGCACCCTACCAATCCCACCCAGTGTTGGGCCACAGCTGATGGCGTTGTGAACCACAGAAGGAATGAGTACCTCTTATGCTGCTCGAACGTCTCTTGATCCTCGCCGTGGTGCTGGGGTTGAGTCTGTTGTTGGTGTGCATCTGGCGCGGCTGCCAGGTGCGTCGCTTGCATAAGCTGGCGGAAACGACACTGCCGGACGAGGTGGCGAAAGCGGTGCCGGCTGGCCCGGCGCTGCTCTATTTTACAGCGGATCACTGCGCTCAATGTCATTACCAACAGGCGCCGATCCTGGCGCAACTGGCGGCGGCGAGTAGCGCCCCTATCCACACCTTCGACGCCGTAGCGCACGATCAACTCGCTCGCTTTTTTGGTGTGATGACCGTGCCCACCACGATCTGGCTGGACCGCAACCGCCGGCCGGCTGCAATCAACCACGGCCTGGCCACGCTGCCCCAGTTACGCCAACAGGCCACGGAAATCGGCGTTACGTGAATGGGGTAGTACATCTCTAGGCAAACAAGAGCAGAGATGCATTGCACCAGTGCAGCGACCGGCTTCTCGATCTCTACTCTATACTACCCCGAAGTAGAGTTTTTCTGCCTCTTTAGGATTCAACTGAGCTGAGAAGTATGCCCACCTACGTGCGAACGTGCCCAGCGGGCCCCCGGCACGTAGGTGGGCATACTCCTCATTCTCCATTCCTGGTGAAGGCGAAGCAGTCAGTTTTCTTTTATCGCCAATGGTTTGCCTTGCGCTGCGCCATCCGGTAAACTGAAAGGTGTCTGCATTCATGAATCCAAGGGGTTATCATCTTGTTTGAACTAGTCTTTCTTGGCACCTCGGCTTCGGCGCCCTCGGTGCATCGCGGTCTTTCGTCGGCGGTGGTAATGGCGAACGAACACCGTTTTATGATCGATTGCGGCGAAGGCACCCAGCGCCAACTCCTGCGCAGCGGTCTTGGCTTTCGCCGGTTGGACAAAATTCTGTTGACCCACGGCCATCTGGACCACATCCTCGGTCTGGGTGGGCTGGCGAGCACGCTGGGCCGCTGGGAGGCGCTGGAAGAACTCAATATCTACGGGGGCGCAAACGCGCTGGCGCGCGTGCATGGGTTGATGGAGGTTGTCTTCGGGCCGGGGCAGATCCCCAACGTGGGGATCGCCCTCAACCTCATGGCGCCAGGTGTCATCTTTGAGGGCAAACACTTTTCGCTCACGGCCTTTCCGGTGCAACATCGCGGGCCGGACTGTTTTGGCTTCACCTTTGAAGAAAAGACCCGCCGCCCCTTTCTGGCCGAAAAAGCCGAAGCGCTCAACATTCCACACGGCCCCGTCCGCCGTGAACTGGCGGCCGGCAATACCGTCACCCTGCCCGACGGCCGTACTATCACACCGGAGATGGTGCTGGGTGAGCCGCAGCGGGGGGCCAAACTCTGTTTTGTGGGCGATGTGAGCCACACCGGCCCGCTCCACAAGGTGGTAAGCGGGGCAGATCTGCTTGCCATTGAAGCCACCTATCTCGACGCCGATAAGGACCTGGCCCGTGCGCACGGCCATATCACCGCCCTGGCGGCGGCGCGATTGGCGCGCAATGCAGATGTCAGGCTGCTCGTGCTGCATCATGTGAGCCGGCGTTATCGCGTGCAGGAAATCTTGGCTGAAGCACAGGCTGTCTTCCCTGACACCATTGTCGCCAGCGACCTTGACATCTTTCAGGTGCGCAAAGGCAAACCCACAGTTGTGCGCAATCTGCAATATGGCGAGGGACGTCGAGAATCAGCCTCCCCTGAAGAGCCGTAATACCCGGCCCAGATCGTTACAGCGAGCCGTAGCTGCCCGTCTTGATAATCCACCCTTACTTTTATGCAGGGTGGATTTTTCATTCGGCCTGCCTGAACGGTGGGGTACTTTGTAATCCGGTATGTCCAGGATTGGGGGCAGGTAGGGCAAGATGCCATCTTGCCCTACCTGCTCGTACTCGTACTCCCAAGGCTTTGTCGAGAATGAGTACGATGAGGCTGAATCGTAACTTGTAACCTTTTTCTGCCGTTTGACCACTATGATCAATAGAGGTGTCGACAGGTTGGGATCCCAAATCAAGGATGGCACGTCCCCAGTCAGAGGTGGCGTTGGTGCTGGCAGCGCAAGCTGGTGATAAAGCAGCCTTTGGCCACCTGGTAGAACGCTATGAAACAATAGCCTGGCGGCTCGCCGTGCGCATGGTGGGCAGCCGGGAGACCGCGCACGAGTTGACCCAAGAGGCGATGCTCCAGGCTTACCTCTCACTGGCACATCTCAAAGACGTTCATGCGTTTGGCAGTTGGCTCTATGGCATCGTGCTCAATGTCTGCCGCAATCACCGGCGCAATCAGAACGTCGCGGTCCTATCGTTGGAAGCGATGCTAGGTGGCCTCCATTTTGATGCGTTGCCCTTTGCCGGCGGCGAGCCGGCGCCGCATGAGGTGGCCGAACTGCGCGAGTTACATGCCTGTGTGTTGGCGGCAGTGGACTCGCTGGCTCCTACGTACAGGAAGGTCACTCTCCTGTTCTACTACGACCAGCTGAGCCTGCGCGAGATCGCGGCCCTACTGGGGATTTCGGTCAATGCCGTCAAAGTGCGGCTGCACCGGTCACGGGCGCAACTGCGTGACCTGCTCGCCCCGGTGTACGAATCGTTTCATGGTGCTGTGGCCATACAAGAAAGGGATACAAAGGTGGTGAAAGTAACCATTGCGGATGTCGTTGTCAATGAGGAGAATGGTAATCGCATCGTCGTGTTGTACGATGAGCCAGGCCAGCGCCTGCTACCCATTTGGATCGGCCCGTTTGAGGCGGATGCAATGGCTATGCAGTTGCTCGATCTTACCGTGCCGCGTCCACTCACGTATGAGTTTACTGCCCGCCTCCTGGCAGCGGCCGGCGCCACATTGGAAGAGGTACGCGTGGAGACTATAAGGGAGAACACCTTTTACGCAGTGGCAAAGCTGCGCAGTGACGGCGCAGTGCAAGAGGTCGATGCTCGGCCGAGTGACGCCATCGCGCTGGCGCTGCGGATGGGTTGCCCCATCTACGTGACAGATGAGGTGATGGAGAAGGCCGGAATGGCCATCCCAGCAGAGACAAAGATGCCTCTGCTAGGCAAAGGGCTAGACAAAATGAGAGAACAGCACGCGCAGGGTCTGAAGGAAGCTGAACAGAAGCTGCAAGAGTTGAAGGATAAAGAAGTAGGTCAGACCCAGAGCGAAGAGGAGGAGAAGCGTCAAAAGCTATTGGCCTATCTCTTTGGCAGCGAGGAATAACGGAGGGGCGGATTGCGTCCGCCCGCCCGATGATTGAGCACAAGGGCGGACGCAACCCGACCCGACAAGTGTGCGATTATTATTTGAAAGCCCTGCAAACGCATCGTCGCTTGCGGGGCTTTGTTTTGTCCAGAGCTTCTCCAAAGCTGGGTGCAGAGAACCACGGATTGATAAAAAGACGCGGATTCTCCACTCGAGCGGCGAAAATCCGCGTCTTGCTATCGATCTGCGGTTCTTTACTGCACTTTTGAGCAGCGAGCTATTTGTCCCCCAACCATTGCAAAATCTGTGTAATCTGTGTAATCTGTGGATAAATTGTAAATTCCTCTGACACCTTGAATTTTGTGCAGCAGGCGTCCCAATTGTCACAAATCAGCGGAGCCAATCGTCTTATCAGTAGAACAGAGCGCCGTTGTCTATTGGGCGCAATCAAGGAGACATGATGACGACCCACGCTGAAACCTTTGAGCACCACCGCCCGCGGCTCTTTTCCATCGCCTACCGGATGTTGGGCAGCGTAATGGAGGCCGAGGATGTGGTGCAGGAAAGCTATCTGCGATTTATCGCGACGCCCACGGAGGTGATCGAGTCCCCCGAGGCATTCTTGACTACGGTCACGACGCGCCTCTGTCTGGACCAACTCAAATCGGCGCGGGTGCAGCGCGAACAGTATGTGGGGCCGTGGCTGCCTGAGCCGCTGCTCACTACAGAATCCCCGGCCGAGGTGGTGGACAAGCACGAAATGATCTCCATGGCTTTTCTTGTGCTGTTGGAAAGCTTGGCGCCGGTGGAGCGCGCTGTCTTTCTGTTGCGTGAGGTGTTCGATTATGACTACGGGGAGATTGCGCAGATCGTGGACAAGAGTGAGGCCAACTGTCGCCAGCTTTACCACCGGGCGAAACAATATCTGACAGAGCGGCGGCCGCGCTTTACCCCTTCACGCGAACGGCAACAGCAGTTGCTCACTCGCTTTATCCAGGCAGTCGGCGCAGGCGATCTGGATGAATTGACCAACCTGCTGGCCGATGAGATTACCGTCTGGTCGGATGGTGGTGGCAAAGCGCGGGCTGCTACGCGACCGGTGGCCGGTCGCGAACGTGCCTCCAAACTGCTGATCGGCCTCAATCGTTTCCGCACCGCGCAGACGCGCGTCGAATTTGCCGAGGTCAACGGTGCGCTGGCAGTTCTGCTTTTGGAAGGCCAGCAGCTCATTGGCGTGATGAACGTGGTCAGCGACGGCGAACGCATCTATGAGATCCGAAATATTCTGAATCCCGATAAGTTACAACATTTGGCCAAGCGGATCCGCTAAAAAATTGTAATGAGTTAAAAGGAGAAAACCATGAAGCGCATTTTGATTACTGGGGGACGGGGTGTCTTTGGCCGCGAACTCACGCCGCGCCTGCTCAAGGCCGGCTATACGGTGCGGATTTCCAGCCGCTCTGCCCCCAAGACAGATGGCGCATCCAACCTGGAATGGGTGCAGATGGACCTGCAGCAACAGAGCGACCTCTCCGCTGCTGTGGCGGAGGTGGATGTGATCATCCATGCTGCCAGCGACCCGCTCCACGCCCACGAGGTGGATGTGCTGGGCACTGAACGGCTGTTGAACGCAGCCCGCACCGCCGGAGTCAGCCACTTCACATACATCTCCATCGTGGGGATCGACCGGATGGAGTTCGCCTATTACGGCCACAAACTGGCGGCCGAACAGCGCATCGAGCAGGGTGGTGTCCCGTGGTCGATTCTACGGGCGACGCAGTTTCATTCCTTTATCGACCGGCTGCTCCAACCCTTGCAGCGGCTGGCCTGGATGCCATTCTACCTGTTGCCCACCGACTTCCAGTCGCAGCCCATCGATGAAGGAGAAGTGGCCGACCACTTTGTCCAGATCATCAAGGACGGCCCCGGCGGTCGCCTACCCGATATCGCCGGCCCAGAGATCTTGACGTTGGGGCAGATGGTCAAGCCGTGGCTTGCCGCACAGGGGTTGGCGCGCCCGGTCTGGCGGCTGCCTGTGCCGGGCAAGGCAGCCGCTGGCTTCCGCCGGGGGCGCAACACTGATCTGAACGCCCGCTATGGCAAGATCACATGGGGTGAATGGGTGGCGCAGCACTATGGCCAACGCCAGCAGAAGCCCAACTCCTTGACGCTCAACCCCCGGTAAAGAATGGCGGATGGCAAGGGCTACGGGGCACTGATGATGCCGCCGCTGCCACCAAGCAGAGTTGAAGCCGCAGAGATGCCGAGCAGAGTGGCGCCAGCAGGGACATCGAGCACCTGGACCGAGCCGTCTATTCCAACCAGGGCGAGACCCCGGCTGTCATTCTCGCCAGCCCAACCGACTATGACCTGGGTGTCGTTCAGGAAGCCAATGGGTAGCAGCAGTGCCGGGTCGGCGGCCAGAGTCTCGGCCGGGGCGGTGGGCGGCGCCACACGGTGGAGGTAGCCCATCTCGGGCAAGGGGCTGACGGACGGATCATCGGGCGGGGCGGCGGTGTAGTAGACGAGCTCTCCACTGGGCCCCCACGTGGGGTAACCAATGTAGTCATGCTCAGCCTCGAGAGTGTTGAGCACGTTGCCCACGCCGTTCTGAATCACAACGGTGCCGGTCCACTGGTCCACGTATGCCAGGGCGCTAAGCGTATTGTCAACAAGGAAGAAGTCGCCGAGGCAGAGACCGAGGCCAACGTCAGCGCAGTCGAAGATACGTTCGGGCGTGCTGGCGCCGTCAGTTGTCACGGTATACAGATTGGAGTAACGGGCCACATAGCTACTCCAGATGCCGCCGAGACCGTACGGTTGCAGAGCATAGTAGAGCCTGCTGCCATCGTCACTAAAGCGGATAGGCTTGAGGGCAAGCGGCGCCTCGCCTACTTCCGGCGCAACGCCGTGCAGCATCTGGCCTGTCGCCAGGTTGGCGATGTACAGGGTGGTCACGGGCAGGTCGCTGCCGGCGGTGGGGCCAAGAATGCTCCAGGCAATGAGCCTTGCATCGCTGGAGATGGTAAAGGCGACCAGTTCGGTACCCGTCTGGCTGTCAAACATCGTGTAGGGTAGCTGCTCGACGGTCCCGTCAGAACTGTAGCGCTGGATCACGGTTGCCGCACCTTCGGGACCGGTGGTGCGGCTGGCTACGAAGAAGTCACCCTGGGCCATAGCGACCATACCGGGGATAGCTGTCGCAAAGGGGAGTGGACAGGTCTCGCTGCTGGCCGGGTCAAACAATGTGTAGTTGCCATCGGGGAGGAAAAGGAGCATTGCGGGCCGAGCAATTTGAGGGCAGAGGGCGATAGCCTCACCGGCCCCTGTGGCGAGTTCTGTAGTTTCGACCGGTTCTGCCGGCCCGCTTGTTTCCACACTGGCGATCGTGATCCATGGCTGAACCAGTGATGTAGCCGTGGGTCCGCAGCCGCTTAGCGTGAGCAGGGCTGTTATGTAGAATGCAAAGATGTGTCTGATTTGCTTGCCTGTTCGTTGATTGTTCACGATTGTGCGGTCTTTCTCGCCCGTTGGTCGACAATGGGCTTCAAACTCTGCTTAGCCCGTGCAGCGCAAGCCGGGAGCAGTGCAATTATCATTTCAGGAGGCGAGTATGAAAACTCAAAACGCACGTTGGATACAGTGGGTGATAGCAATCGCGGGAGCCTTTTACACTTTTGTTGGATTGACACAGTTGTTTGCTCCGGTCTGGTTTTTTACAACCATCGGACCATATCCGCCCTTCAACCGGCATTATCTTGGGGACTTGGGGGCCTTTACGCTGCCGATGGGTATTGCCTTGTTGATCGCCGCACGCAATCCAATCCAGCACCGGCTGTTCATCGGCTTTGTCGCCGGCGGCAGCCTGATCCACTCGTTCAACCACCTATACGATGATCTCGCCGGCGCCGCGCCGGACCCGGTCGGGACGGCCGTTCTGGTGGTGTTTGCGCTGGTGTTGATCTGGGTGTACTTTGCCCGCTCATCGAGCGCGGCGGCGCAGGTGGCGTGATGGGTGATTTGTAATTCGTAATCGGTAATGAGTAATCGGTAATGAATGCCGCTCGGCCCCTCAGGACGCTATCACCAGGCGAAACATTCACAATTACCGATTACCTGTTACCCATTACCGATTATAAACTACCCGCGCAGCTTCCCCCCCGTCTCCTGCTCAACGGTTTCGATGATCCGTCTGCGCGACTGGGCGACTTCCTGTTCGCTCAGGCTGTGGTCGGTGCTTTGATAGGTTACCTGGTAGGCCATGGACTTGTGGCCCGCGGGGAGCGGGTCGCCGCGATAGATATCGAAGAGTTCTAACTCCGTTAGCAGATCACCCCCGGCGCGGCGGATAGCACGCTGGATCTGCTGCGCCGTTACCTCGTCGGTTACGACAAAGGCCAGGTCTTCCACCACTGGGGGATAGTTGCTGATCGGTCGCATGGGTTGGAGACGCCAGTGGGGCTTGATGAGCGGCTGTAAGCGGAATTCGGCGGCATTGATGCGCACGGCAGGCAGGCCAAAGGCGGCGCGCACCTGCGGGTGTAGCTCGCCCATCAGACCCAGCACCTCGCCGTTGACCAGCACTTCGGCGCAGCGCGGGCCAAAGGTGTCTGTGTCAGGTCTGGCGCGGTACTCAACCTGATCCCCATCAACACCGAGCCGGTCGAGCATGGTTTCGACGATACCTTTCAGGTCAAAGAAATCCATCTCATCCGTTGCGCCCGGGTCGTTGTAAAAACTCGCGGGTCGCCGCGGCCCGGTCAGGACAAGGCTGATACGCCGTTCTTCTTCCGGCAACAGGCTCCCACTGGAGACATCACCCTTTTCCGGCCGGTAGATGCGGCCCACCTCAAAGGTGGCAAGCCGGTTGGTGTAGCGCAGGTTGCGCGCCGTGCTCTCAAGCGCGCTGACCAGCATGGAACGACGCATCACCCGGCGCTCGGGTGCAATGGGGTTCGCCAGTGTGACATAGGCGGCCTCATCTTCCTGCTCACCTCTCGCACCATACAGCCTTGCATGATTCTCCGGCGTGGTCAGCGGGTTGTTGATATTCTCTTGCAGCCCCAGGTTGACCAGCGTATCGCGCACCTGCTCTTCGGTCTCAAAGATTTCGTTGCGGCGCTGGGTGGGCAAGGTCTCGACGAGCAGAGTTTCGCCCACCTTTTCGTAGCCAATGATGCGCGCCACCTCCTCGGTCAGATCGGCCGGGACCGTCACATCGAGCCGGTGCCAGGGGACCGTGCATTCGAGGAGCGGTTCGTCCGCGGTCCGGTGGAGTGCAAACGTGGCGTCGGCTGTGGCCTCAGGCGCAACAGCGTCTACCGTTTGCACCTGAAAGCCCAGCCGGCGCAGCGCATCGGCAATCTCGTTTAGCGAGACGGGCATCCCAAGCAGGCGGCGCATATCGCTTTCGGTGGTGTAGACAATACGCGTCGGCTGCGGCACAGGATAGGTGTCCGCCATCCCAGGGACGATCTGGCCGCTGGCATAGCGGCGCATGAGTTCGGCGGCGCGGCGGGCAGCAATGGCGTTGAGCGTCGGCGGAATACCGCGGGCAAAGCGATAACTGGCCTCACTAAAGAGGCGCAACGCCTGGGCCGTCCGCCGGTTGTTGATCCCCTCGAATGTAGCCGCCTCGAGCAGAATGGTCGTAGTCTGGTCGCTGACCTCGCTCTCCTGCCCGCCCATCACGCCGGCAATGGCAATCGAACCGGCGGTGTCGGTGATCATGAGCATAGAATCATCCAGCTCGCGCACCACATCGTCGAGCGTGGTAAACTTTTCACCGGCCCTGGAGCGCCGCACGATGACGGTGGGTCTGGCGTCGCCCACTCGTTGCGCACGCTGCATCAGCACATCGTAATCGAAGGCGTGTAGCGGCTGGCCCCATTCGAGCATCACATAGTTGGTGATGTCTACCACATTGTTGATAGGGCGCAGGCCCGCTTTGCGCAGCCGTTCCTGCATCCACAAAGGCGACGGGCCAACGCGAACGTTTTTGATCACCATGCCGATGTAGCGGTTGCAAAGCTGCGGATCGTCGATGCGTACTTCGACATGGTCGGTGGCATGGCCGTCTTCTTCCACCTGCGCTTCATCGGCCGGCAGGTGGAGCTGGCCGCCGGTGAGCGCCGCCACCTCGCGCGCAATGCCGATCATGCTGAGACAGCGCGCCATGTCTGGTGTGATCTCGATCTCCAGCACTTCATCGCCCAGGTAGTCGCGCAAAGACACGCCGACCGGCGCATCCTCCGGCAATAGGAGGATGCCCTCGTGCTCGTCGCTCAGCCCCAACTCTCGCTCCGAGCAGACCATGCCGGATGACTCGACCCCGCGAATCTTGGCGGGCTTGAGCGCCTTCTTGGGGCGTGGACGTTCGTCGCTGTAACCGTCGACGAGCACTGCACCGGCGCGGGCAAAGGCAACTTTGAGCGTGGGCAGCGACTGTGCGCCGCGAAAAGCAAAGAGATTGGGCGCCCCCGTCACCACCCGCTGCGGCTCGGCGGCGCCGTAATCCACATCGACCAGCACCAGGCGTTCCGCATTGGGGTGGGGCAACACCGCCACGACTTGACCCACCACCAGGGTCTGCGGGTCCCACCAATCGCCCATGCGGCGGATAGCGGCCACCTCCAGCCCGGCCAATGTCAGCCGCTCGGCCAGCGCCTCGGTGGGCAGATTAATGTCAACGTATTCCTTCAGCCAGGACAAGGGAACAAGCATTGGTTTTCTCGAACAGGGTTCTGGGAGTAAGGAATGGGAAGTAGGAAGTGGGTCTCTACTCCCCATTCTCTACTCCCTATTTGATCAATTTATTCTTCACTACTACCCCAACAGGTCATAGACCAGGTCATGCACCAGGGCCCGCCATTGGCCCCAGCCGCGGCGACCCCCCACAATGTTGCGCATGTCGGCGCTGAGCTGCAACAACTGGCACGGCAGGATCGTCCGGAAGGCCGAGATCTCGCCGTCGGCCGGCAGCCGTGGCGATGAGCCGTCGCTCATCAGGTGAAAGACATAACTGGCAAAACATCTTGTCGAAGCGCCATCGTGAAAACAGTACTCGATCAACCCCAAAAAGCGACGAACATAGACCGGCATCCCGGTCTCTTCCGCCACCTCGCGCAGCAGCGCATCCCGCACAAGCTCTGTCCACTGCACCCCGCCCGATGGCAGGCGGAAGATGTGGCCCGGATAGTGCGGTTTGGCGTGAACCCATATTCTACCGGCTGTGTCTTGAATCGCAAAGACGACTTCGGCGCGGCGGTCAGAATCCGCCCGCCAGCGGTAGGCGCGGATATACTCATCGGCCTGGATATGAAACGCCCGCCGAACCGGCGCGCCAAGTTGCGCGGCCAGTTCGCCCACCTCCTCCTCGCTGATCATCGGCCGCCCTGGTGCGAAGGGCGTCGCGACAACCGAGTCCAACATGGTTTGTGCTCCTGGGGTTTCTGTTGGGTTTGGGAAATTGTGGAGATAATGCGAGTTTGTTGTACGAAGCGTTCTTCGCCATCCCGCCAGATCTCTTCAATCTCCTCGATCTCTAAATCTCTTTCTGACAGCTACCACTCCAAAAATCGCCAACAGCACCACCGTTGCCAGGGAAATCATTTTTCCGATGGTGCGTGGGGGCGTATCTTCGTAGCGGAGCAGAATATAACCCTCGCCAACCGGCACCGGGACGGTCATGCGCCCCAATGTGCCGGTCTCTTCGGGAATGATGGGTAGCTCGCGCACCGGCTGCCCATGCTCGCCGTCGAGCAGATAGGCCTTCCAGCCCGGATAGTAAAAGTGATTAAAGACGATCCGCTGTTCGGTCTCTCGCCTGTTGGCAAAAAAGATCTCCTCCATCACCGTGCTGTGGGCGACAGAAGCGACGCCAAAGCTCTCATAATCCAGCGGCCAGGTCGGGTTGCTGTAGTCCACCAGCGTGTCCACCGGCCTGACCGGGCCGCCGGCCTCGTCCTGGCTGATGTAGTAGTCGGCCATTGGGCTCCAGGTGGGGATCTCCTTGACCCAGGCGGTGCTACCGGTCATTTCGTCTGAGGATTGCTGGAAGCGCATGAGCGCGGCCAGACTCACGGGCCCCTCCGCCGGTTCGCGGATTTCGACGCGCAGATAGGGGTGGCTGCTGAGGATGATCACGCAGATCAGACCCAACAGCGGCAGCGAGAGCCGGCCCTCTTCGCGCAACACATAAGGATGGACGACCAGCCCGGCCAGTACGCTCAGGCAGACCGCCGGCAGAATAAACCAGCGCCAGGGGAATTGGGCGTATTGGATGATGGCGCCAATCAACGGCCATTCCCACACCGGGGCGCTGATCTGCAACCCTAACAAGATGCCACCGAGCCCGGCAGTAATAAAGACGGCTACCTCCCAGCGTTCGGCCCACCGCAAAACCGGCCAGGCCAGGAGCGCCCCCAGCACAGCCAACACCAGCGGCGCCACACCCAACTGAAAGCCAAACTGGTCGTTTGGGCCGGCCTGACTGACACCAAAGCCCCACTGCGGGCTAAAGAGCTGATGGAAGTAGACAAAATTGCCCCGAAAATCATAGCGCCCAGCAAACCATTGGTCGTTGCGCACATAGGGCATTTCTAGAATCGCAGGTAGCCAAAAGACGGCGCTCAAGCCCAATCCGGCAATGATCCCAACCGCTGGCGCTATCCCTGTGCGCACCCAGCCAACCAGACGGGCAAAAAAAGGGTTGCCTGCGTGAGGACTGGTTGGTGTACTGTATACCAGCACCAGAACAACCCAATAAAGCCCCAACGTACCGCTAAACAAGACGACGACCAAATTGCTGGTCAACATCAGCCCGGCGTAGCTCAGCGCCACACCTGCCACCCAGCCCCAGGATGGGCGCAACACGGCGGACCGCACCGTCCACAGACAGAGCGGGAGCCAGACAAAGGCCATACTCTCGGCCAGATTGGCCCGCACATAGAGATTGAGCAGGTGATAGGGGATATAGACGTAGACCAGGGCAGCCACCATCGCCGCGGCGCTTCCCAACCAGGAACGGACAAAAAGATACATGGCCGCTGCGCTGCCGAGGATGCTCAGGCCAAAAACTGTCTTGATGGCGCCGGTATAACTCAAGCCGCCAAAATAGAGCAGTAACTCGCCTACAAAATGGCTAAACGGGCCGTAGATGTTGAAAAAGGGATACCCGTAACCAAAGGCAAAATCTGGGCTCCAACGCGGCCACCAGATGCCATCTTCCACCAGGCGATGATATTCAAAGAGAAAGTAGACATGATGGCGAGCGTCGTTGGCCCCCCAGAAGTAACCCGGCGCCATAAAGGGCGCCACAGCAAAGAGGGTTAAACCAAGCGTCAGCCAGAACAGCGGCTCACGCCAGACTGAGTTGGCCGCAAGCAGCCTGTTTGCAATCCCTGTCTCGCGCCCGGCTCCCCCCGGAATCAGAGAGGGCCGGGCCACCCTGGAAACATCACTGACCATAAAAAACCAATTTGTCATCGATACCGTTGGTGAGAGGCAAACGTTGGCCGTCGCGCCAGTCGTAATAACCAAAAACATAACGCAGATCGGCCGCAGCCGGTAGCTCAGCCAGGTCGAGCCGGTAGGTAGTGGTTAGGATTTCTCCGAGTTGCCAGGTCGTGACCGGCCGGTTTTCGCCAAGCGGCTGCGTATCCAATTGCGCAACAACCTGGGGGGCAACCATATCGCCAGTCTGAGCCTGAAAAAAGATGTTGTAGTCAGTATCCAGTGGCTGTAATAACTGCCAGGTAAGACGAAGTTCGGCCTGCGAGGGATGCTCACGTTCGGTCAATTCAGCATCGAGAATGACCAGGTTATGTTGCGGGCCAAATACCGCTACCGGTCTATCCGGCGGCTCTAGCTGCGTGAAATCGGCTGTCAGAAACGAATAGCTGCTCAGGATAGTTAAGATGACAAGCGTCCCCCATACTGTTGGCGTGCCAAACCCGGCATTGAGCGCCGGGAGGCTCCCCGCCAGCGCCGCTAGCAAAGGCGCCGCTAGTAAAAGCGTCTGCCATGGATAGGTCAGCACCCGCTCGGCGCCCGTCCATTGCCAGAAGATTGCACTTCCACTCAGCGTGAGTGCGATCAAAAGCACGCAACCTGTGCCACAGAAGCGGAAAAGGCGGCGAAGATCAGACGCCAGTTGGTCGGCGGCGCTCCCCGCCCACTGCCACACGCTTACTATTGCCAGACCCAAGGCTGCAAAACCGACCTGAAAGGGTGCATCATTCTGCCCGCTGGCGCCCAACAACTGGTGCATATCGAGAAAGTGTTCGTGAAAGCGAACTGGCGCTGGCCCTTGTAGCGACCAGACTGGCCACAAGCTCAATGCTCCGGCCACACTGCTGACGCTCACCAAGACCATACTCAACCGCTGTCGTTCGACAAACCAGCCATAGCCAATGAGCAACAGGCTCACCAACAGCGCCAGCCCGGCCTGAGCACGCCACATCCACAACAGTGCGCTGACCGCGATGATCGCCCCCGTTAGTGAGCGCCCACTGGCGTAGCTGCTCAATCCGGCCAATGCCATTGGCATCAGACCAAGAATAACCGCATCGCTCAGGCTGCCGCGCACATAAACAGTGGCCAGCACTGGAGGCAGCAACATATAGACCAGACCAGCCAGCCCTGCGGCTCGATCTCCCAATCGCGGCCGCAGCCAACTATACATCCCCAATCCACCGAGGATGAGCATCAGGATAAAAGATGCACGCACCGCGACGGTGGGCGAAAATCCCAATACCAACAACGGGCGCGCAAGCAAAAACGCATCCCCTCCGGCGCCGCGCCAGAAGTCAGCAGTGGTTGCGATATGGGCTAACGGGCGGATTTCTACCACATTGAAGATAGGCGCAAAGCCTTCCAACCCTTGCCAGTATCCGGGATAGGTTGCCGGCGCCCAGGCAAAGATACCTAGCAACATCACCGCCCAAAAGCCCAGGCGGGCGCCACCGGGGCGCGGCTGGCCTTGTGTAACCTTCATTCCAGAAGTATAGCACGGAGATAACGAGAGGATAAAACCTGGAGTCGTATGAAATGCAAATTTCAGGATACGAAATGAAGAAAGGGCTAAGGATTAGCACCGGAGACCAGGGGTTAAGATGTTGTGCGAGCGCTAGCGCGCTTCGTCTAAGGCAACGCCCTGTACTGGCTCGCGATGACCAAGGTCGAGGAGGATGCCGCCACCTTCAGCGCCACCAGGTTCTGGCAACGGTCTTCCTCCTAAAGCCTTGATGCGTTGCGCATGAAGGTTGAGCAGTTCCAACTCGGTGACATTCAGACCATAGCGATTGGTAGGGTGGTGGAGGATCTTCACCAGGTCTAGCGTAACGATACGCGCAAGCTCCTCCCCGCTCGTGAAAGGAGTCCACTGGCCGGGGAAGAGGCGCATAAAATCGTGTGCGGCCGGTGTCCACCGCCCTACACGGCGCAACGGCAGCACTGATCGTTCCAGCTTCCAGGCGCTAAACCACTCGGCCCCAGAGGGCGCGGTGATATCCTCGCCCATCAGAAAATAGACACGATCGACGTTGCTGATAAGTTCAAAGATCTCTTCATATGAGGCGCCGCGCACGGGCGTACGGCGAATCTCGATGCCGATCTGAATGGGCAATTCGGCAACGGCGCGACCAATCCAGGCGCGTTCGGACTCCAGGTCATTGGTGGCGCTTACAAACAGGCGTAGGGTTTCAGCCATAAAGCTCGTATGGACACAGCTCTGTTGTGGTTCGGTTCGATCACGCTTGTGAGTTGGCGGTTGTGCTTTGCACAGAGCCAACTAAAAACCCTATCTAGTATAGTCTATAGGTGTCGCTGTAACCAAACCAGGTTTTGACCAAGACGCGCTTTAGCCAGTGTAGTTCGTCGTATCTCCGCTGGCAGGAATGCTACCCGCCCTTCTCGTTCTATCAGAACGCCAACCAAGATAGAAGCTTACAGGTTTCTTGGGAATTGAGCTAATCTAGAGGGCTCATTGTTAATTCCTAGCCCGTTTGGGCGCCGATCTATGGTACTTTCTGGCTATGGTCGGGTGTAACCATGCGTGCTATTCTAGCGCCTGTTGACATTTTTACTAGAAGCAAGGCTCTTGCTTGGATGAAACCGCTGCGGACAGCGCAACACCAGCCTTGCTTCTCTCTAATTCGAGGTCAACCATCAACCGGGTCTGGCGTCGCCGTGCTCGATTTTTGAGAGATAATCTACTTGTCTGCGAGGGTTCTCAAATGTCACAAGTGGGGACAGAATTACTGCCATTAACGCTCCATGTCGTTGCAACGCCTGAACGAACACAGGTTGGCCTGCTGTCGCTGTTGGTGGCGGCAAGGGTAACGATGGTAGAGCAGGCACCGTCACTAACCGACTTTTTTGGAGAAGCGGGGTCAAACAGCCCAGAACTTCTCCTGATCGATACCTATGAAGGCGAAGAACTTGACTACACGCTGGTCGATGCAATACGCCACCAATACCCTTCCATCGCTATGATCATATTGGCTCCGCGCCACCGGCGTGGGATACTGGATCGCTTATACCGTCTGGGGGTGCGCGCCTTTATCACCGAGGATGTCGGGCTGCCGGCCCTTGTTGACGCGCTCAACACCATACGCAGCAACCCGAACGTTTTTATTGTGCGGATCGGAGGGTGAATTCTCTTCTTTATGCAGCCTGGAGGAGCGCCTCGAACTGAGCGCGTTGGGCGGGGTTCGCCAGCACCGCGATCATGTCCCCGGCGGCAAGGCGCTGGCGCGCCTCTGGGTTTGGCATCAATTCGCTCTCGCGCAGGAGCGCCACAATCGAGGCCCCCGTGCGGTTCCGGATATCGGCCTCGGCAATTGTTGACCCGGCCAGCGGGCTATTGGGGGGAATACGCACCCAGCTTACATCCAGTAGCCGTTGCGCCTCTCGCAACTCTGCCACAGTCCGGTAGTCTTCGTGGACGTTATAGATAGGGGCATACAGCTCCTGGCGCACCGCGTCGGTAAAGCGCTGGATTTCGGAAGCGGGCATATCCAAATGGAGCAGTGCCTGTCGCGTCATTTCAAGACCGGCCTCGAAATGTGGCTGGACGACCTCGTAGACTCCCATACCATGCAATCGTCGCAACTGGTCGATGCTTTCAGCACGCGCAACCATATGTACGTCTGGGTTGAGCCGGCGTACCTGTTCCACAACAGCGCCAGTAACGCTAATCGATGGCGTTGTAACCAAGACCAGATGCGCAGCTTTGACGTGAGCAGCTTCGAGGACAACAGGATGGCTGGCATCCCCAAAGATGACCGGCAGCCCGGCCTCTTTGCACTCTTGCAACAGTTGTTGGTTGAGTTCAATGGCGACAAACTGGAGCCCCAGACGTTGCAAGACGCGCGCTACGTATTGCCCCACGCGCCCAGCCCCGGCAATGACGATGTGGTCATGCAGTTTGCCTTCCGGTAAATTGATGGTATAGAGCGGCTCGCGCTTGGGGCGCCAGCGTTTGATCAATTGGTAGAATGGTTCAGCCGCCTGCGTAGCAAAGGGCGTCAACACCATCGTAACGAGCGTCACTGTGAGCATCAACGCAAAGAGGTCGCCGTTGATCGACCCGCCGGCCAGACCCACCCTTGCCAACACAAACGAGAATTCTCCCACCTGAAAGAGACCAAGTGCAACAGCAATGGGCGCAATGTTAACATAGCCAAATGTCCGTGTCACCACGCTGAATATCAGCGCCTTACCCACTCCAACCAATGTTACGACCAGTAGCACTGTAGCCAGGTTTTCCACCAGAAATATGGGGTCGAGCAACATTCCTACCGAGACAAAGAAGAGAAGGCCAAAGACATCGCGCAGTGGAATGATGTCACTCAAGGCTTGGTGACTGTAGTCGGATTCGCTCAAGACCATCCCGGCAACAAAGGCACCAAAAGCAAACGAAAGGCCAAAGAGATAGGTGGCGTAGCCAATTCCTAGCCCCAACGCTGTAACGGCCAGCAAAAAGAGTTCACGCGAATTCCAGCCTGCGATGGCCTGCATCAAGCGTGGGATGACACGTGTGCCGACAAAGATCATGGCCGCAAGGAAGAGCGCCGCCCGTACTGCCGCCCACCCCAATGCCGGCAAGCCGCGCTCCAGATCGTTTAGCTGGGGCAGGATCAACATCAGCGGGACAACAGCCAGGTCCTGAATGATCAACATGCCAATCATTACCCGGCTCGACAAAGTGCCCAACCGGTCCTGGCTCATCAATGTTTTGAGTAGCACCATCGTGCTAGAAAGCGCAATCAATGCGCCAAACCAGAGCGATGCCACCCATCCCCAACCCATCCATTGACCTATCCCCATCCCCAGGGTAATGGTAAGCCCCATCTGCACCGGTGTGCCGAACAGGGCAATGCGGCGCACCGGCTGAAGCTCTTTGAGTGAAAACTCCAGCCCCAGCCCAAAGAGAAGCAACGCCACGCCAATCTCGGCCAGTAGTTCGATATCATGCACGTTGGAGACAGTCACGCCACCTGTATACGGCCCCACTACCACCCCAGCCAGGATGTACCCCAGGATCAACGGCTGGCGCAGCCGTTGGGCAACCAATCCGCCCAACAAAGCAGCGACGATAATGATGGCAATATCAGCAGCAATACCCATGGTGGTTGGAGTGCGTAACACGTAACAGGTGATGCGTGTTGCGTGAGAGATAACATAGTACGCAACACGCATCACCTGTTACGCATTGGATGTCGAATCATCTGTTGTTATAGAGTCGCCTATGTCTGTTTTGGCCACACCTGTTCTTGCAGGCTTGCCATATCGGCGTCCACCATCAGGCGCACCAACTGGCGAAAGTCCACGGTTGGCTCCCACCCCAGCTTCTGGCCGGCCTTACTGGCGTCACCCACCAGTAGATCGACTTCTGCCGGGCGGTAGTACTTGGGGTCCTGGACTACAAACTCGCGCCAATCCAGGTCAAGATAGCCAAACGCCTCTTCGACAAATTCCTCGACACTGTGGGTCTCACCCGTGGCGATGACATAGTCATCGGGCGCGTCTTGTTGCAACATGAGCCACATGGCGCGCACGTAATCACCGGCGTACCCCCAATCTCGGCGTGACTCCAGGTTGCCTAGCCGCAATTCGTTGGTCAGACCCAGCTTGATGCGGGCGACGCCGTCGGTGATTTTGTGGGTGACAAACTCGAGACCGCGCCGTTCCGACTCGTGGTTGAACAAGATGCCCGAACAGCAGAACATGTCGTAGCTCTCGCGATAGTTGACCGTGATCCAGTGACCGTACACCTTTGCCACACCGTACGGGCTGCGCGGATAGAAGGGTGTCGTCTCCCGCTGGGGCACTTCGACTACCTTGCCAAACATTTCGCTGCTGCTCGCCTGGTAAAAGCGGATCTTGGGATTCACTAGACGGATCGCTTCGAGGACGCGTGTTACACCCAGCGCGGTGAATTCGCCGGTCAGCACCGGCTGGGTAAAGCTGGTCGGCACAAAGCTTTGCGCCGCCAGGTTGTACACCTCCCCTGGGCGGTGCTCGTCGAGAATCGACATCAAGCTGCTCTGATCCAAGAGATCCCCCTGGACAAGCTCGATCCGGTCTTGAATATGCTGGATACGTTCAAAATTGATGGTGCTGGTTCTGCGCACCATGCCAATAACCGTATATCCCTGGTCGAGTAAAAATTCGGCTAAATAGCTACCGTCTTGGCCGGTGACACCGGTGATCAAGGCTGTGGGCATTCTCCATTCCCCATGGGTTTGATCGACTCTTGCTATGTTACCCGGTTGGGCGCACTTGCCTGCGCCAATCATCTAGCAAGTCGAGCAGTGAATTACGTAGATCAATTTCGGGCTGCCAGCCGGTGGCCGCCGTGAGCCGCCGCCTGTCGCAGACGCTGACCGGCACATCGCTAGGACGCAAACGTGCGGGATCGACAGCAAGTTCCACCTGCGCCTGCGCCATCGAGAGCAAGGTGTCAAGCAACCAGCGCACCCGGCGCGCCTCGCCGCTGCCAACGTTGTAGACCTGCCCGGGTTCGCCGTGATTGATGGCCAGCCAGTAGGCGCGTACGATATCGCGCACATCGGTAAAATCTCGCTCTGCCTCCAGGTTACCAACCGCCACGACCGGCGGGCGCAGACCGGCTTCGATCTCGGCGATCTGGCGGGCAAAGGCGCTGGCGACAAAGTCGTCGGACTGGCCCGGGCCGATATGGTTGAAGCTGCGCACCCGCACCGTGGGCAGATGGTGGCTGTTCCAGTATTGGAGCGCCATCATATCCTGTGTCACCTTGCTGACGCCATAAGGGCTATTGGGCCGGAAAGGCGTCTCTTCATCGATAGGTAGATCCTCGGTCTGCACCAGGCCGTAGACCTCGTTCGATGTCACAACCAGCGCCCGGCAAGAAGGTTGCCACCGGCAGAGCGCCTCCAGCAAGTTTAGCTGGCACTGGATGTTCAGTTCGTAGGTCGTCCAGGGCTGACGCCAACTGCCACCCACATCGCTCCAGGCCGCCAGGTGGAAAAGCTGGTCAGGTGCAACGGCCTGCACCGTCTCGCTCACCCACAGCGCATTGCGCAGGTCGCCGCGATGCAACGTCAATTGGTCGCGCAGATGTTGGATACGCCGGTCGTTGCGATGGATGATGCCATGCACCTCGACCGAGGTTTCCCGCAGCAGATATTCAGCTAAATGGCTGCCGGCAAACCCGGCGATCCCCGTGACCATGACCCGCATTGTAATTTTGTCTCTACTGTGAAAATCGTACACGGATGAACACGGATACACACGGATAGAAGGACAAGAATCTGTGAAAATCCTGAAAACCTGTGTTTCATGCTCATCTTCTATTCGTAGAGCTGCTGGCGAAGATGGCGTTCGACCGCCGGCCATTCGTGCGCCAGGATGCGAAACCAGGCGGTGTCGCGGCTGCGACCTTTGACGATCATGTGGCTTTCCTGGATGCCCTCGAACTGAAAACCCATGCGCAGCGCTGCCCGCCGCGAGCGCACGTTGAGCGCATTGCACTTCCATTCCACCCGCCGATAGCCCAACCCAAAGGCATGGTCGAGCATCAGATAGGTGGCTTCCGTATTGGCCTTTGTTCCTTGCGCGATGGGGCTATACCAGATCCCGCCCAGTTCGATCTTTAGATGCCCCGGCGCATTGCTCATGAAGTTGGTCATGCCGATGGGGGCGCCGGTGGCCGTGTCAAAGACGCTCAGGCAGAGACCGTCGGGGGCATCTCGTTGCTGCTCGCAATAGCTGATAAAATCAGCGAGCGAGTCAAACGGCCCGGCGAAGAGATAGCGCCAGACCAACTTTTCGGCGTCGTAAGGCCCGATCGTGCGACCCCCCAGCGTGATGGCGTCGCCGTTGGAGACGCGAAAGAGCGCCGCCGCATCGCGGGCAAAATCAAGCGGCTCGAGCCGAACAAAATGACCACTGAGCACCACCGGAGCGGGCTTGCGCGGCAGCTTTTGGGTAAGGGCCAAAATTGCCGGCTCCAATGGTGGCAACAAATCGGGGAAGTTCATCGGCAAGATTCCTACACTGTCTCCCAGCGAACGTCCATCTCTTCCCGATTGCCTAACGCCTGTTGCAGCAAAGCCAGCAGCGCCGGGTCTGCCCCGCGGGCGGTCAAGAGATCAAGGGTTGCCTGATTGATGTAGTAGTCCTGGTCTTCTGCCCCTTCTTCCTCCAATTGTGCCTGTAAGAAGGCTAGTTGCGGCTCGCTGATTTCGCCCAGAAAGGAACCGGTGCGGGCATCGTAAACTTTGATCATTGGCTGGGTTCTCCGTACGCCTGTCGCTATGATGGGGAGAAATACCCCTGATGTACGCTGCCCTCATTCTACCCACCGGTAAGAAAACTCCAAATAATGCGATGCACTACTTGTTCCACCGGCGCATGATCGTCGCGAAAGATCAGCGCGTCGGGTGGCGGCGTTGTCAGGCGGATCTGCCCAGTTGCCTCGGCGGCGAAGGTGCGAAACTCCGGCGGCAGGCTCTCTGGCAATTGCGCATGGTTCGCCAGCACCGCGTCCAGCGTCACCGACTGCATGGTCGCCACCAGTAGCGTGTTCCCCAATGTATCGGCCGGTCCTGGCTCATCAATGGCATAGACGGTCGGGAAAAGTTGCGCCAGGGTTGCAGCCAGCGTATCGACCAGGTCAAAGTTCTGCGCCGTGCGCCCCACATTGATGGCGACTACGCCGTCTTCCGTCAAGTGGTTGCGCACCAACGCAAAGAACTCCACCGTAGCCAGGTGAAAGGGGATGTAGGGTGGGCGATAGGCATCAACCGCAATCACCTGCCAACGAGCCGTGGGCGGCTGTTGCATCAGCCAGCGCCGCCCATCCGCCGCGATTGGCGTAACGTTGGGTCGCTCCAGCTCAAAAAAACGCCGCCCTACCTCGATGATCTGCGGGTCCAGTTCGACTCCTGTAATCGGAACCGGTCCATAGATCTCGCTATAGAGGCTGCTCACCGTCCCCCCCGCTAATCCAATGATGAGTAGAGAGTAGGGAGTAGGGAGTAGGGAATCCGTCCACTCCCCACCCCCTACCCCCCACCCACTAAAGAGTGGCGCCAGCAGAAAGTAGTCCCAGATGCCCAGGCTCAACAGGCTGTCGGGGTGGTAGACGCTGTGGATGCCGATGCCGTCGTTGAGCTTGAGGTGGCGTTCGCTGCCCCACTGGCGGATAGCGATGTAGTTGTAGAGGCTTTCATCTTCGTAGATGATCTCGCCGTCCCGTCCATCGTCCCAAGTTGCGCGAATTGCGCCGCCGGGTTGGGTCCACCAGGCCAGCAGCAACACAAGCACGATTCCCAGTAGGGGAGCCCAAATGTACCGCTGCCGCCAGGAGTCTACAATGACCACGGCCAGCAGCGCCAACGCCAGCAGAAAAAAGGTCCAGCGTGTGCCATACGCCGGGATCAGCCAGAGGACGGGCAAAAAGGTGCCGGCCAGACTCCCGGCTGTAGCAACGGCGTAGATGCGCCCGGCGATCTGCCCCGAATGGCGCACGTCGTCGAGCGCCAGCCGCACTACCCACGGGCTGACCGCGCCTAGGAGGATACCAGGGACGCTAAAGAGAAGAAGGACAGACAGCAGCGCGCCGATCAGCAGTTCGGCGGCAAAGTCAGCCAGACCGGTGGCCGCCAGCCGCAAGACGGGTGTGCTAAAGGCCGGCGCCAGCGCAACGCCCACCGCCGCGATGGTCAGCAAGAGGTGCAGCTCGCGCCGGCGCGGAAAGCGGTCGGCCAGCCGCCCGCCCAGCCAGGCGCCGAGCGCCAGATAGAGCAGGATCAACCCGATCAACGCCGCCCAGACGATCTGATTGTTGCCAAAGACCGGCTCCAACAGGCGGGCCGCACTCAATTCCATGCCAAGCGTCACAGCGCCGGCGGTAAAAGCAAGCAGATAGAGATGACGCACGTCGGTCTGTTGTGAAAATAGGGCAAAACAGCGCAACACAGAGAGCACAGAGGATACACAGAGAAAAAGCTCTGTGCGCTCCGTGGCTGCTCGGCGTTCTCTGTGTTCCTGCTGTTGCTGCTGTGAAAATAGAACACAGATTTCACGGATAGCGTAGCAAACATCAGCGTAAATCCTGAAAATCTGTGTCCAATAAAAGCCGAATCCATCTACGGCAACTTGCGCATGGACGGCGTCTTCCACAACACGATCAGCGTCAGGATGAAAGAGAGCGCTGCGCTCAAGACGATGGCCGGGCGGATATCCCACGCTTCGGCCAGCGCACCGATGGCGAGGTTGCCAAAGGGCATAAAGCCAAAGAAGGTCAGCGTGTAGAGGCTCAGCACGCGGCCGCGCATCTCGTCGGCTACCTGGGTCTGCAACAGTGTATTGAGCAGTGTAAAGGTCTGCATAAAACCCACGCCCAAAAAGAGCGAGAGGAACAGAGACAAGGGATAAGAGCGATTGAGCGCAAAGATGATCAGCAAGATGGGAAAACCCAGGATCGTCCAGTGTAGCCACAAACCCCGCCGCCCCTGGTCGCCATAACGGGCAACCAATAAGGCGCCAGCTACCGCGCCGATTCCGAGAAAGGCATTGATCGCGCCAAATGCGTCGGCGCCTTGCTGGAGCGCCTTGTCCACAAAAGCCGGCAAGATCGTGCTGTATGAGACGCCAAACATGCTAAAGATCAATGCCGACAGGAGCAACGCCCGCAGGTTTGGCGTGCGCACCGCGTAGCGTACCCCGCTGGTCAACTGTTGCCAGGGAGAGAGGGGTGTCGCTTTGGCGTTATGGGCGGGCAGCTTCATCAGGAGCAGCCCGCCGATCACCGCCAGAAATGTGACACCGTTCAAAAGAAAGCACCAGGCCGTACCCACCGCCGCCAACAGGAGACCCGCAATAGCAGGGCCGACAATGCGGGCGCCGTTAAAGGTCATAGAGTTGATGGCGATGGCATTGGGCAGGTCCTCGCGACCGACCATATCCACGACAAAGGCCTGGCGCGCCGGCCCATCAAAAGAGTTAACCACACCCAGGCAACCTGCCAGCAGCACTACATGCCAGACTTGCACCACACCGGCAAAGGTCAACCCTGCCAGGACAAAGGCCAACAGCATGGCGCTCATCTGTGTCAACACCATGACCTTGCGTTTCGAGACCTGGTCGAGCACAACACCGGCCCATGGCGTGATGGCCAGCGCCGGGATGGCGGAGGCAAACCCCACAATCCCCAGCGCCTGTTCGGAGCGGCTGATTTCGTAGACAAGCCACCCCTGGCCGATGATCTGCATCCACGTGCCCATGAGCGAGACCAACTGCCCCGTCACGTAGATGCGGAAATTGGGATGCCGTAATGCGGAAAAGGTTTTGGGAATACGAAACTGGCGGGCACGCAACGGTAACACCTCCGGTGGCACATTCGGAGTGCGCGGGGGGTCTACGGAAGCCATCGTTTATTGCTCCGATTCTGCTATTGATGTAGAAAAATGGTCCCGCAGAATTGCCATTGCCTGCATCACAGTGGCGCGTTCGCTGGGAGACCATTGTTGGCAGCGTACAGCAAGGTTCGTCTCTGCGCCACGCCGCGCCTCCTGCAAGTGCGCCTCCCCTGCTGGGGTCAGGGCTAGAGTGACAAAACGGCGGTCATGAGGGGACTCGTTGCGATCCACTAGCTTGCGCTGAACAAGCTTGCTTACCTGGGTGGACATGGAGGAAAGTGTCAGTCCCACATGGTCGGCAACAGCAGAGAGCGTTGCGCCTGGGTTACGGGCAAGATAGATCAGGGTGCGCAACTGCAAGATGGAAAGGTCGCGCCCCCGCTGTCGCCGCACTTCAGCCCGAATCACCTGTATCACTTCTGGGATGACATCGATCAATTCGTGCGCACACTCTTCGGGGGTCGGGGCCATGGTCTCCTCGTTGTTCTATGGTAAAAAGCTAGAGCGTTCGGCCTGGTAAAATAGTTTGATAGTCAAAGTATATCGATGACCAGGGTAGACTGTCAAACTGGCTATACAGAAATGGCAAATTGAGCGAAGAAGCGAGGCTTTTTGAATTGCTGCTATACTCAGCTCTGTTTGAAAACGCGAAGTTGCGGGCTGGTTTGGCCGATCTCTACTCGCGTTTTCAAAGCCACCGCAGTTTGGCCGTAGCTATCCGGTTTATTGACGCTCTCTTCCTTTGCATATACAATACGCACAAACGTTCTGTCGAATGGTCAAGGAACGCATCATGGCAAAAGCAAAGACCCAGTACGTCTGCTCCAACTGCGGCGGTGTACAAATGAAATGGATGGGCAAGTGCCCCGACTGCGGCGAGTGGAACACGCTGGAAGAGGTAGTGGTCCGTGCGCCGGAAAAGGGCCGATCTACCCTGTCCACTGGCGGCAGCGTGGCCAAGCCGATCCCGCTGCCCCAGGTGCCCCACGAGCGGATGGCGCGACTCCCGTTGCGTATGGCTGAACTCAACCGTGTGCTCGGCGGCGGGATCGTACCCGGTGGCTGTGTGCTCGTAGGTGGAGATCCAGGCATAGGAAAGAGCACGATACTCGGGCAGATGGCCGCCGAGATCGCCGACACAGTCGGGCCAGTGCTCTATGTGAGCGCCGAAGAGAGCGCACACCAGGTTGCCCGCCGCGCCGCCCGGCTAGGGATCCAGAGCGAACGGCTCTTCATCCTGGCCGAGATCGAGGTCGAGCAGATCATCGAACAGATCGAAAGCATGAAGCCGACGCTGGTCATTGTGGATTCGATCCAGGCTATCTACAGCAGCGCAAGTTCTAGCGCGGCAGGCACAGTAAGCCAGGTGCGCGATTGTGCGGCTGCGCTCTTGCGGGTTGGCAAACAGTGGGATGTGCCCATCTTCGTCGTGGGCCACGTGACCAAGGAAGGGTCGATCGCCGGGCCAAAGGTTTTGGAACATATGGTCGATGTGGTGCTCCAACTGGAGGGCGAACGCTTTCACGCCTATCGTATCCTGCGCTCGGTCAAGAATCGCTTTGGCAGCACCAACGAGGTGGGCATCTTCGAGATGACCGAGCAGGGCATGGCCGAAGTACGTAATCCGTCGGAAGTCTTCCTGTCCGAACGGTTGCCCAACGCCACCGGCAGCGCGATTGCCGTCTCTATGGAAGGGACACGCCCTCTGCTTGTCGAAGTGCAGGCGCTGAGCAGTCACACCGCCTTTAGCCAACCACGGCGCACCACGAACGGCATCGATTTCAACCGGCTGTTGCTGTTGACCGCCGTGTTGAGCAAGCGCGTCG
The DNA here is from genome assembly GCA_003577005.1 of Chloroflexota bacterium. The sequence continues at coordinate 8,362 of QEUW01000020.1, read as the reverse complement.
GCATGGACCTGAGCGACCAGGACATCTTTATCAACATCGTCGGCGGGCTGGATATCGACGAACCGGCTGTCGATCTCGCCGTGGCGACGGCGATTGCCAGCAGCTTCCGCAACCGGCCCGTGGCCGCCGACCTGGCGCTCATTGGCGAGGTGGGGCTGAGCGGCGAGTTGCGCAGCGTGGGCCAGTTGCCGCGGCGGCTGCAAGAGGCGGCCAAACTGGGCTTCACCCGCGCCCTCGTCCCGCGCAGCTCGCTCAAGCGCAAAGGCGGCGACGCACTGCCCGAAGGGATCGAGGTGATCGGCGTGCGCACCCTGGCCGAGGTGATCGACACCGCGCTGGTGAAATAAGGATTCGAATTACGCCTTCAACCGCTCCATCTTCGCATCCCACAACGGCTCACTGCTGACCGTGGCCGGCCAGCGCTCACCCAGATACTCGACTTCGAGTTGTGTCCCAGGCTCGGCGTACTGGACTGGCAAATAGCCATAGGCGATAAACTTGCCCACGCTGTACCCATAATTTGCAGTCGTGACGTGGCCGATACAGGCGCCGTTGCTAAAGATGGGCTCGTAGCCAAAGGCCCACGCCTGCGGATCATCAGACACCAGGCAGCAGAGTTTCTTCCTGAGTGACTTGTCCTTGAGCTTGAGCAACGCCTCTTTGCCGACAAAGTCCGCTTTGCCCAGCCGCACCGTCCACGCCAGCCCCGCTTCATAGGGATTGTATTCGGTGTGGACGTCACCACCCCAGAGCCGGTAGCCTTTTTCTAGCCGTAGCGACTCGAAACAACCCATGCCCGCCGCCACCAGGTCGAACTCGCGCCCGGCCTCCCACAGCGCATCCCACACCGGCAGCGCCTGGTCCATGGGGATGTGCAACTCCCACCCCAGTTCGCCGGCGTAGGAGATGCGCAGCGCATAGACCCGCGCCATGCCCACATCGATCCAGCGGGCGGTCATGTAGGGGAAAGCCTCGTTGCTCACATCGGCGGCGGTGACCTTTTGCAGTATCTTGCGGGCGTCTGGACCCCACAACCCCAGCGCTGTGTAGTTGTTGGAGATGTCGTTGATGACGACAGAGCCATCCTGGGGGGCGAACTGTTTCACCCAGACCAGATCTTGCGGCAACGTGCCCTCGCCGACGAACATCCAGAAACGATCCTCGGCCAGGCGCGCCACGGCCAGGTCGCGGCGGACGCCACCTTTAGGGGTAAGCCAGCAGGTGTAAACAATGGAGCCGGCTGGCCGGTCCATCTGGTTGCTGCACAGGTAATTCACAAAGCGGAGCGCACCCGGCCCGCACACCTCGATGATGGAGAGGCCGGTCAGGTCAAAGAGCGCCACATTTTCGCGCGTCGCCAGATGCTCGGCCCCCTGGATGCGGGACCAGAATTGCCCGGCAAAGCCGTTCCGGTCGGGAATGCGATCATCGTACTTTTCGAGCAGGCGACCGTTCTCTTCGCACCAGTTGGGCAATTCCAAACCGGCAAAGGTGGTGTAGACTGTTTTGAGCGCATCGAGCCGCGGGGCAAAGGGGGAAAGGCGCACGTTGCGCGGCTCCGAGAGCGGCTGGCGCGGGTGGCCTGGCTCCCACACCTCGCGGTAATTCTTGCCGCTGACCGCCATGAGAAAGGCGTGTGTGTTCTGGAAGCCGTGGAAACGGTGCAGATGGACCTGGCGCATGTCCCACTCCGTCTCGCCGTGGGTCATCCACTCGGCGATGGATTTGCCGACACCGCCCGCGTGGGTCAGCCACGAGCCGGTCGCCACCCAAAAGCCCTTGATGGTCTGTGCCTCGCCCAGGATCGGGTAACCGTCCACTGGGAAGGCAAAGATGCCGTTAAACGCCCGCGCGACCTGTCGCCCGCGGAAAGCGGGGAATAGCTCCTGCGCCCGTTCCCAGGATTGGGTGAAATCTTCAGGCGTAAAGGGGTTCATAGCCGTCTTGCCGAGCTTGTACGGGCTGACTAGCAGCGGCCTGTGCCAGTAGTTGCCGATGCCGTACGTATCCCAGTGTTGGCGAAAATAGGTGGTAATGTCCTGGATACGCGCCGTGGGGTAGATGACCTCGTTCTCTTTTCTGGCGCGATCGAAGCGCGCCAGTTCAGGCAGCGGGTCGAGAACAACATACTGGTGTTCGCACGGCATGAGCGGAATGGGGATACCCAACTTATCACCCAGCACCGGCCCCCAGATGTTGGTACAGAGCAGCACGACTTCGCACTCGATGCGCGGCAGTTCCGGGTTGTCGGTCAAGATTGCGCTGACTCGGCCATTCTTTACCTCTATGTCGGTCACAGTCGTTTGGCCGGCCCACTGTACGCCGCCCATCTCTGCGGCGTCGCGCAACAGTGCGCCGGTGACGTGGGCGCCGGCCACCAGCGCGCTACTCGGCACAAAGATACTACCGCGGATCGTTCGTTCGTCGAGCAGCGGTAGCTTCTTTTTGGTTTCCTGCGGCGAAAGCAGATGGGCTTCCACGCCAAAGGATTTGGCCTTCCCCTCCAGCCGCACCAGATCGAGCCACTTCTCTTCGCCAATTGCTACGTCCAGCCCGCCGACGGGGTTATAGGTGTTGCGCTCCGGGCTAAAGGGCGCCAGGTCACGGTAGAGCTTTGTCCCATATTGGGCCAACTGGGTCATCAGCTTGCCGTGGCTGAGAGCGACCACACCGCCTGGTGCGTGCGAAGTCGAGCCGTCGTTTTCGGGGATGTCGCCCTTATCGAGCACCAAAATATCGCGCCAGCCGAGCCGCGCCAGGTGATAGGCCGCTGCGGCGCCGACGATGCCGGCGCCGATGATGACGAGGCGGGTGTGGGTGGTCATATCGTTTCTCACGGTTCGCCAAATCTTCGCCAGTTAACGAATTGTACAAATTGTTACGCCAACCTGAACCTGGCTCCAGGCGCGATCGGCGGTCAGGGCAGGGGCGCCGCGCAGCAAGGCAAGCGCGATACAGGCGCGGTCTGCCAACGATAGCCCATACGGCTGCGTCCGACTCAACAAATGAGAAGCCAGGATTGCTTGTTCGACAGAGAAAGGTACAAACTCTATCGAGGTAGCCTTAAGTTTTTGCCAGACCGGCTGGCTGGCATGTCCATCACGGACAAAACGACTCACCACTTCTGTCAGGTTGACAGTCGAAATGCAGCAGTCGGGAAAATGGGCAGAGACAACTTCGTGCCCTGGCTCCTGATAGAGTAAGGTAAGCAAAGCAGAGGCATCAAGGACGATCATTGCTGCGCTTCTCGCTCTGCCTCAGCGCGACGTTCTCGAATCAACTGCTCGACCACGTTGGTGGGCTTGTTCCCACCATAGAGTTGCTCGACCCACGCTTGCAGCGCTTCTGCCGTAAGCGGTGGCTCTTCTTCTTGCCAACAGGCTTCTATCAAAATCTTGCGCGCTTCCGCCTCCATACTGCGGCCAGCCTTGGCCGCGCGAATCCGCAGACGGGCATGGACTTCATCAGGTAGATTACGGATATTCAGAACTGCCATTATGCACCCCCTATCAACAATGTCATCATTGTAAGCACTGATGACATTGTTGTCAATTTACGTATACAATTCCACCCCTGCCAATTCGCGCTCGCGGCGCTCGACAAACTCGCGCAGCGCCTGTTCGACTGTCGGGTCGATAGGAGGCGTTTCATACTCTTCCAGCAGTTGTTTCCAGATCTTGTTGGCCCGTTGCGCCGCATCCAGCCCGCCTTTTTCTTGCCAAAGTTCAAAATTTTGCCGGTCGGCCAGAAAGGTGGGATGGAACTCGGTGGAGTAGCGTGCCTGGGTGTGGGGTGTGCCAAAGTGGTGGCCGCCCGGCGGCACAGCCGCGATCATATCCAGCGCCAGCGTCTCCTCGCTGATCTCCAGCCCGCTCAGGAAGTGCTGGAACATGGCGAGGTTTTCCATGTCGATGATGATCTTTTCATACGAGACGGTCAACCCGCCATCGAGCCAACCCACGGCGTGCATGACAAAGTTGGTGTGCGCCAGGACAGCCGGCCAGGTGGTCCACATCGTCTCATAGGCGGCCTGGGCATCGGGCACCTTAGCGGTGTTGAGGCTGCCGCTGCCGCGATAGGGCAGGTTGTAGTGCCGCGCCAGTTGGGCGCCAATGGCCATAGCCCAGGCGCCTTCGGGCGTACCAAAAGCGGGGGCGCCGCTCTTCATGTCGATGTTCGAGGTAAAGCCGCCGTAGATCACCGGCGAGCCTGGCCGCACCAGTTGCACAAAGGCGATGCCGGCTAGCGCCTCGGCGTTCTGCTGCGCCACGGCTGCGGCAATGGTGATGGGACTCATGGCCCCGGCCAGCACAAAGGGCGTCATAATCAGGATCTGCCCGGCGCGGCCATAGGTGATCATCCCACCCAACATGCGGTCATCGTACCGCAATGGGCTGCTCGAGTTGATGATCCCGCCCAGCACCGGCTCCGGCAGTTGGGTCACATCGGTGCCAAAGACGATATTCGCCATCGCGATGGCATCCGCCGGGATGATGCGGCCATGTGGCGCCTCCATGACCACCTTGTCGCAGAGCGTCCAGGCGCCGTACGAACGGCGCAAATGACGAAAGCTGACCGGCACATCGTGGGGCACGACCAGTTGGTCGCCCGTGGTGTGCAGCACCGGGCAGACCTGAGCCAGCCGGAGAAAGTTATAGTAATCTTCTAGTGTGCCAGGCCAGCGGCCCCGTTCCAGGTCTTGGGCAAAGATCACGCCGCCATTGGGCGCAAACATGAGAAAATCGCCGCCGACGGTCATGTCGCGCGCCGGATTACGCGCCCGCCAGGTAAAGTGGGCAGGCGCCCTGGCCACCAGCTCTAGGATCAGCCCGCGATCAAACCGCACCAGTTGGCTGCCGTGATCCACACGCGCCCCGGCCTTCTCCCACAGGTCGAGCGCTTCGGCATCCATAAAGACGATGCCGATATCCTCCAAAATGTGCATCGAGGCCTCGTGCAGTTGCTCGACCTGTTCAGGCGTGATCACCTCCAGCGGTGGAAAGCGATTTTGCAGACGACGGAACGGGATGGCGGCAAAAGGTGGCTGAGAGCGCCGGACCCGGCGCGCCGCGCGCCGTTCGGCGGAAGAGGTAAGCGTCATACGATCCTCGGAGTGGGCAAATCACCGGCGTATGCAGGAACAACAGCCGGCTTGTAAAAGCCACAGTCAGTGGAGCGTATTATACCTGTGGGCGTGCTACTCTGCCAAGCACCAAGAATCTGTACTCACATCCGCCAGGTCCTGACCTGAAAGAGACCCTGGGGCGCGCCTATGCCGGCAAAGAGTGGGGCGTTGCCATCGAGTAGTTCGGGACAAAAGAGCAGAGGACCCAAGGGCGCCAGTTCGGTCTGGCTTTCGGCCATACGGCGGAAGGCGCCATCGGTGGCCAGGCGCCAGCGGATCAGTTTGAGATGGCCGTCGATTGTAGCGACAGCGGCGACAACACCGCCAGGGACAGGCGCCATGCGATAGTCGCGGATCAGTTCAACGCTTTCTCCGGTATCAAAGAGCGGCGTGATGATTTCACCGTCGGCAGCAAGACGCCAGCCAATAAGCCGTAGCCCGCCAGCCAGAGTGCGCATGGCAGTGATCAGATGGCCGTTGTCATCGACAACAGCTTGCAGGTTTGTAGCAACCGCGGGCAGGGCCATCTGTGCGCCGGGGCTGAACATGCCTTCAGGGCTGACCTGCCACACTTGTAGCGCCAGCTGTCCGGTCCCGACCCTCATGACTGTGACAACAAGTGGATGCCCGTCCTTTTGCGCGATAACGGCAGCGGCAAGATCGCGAACATCGAGTGCAGAACCGTTTATCTCGGCGCGCGGAGTAAAGGCGGCATCGGCGCCCAACTTCCAACTGATCAGCTTCAACCGCCTGTTGCGCATGATGCACACAGTAACCAACAAATGTTCGTCAACCGCACAGAGACGTACCCGGCGTACCCGCTCCGGCCACAGTTCGCTCTCGCCCGCACGATAGATAGCGCCGGTGTTGCTCACATCCCAGCTCACCAACCTGAGCTCTTGTGCAAGGGAGCGATAGGCAACGACAAACTTGCTGGCGCGCACTAGCTCCACCTGGGCCACCTGGTCGGGCTGAGGACCGCTGGCGCCCGTCTTGATCACCGAACCGTCGGCATTGACGCGCCAACTGGCGAGCGCCAGTTGGTTATCGGGTGTTCGGACAGCTGTCACCACCTGGCGGCTGCGGTGCCTGGCTGCGGCCCCGGTCCGTGTGGCGGGCGAATCGACGGTCTGGTGGCCGGCAGGTAGAATTCCACCGGAAGCTGCTGTGGCCGATCCCTGCAACCCGGATTCATCGCCGGGGCTGCCAGAGAGCAAGTTGAGCGGCAGGCGCCCCTGTAACCGGTTTAGCAAGTCGGAAACCGAGTGATGCGCTTCCATATCGGGAAGAGTAGGGCGCCGCCAGGTCCAGGCGGTCAGCGGATACGCGGTCATACAGTATCCCTTCATCTTCGAAGTTGTTTTGCCGGGTGTCTGAAGCGTTTTCTGGCAACGTACGATGTTGGCTCCAGGCCACCCGGCCTCGCTCTAAAAACGGCCCTAGCCAGGAGGCCTTTATGCCAGGGGGAATTGGCACAAAGACCCTCATCGGCCGCGGGGGCGGGCCGGTTGGGGGCTGTTGTCCGTGATAAGTGATAAGTGATCGTTCCTCACTCCCCACTCATCAGCATATGGCACTGTTTGGTGCCCAGCGTTAGCACAGGCGAATTCACGATCCGTCTATGTTGGACCTGGCTCGCCAGCAAGCGCGCCAGCGCCTGTGTGATCGGGAGCCCGGTCTGTTCTTCGATCCGTAACCATGCGCCCTCCGGGTCCATTTCGATAAAGATCGGTTGGCCGCCCTGGGCGATGCGCATATGAACGACACCATAGACGAGACCGAGGCGTTTTACCAAGGCGCGCACCTGGTCAGCGAAGGCCGGTGTCAGCGGGTACGGTTCAAGGTCGCCCACAGTATCAATCTTGTCACCGCATAGCGCTGGTGCAACGGCGGCAAAGAGGTCATTCCCGACTACCACCACGTATAGATCGTTGTGAGCCGGAATGTATTCCTGAAAGATCACCGGTGCATAGCAGACATTGTCAAGAAGTGTCATAGGCTGAGATGATAGAAGCCGCGCTTCGCGCCAGGTGTGCGCCGTGGTAGAAAAGGCGCGATAGACGGTATGCTCGGCGCCATATTGCTCCACAAAAGCACGAGCGCGATTGGGATTATTTGTGATCAACGTCGCAGGGATGGAAAAGCCAACCTGCTGGGCAATTTTGAGTTGGTACGGTTTGCGTTGTGCTTCTTCGCTACGCATGGGGTGATTGACCCAAAAGGCGTCGAGCGCCAGCCAGAGACCGGCAATGGTGGCCTGACATTCGATATAGGCAAACGAACGATAATGTTGGTCGGTCAACTCCGGATGGAGCAAAAAGGGTCGGGGCTGGCGCCACCAGACGACCAGACAGTCACCCAGATTCAAATCGCGTTGATAGTCGGAAAGAATGCTCTCATAGCAGCCGTGATGGCCGCCAAAATTGAGCGTCACCTGCGCCTGTTGAGGAAACTCCGCCAGGTCGACCACTGTCATCGTTACGCCCGTTCGCTCCAGGTAACGGCGCACCGCCTGCAGATGGGCATCCTCTTCGGATGACACCGCCAAAATCATCGTCTCCTCCTTGTTTGGTTTTGAATGCCAATGCTAGCTTACAGAGCAGAGAAGCGAGCTGTTTGCCGGTGGTGCGTTCGGCGGCATGCCAGTGAATGAGCAGTGCTTCTCTGGCCCTGGTTTCCTGCGCTGTGGACTTAGCCTAAGTGGTGCATCTGTTTTATAATTCTAAAGTTACTGCCTGTATAGCGTTTCGTTCCCAAAAGCTGAATCGTGACCAGGTTGTTGGATCTTTGCTTGGCGAAACCCGCTGCTTGTTATAGCGACAGGATAGCCTGGCTCCGTTGAACAACCGTTGATCTGTCGCACCTTTTACCGCACCGCATGACGCTGGAGATCACGCTGCTGGGGCGTCCCCAGATCAAGCTTGAAGGACAAATCGCGCCTGCCATCAACGCAAACAAGGCGCTGGCATTGCTCTACTACCTGGCCGCCACCGGCCAGACTCACTCGCGCCAGGCGTTAGCCGGCCTGCTCTGGAGTGATCTACCTGAGGAGGCAGCGCGCCGCAATCTGCGTGTCGAGTTGAACCGGCTGACCGCAGTCTTCGACTCCTATCTGCTGCGTAGCCGCGAGACAATGGCCTTCAACCGCGACCTGCCGCATCGGCTGGATTTGGCCCTCTTTGAGGCTGTTCTCAGGCATCCCGACCCGACAGCCGAACAACTGCGTACGGCCATCGA
>QEUW01000370.1 GCA_003577005.1 Chloroflexota bacterium | reverse complement strand
AAGCTGACCCAGAGCGGCGACGGTTGCCAGCGCAGATAGAGCGAGGTAAAGAGCAGCAACATCGTCGCCAGCCAGAAGTTCGGCACCGACAGCCCGACCAGACCCACCAATTGCGACGAAAACTCGATAGCCCCCTTGCGCTGCACCGCCGCCAACACACCCAGCGGAATCGCCACCAGCCACGAAAAGGCCAGCGACAACAGGCTCAACTCCAGCGTGATCGGGAAACGCTGGGCGATGATCTCGGTCACCGGCTGGCTGTTGCGCAGCGAAACACCCAGGTCGCCGCGCAACACCCCACCGATCCAGCGCAGGTACTGGATGTGCAGCGGCGCATCGAGACCCAGCATCCGCTCCAGCGACGCCCGCTGCTCGGCGCTTAGGTGCAACTCCGGCCCCACGAGCACGCGGATCACGTCGCCGGGCAGCAGGCGCATCAACCCAAAGACCAGCAACGAGATCCCAATCAGCGTCGGCACCAGTTGCACCAGTCGGCGTAGAATGTATTTGCTCATAGTTTGGAAAGGTAGACAGGGACGCACACTGTGTCTCCCTGTTTCCCTGTTTCCCTGTCTACCTATTTATCCAACCACGAATGCTGTAAGGACCACGAGCGCCGTGTAAACGGGCTTTGCTCATAGCCCTTGAGATAGGGCTGGATGCCTTCGACGATATTGTCCACCGCCACCCAGATCATGGGTGACTCGTCCAGCAGGATCTCCTGGGCTTCCCTGTAGAGGGCCAGGCGCTGCTCGCGGTCCAGCGTGGAGCGGGCCTGGGGCAGGATTTCGTCCATCCGCTCGTTCTTGTAGCCGACGGCGTAGGGGTTCTCGGAGTAAAAGCGCGCCCAGACAAAACCATCGGGGTCGTGGCGGGGGCTAAAGGCGTTGATGTTCATGTCGTAGTTGAAGTTGCCGTCGGGGCTGGCCTCCTGGATAAAGACCCCCTGTTCCACCTGGCGGATCTGTACGTCGATCCCAATGCGCGCCAGTTGTTCCTTGAAAACCACCGCAGCACCGGTGTAAAAGCCAGAGCCGCCAAAGTCGGTGACGAGCAGGTCGAGTACCTGACCTTCGGCCACGCCCGCCTCCTGGAGCAGCGCCCGCGCCTGGTCGAGGTCGTTGGTGTACCAGCGCTCGCGCAGTTCTTCGGTGGGAATATACCAGTCGCCAAAACCGGTGGGGATGGGGCCGGAGATGGAGCCGGCGCCCGACAGCGCCTTCTCGATCAGCTCATCGCGGTCGGTTGCCAGGCTGATGGCCTGGCGCACGCGCACATCGTTCCAGGGTTCGCGCTCCATGTTGAAGATGAAGACGTAGAGGAAGGTGCGCGGCCCTTTGAGCAGCACAATGTTTTGATCGCCCGCCAGCCGCTGTTCGCCCAGGGCGGTGAGAAAGGCATAGTCGATGGAGCCAGCGCGCAGGGCCGCCACGCGGGTATCTTCTTCGACCAGAATTTTGAAGCTCACCTTGTCGATATAAGGAAGTGGCGCACCCCAGTAATCCTCAAATTTCTCCAACTCGATCACATCCTGCGGCACATAGCGCACCAGCTTGTAAGGCCCCGTACCGATGATCTCGCTGTCAAGGTTCATCGACTCCAGAGCTCCCTGTTTGATGATGGCCGAACTGCGCAGAATGGCGAAGGCGCCCAACAGCGGCGGGAAGGGCGCTTTGGTGGTGAACTGGACCGTATGGTCGTCGATGACCTCCACCGACTCCACCTGGTCGAAGTTGCTGCGCCAGATGGCCGGCCCCTCTGGGTCGAGCACGATGTCAAAGGTGTACTTGACATCCGCGGCCGTGAAGTCTGAGCCGTCGTGCCACTTGACGCCCTGGCGCAGGTGAAAGATATAAGTGAGATCGTCGGGCTGCTCCCACGACTCGGCCAGCGCCGGGACGATGTTGAGCTGTGAATCGTAGGCGGTCAGGCTCTCGTAGCAGTGTTCGAAGCCCTGCGTCGAGGCAAAGTTGGAGTTGGTAATTGGGTTGAGCGCCACCGGGTCGCTCTCCGCCGCCCACACCGATTCGCCGCCGGCTCTTGGCCCCGTCTCCCCTGCCGGCGCTGCCGCTTGTTCACCGGCAGGGACGGCCACCGGCGCCGCGCACGCCGCCAACAGCCCCATCACCGCCGGCAGGCCCATCCCCAACGCAGCCGCCCGGCGCAAAAGCTCGCGCCGGGAGATGCGGCCGTGGCGTAGATCGTCGAGCAGACTCTGGTGCAGTTCTTGGTCAGTCATGGTGTGATCCTTTCTGCGAACAAAGGCATCTTCGTGGACGGTTTGGTCAACGGACCTGACAAGATGACAAGATAACTGGCTGACTAGGACAGCGCGGTCTCGATCCGGTGGTAGGGGTTTGAAAGTCGGCGGGCGAGCCTCTTCGCACTGGTAGTGCACCGGCGCCGACCTTCAAACCCCTACCGGATTGACGCGGTTGGGTACAAACTCACGATTCATACCCTATTCGCCAAAAGTCCCATTGCTGATCGACAAACGATATTCTGCCGGCTCCAAATCGTCATTGACGACAATCACAAAGTAAGGCGGGCTGGGCTGCGAGATGCTGGCGCGCACCTGCCCCGGCGCGCCAGTCGCCCGCCCCACCTCTCGATGCGCCTGGAGCGGATGGATGCCCCCCTGCACGATCTCCTGCCAGTCTCGTTCGGAGACAATGTAGAGAGTTAGCGCCTCTCCCAACGCCGGGTGGAACAGCGGCTCCACCACCATCTCGATGCTCATGGGCAGATTCGGGTCGACGGCGGTGACTGGAATATAGTGCTTCTCCTGGTACGCCAACCGGCCGCTGATCGTCGTGGCGCCTACCTCCGGATCAGTCGCCGCCGCTGAGATTTCGGCTGTTGCCGTTGGCGTCATGCTTGGAGTCGCCGTTTGGCTGGGCGTCGGTATTGTGCTGGGCGTGGGCGTCGCTGATGGCGTAGCGGTTGCTGGCAATTCTTCTTGCGTGGGGGTTGCAGTCGGCAACAAGATGAGTGCAGCGGTCACCGGCTCCGTCTCTGACACGGGCGCCGTGCTCGTCAAGGGCAAAGTCGTCGTCAGCGATTCCGTCTCGTTGAGCGCATTGGGGGTCGCAGTGTCGCTGATCATCAAGGATGCTGTAACAGTTTCCGTCACTGTCAACGGACTGGTGGTGGTCAGCAATGCCCCCGCCTCAAGCGTCGGTGATGCGATAGCGCTTGCGGTCACGGTGACGGTCATCGTGATCTCGGCCGTAGCCGTCGGCGGCGGTTCGGTCGGCGTGAATGTCGGCGTCGCGGGCGCCTCTGTTGGCGTGGCCGTCGGGGCGAAGGTCGCTGTGGCGGCGGGCGGGTCTATAAGCGCAACGGTAGCAACCAACGCCTGTGGCTCCTGAGCGTCGACGCGCGTTAGCAGGGGACGCGTAAGCAGTGGCGTCGGCAATGGAATAGACGGCCCATAGTTGTTGAGATAGACCGGAATCGAGATCAGGCCCGTAAAGAGCACGACGCCGATGATAAAGCCGATCAGCCTTCCTCTCCGGTTTCTGCGTTGGGGGCGGAGTTGGTGGCTCATGTTGTCTTGTTGGTTGGCGAGGGGCAGGCGCAATCCGCTCCCTACGGGTTATTCCAGTTGTACGCGCGGGTCGAGCCAGGTATAGACAATATCCACGATCAGGTTGGCCAGACCAATGAACACGGCGCCAAAGATGACGCTGCCCATGATCAGCGGCACATCCAAGTGGCGGGCGGCCTGCAGCGTCTGCATACCGATGCCCGGCCAGCTAAAGACAGTCTCGACCAGCACAATCCCGGTCAGCAGGGCGGCCATGTCGATGCCCATGATGGTCACCACGGGCAACAGTGCATTGCGCAACATGTGACGCATGGCGACGATACGCGTGTTGAGCCCCTTGGCATATGCCGTCCGTACGTAGTCGGCGGAGATGGCCTCGAGCATGTTCGAGCGCAGAAAAATCGCATACCATGCCCCCCACGGGATCGCTACCGCCAGTGTGGGCAACACCAGATGGCGCCATGTGCCATAGCCGCCCACGGGGAAGAGCTTGATCTGGTAGGTGAAAAAGTAGATGAGCAACAGCCCGACAAAGAAGGTGGGCAGCGAGATCGCCACTAAGCCCAGCGTCATCGTAGCACGGTCTAGCCAGGAGCCGTTGCGCAGTGCCGTGAGCACCCCCAGCGGAATGCCGACGAGACAACTGACCAGCATGATGGAAAAGGCCAGCAACGCCGTAGCTGGCAACCGGTTGAGCAGCGCCTCGGTCACGGGCCGCCGGAAGTAATACGACTGGCCCAGGTCACCCTGTAGTAGGCGGCCCATATAGGTGAAATACTGCACGTAGAGCGGCTTATCCAGCCCATACTCCTGGCGGAGATGCTCAATGGAGACCCCGGTGGCTTTTTCCCCCACCAGTGCGCGCGCCGGATCGGTCGGCCCGGCAAAGACCAACAGAAAGGTGAGTAAGGTCACGCCGAACAGGGTGATGAGCATCCATAACAGACGGCGGAGGATGTATTGACCAAACATAGTTGACTCACCTCTTCTGCACCGGGTCCATGGCCTCACGCAGGCCATTGCCCAGCAAGTTGATGCTGACGACGGCGAGGGCAATGGCAGCGCCGGGGAAAAAGGCGATCCACGGCGCTACCCGGTAGTAGGCAAAGCCATCCTGGATCATCGATCCCCACGATGGAATCGGCTGCGGCACACCCAGACCAAGAAAGCTGAGGCTAGCCTCGGCAAAGATGGCGTTGGGAATGTTGAGCGCCAGATAGACCACTACCAGCGGCAACACATGGGGCAGCAGATGGCGGACGAAGATGCGCGCCTGAGGCGTGCCCAAACAGCGGGCGGCGTGGACAAAGTCGCGCTGCTTCACGGCCAGAATCTGGCTGCGAAAGACGCGCGCCGGCCCCGTCCATGAGAAGAGCGAGATCACCGTGATCACTACCCAGACGCCTGGGCTGAGCATGACCACCAGCAGCAAGATCAGGAAAAATGTGGGCATGCTCATCACCAGATCGACAAAGCGCATGACGAAAAAGTCAACTTTACCGCCCAGAAAGCCGGCTACCCCGCCCACCAACAGCCCGATGGTGACCGCGATGGCACTGGCCATGATGCCGATCCCCAGGGAAACGCGCGCGCCATAAAGGAGCCGGCTGAGCACATCACGCCCCAGCCCATCGGCGCCCAGCCAAAACTGGCTATTGGGTCCCACCGGCTCCCCAACCGGTGAGAGCCCCTCACGGCGAAATTGCTCCACCGGGTCGTAAGGGGCAAGCACGGGCGCCAGCAGCGCCACCAGTACCAGCGCAAGAAACAGCGCACCGGCCACCAGGGCGCTCTTTTGGCGCTTGAAACGTCGCCAGGCATCTTGCCACCACGACGCCGTCCGTCTCTCTCCCTGCCCGGGAAAGCGAGCTGGCAATGTGACACTCTGTACAGTAGACATGGTTTATTGCCAGGATTGGGTGACTAGTTATCGCATAGTCATCCAATCTCCCCTTACCGTTCTTCCATCCAGGCAGTTTCCAGATAGGGCCAGCCGTAGATGGGACTCATAAAGTCATCATGCACGTAATCAACCCCCAGGGCGATATTCTGGGGTGTATTGAGCGCCACCCAGGCCACATCTTGGTTGATCACAATGTCCTGAATTTCGCGGTAGGCGGCGATACGGTCCGGGTCGGTGAGCGGGAGCGCTTCGACGCGCGTCACCAGCTCATCGATGCGCTCGTTGCAGTAATTGCCGTCATTGAAACCAGTTTCGATGGAAGCGCAGGTCGTCCACGCCGAAGTATAATCGTAGGCGTCGGGAAAGCTGGCGGCCCAGTTATAATAGAAGAGCCCCACATCGCCGGCGCGGATGCGGTCGCGCCAGTCCTTCCACTGGCCAACGGCAAGCTCGGTCTCGATGCCGATGGCGGCCAGGTCGGCCTGGAGCAACTGCCCGGTCTCTTGTCCCAAACCGATATACATACGAATCCCAGACACGCCATCGCCATAGCCGGCTTCGGCCATGAGCGTCTTGGCCTGTTCAACGTTGTATTGGTAGTCGCTCTTGAACTCAGGGTCATACTGGAGTAACGGCGGCGTAAAATGTCCCTCTAGCGGAGTGAGGACGCCACCGCTCTTTTGTACGATTGCCTGCTTGTCAATCGCCATGGCAACGGCCTGACGAACACGAATGTCGTCGAAGGGGGGCACATCGAAATGGAAAGCCAGCCGGCTGGTGGAGGTGCCCGGCGCCAGGCGCATCTTGGCGCGCGTCGTCTCGTCGGCAAAGAGGCGGGGCAGTTCAGCGCTCGGCGCCCGGGCAAACTCGGCCTCGCCATTCTCCCAGCGCAGCAGTTGGACGGCTGGGTCCACGTTGAGATAGAGCTCGACGCGCTCGATGTAGGGGGGCGTCCTAAAATAGTCGGTGTTGCGCTCATAGACGGCACGCTCGCCGGCCACCCACTCCACAAACTTGAACGGACCGGTGCCAATCACGGTGGAGAAGCCCCAATCGGCACCCGCCTGCAGCGTCTCTTCCATCGGGATGATGGCATTCATGCTCATCGACAGGAGCGCTGGGAAGACCGCCTGCGGCTGTTTGAGCGTGACCTCCAGTGTGTGGCTGTCCACCACCTTGATCCCTGAAAGCTCCTTGGTCGAGCCATCGATGACCGCATCAAAGCCCTCGAGGTTCTCCATGTAGCTCTTGCCCCAACTATAGACTTCGGGCCACAGTTGACGTTCTAGCGTAAACTTGACATCCTCGGCTACCAGTTCACGGCCGTTGTGGAACTTCACTCCCTGGCGGATGGGAATGGAGTAGACCAGCCCGTCGTCGCTGATATTGGGCAGGTCGGCGGCCAGGTCGGCATAGAAATTGCCATCCTTGTCATAGAAATAGAGCTGGTTATAGAGCACCATGCCAGCGCTCCACCAATCTTCACTGCTCTCGGCAGCCGGCGGGTCCAGCGAGCGGATGTCGCCTGCCCCTACCAGCCGATAGACACCGCCCACCCGCGGGCCAGACGCGGCCGGCGCTGCCGACGGCCCCGTGCCACCGCTTGTAGCCGGCCCCGCACAGGCTGCACCGAGGGCGCTCATACCGAGGGCACCACCAGCCAGCGCCATGGTGCGCAAAAAGGCGCGGCGCGAGAGCAGAAAAGTGTGGTGTAACTGTAGGTTCTTGCCTGGTCGGCTTGCGCTTGTCTTCATCAGGACCCCTTTCGTTTGATTCCAATCATTCATGCCGGTTATGGGAAATCGCTTGTGCAAACTAGGGGAACGCACCAGCAGCGTAGAGGAAGGGCCGCGGTTCGCCAGATGAAGCAGATTATACTCAAGATGAAACAAGCGCGCAAACGCCCAAATTTTGCAGGGTGCGTCCAGAATTTAGGGCGAGAATTTGGCGACACAAGCATTCCGGGAAAGGGCCGGGGCCAGCTTGCATGATAGAGTCTCGCCGGCCCCGGGCGCCCGCTGGGCGCGGAATGCGGGTTCCAGCGGGCAAGATGCCATCTTGCCCTATCTGCCCTAAATCCTGGATGCACCCAATTTTGCATGTGGGGTAAGATGCCATCTTGCCCTACATGCTTGGTCCCATCTTGCCCTACATGCTTGGTCACGCACCAAATTGCTCAACAAAGCGGCAAAACCGCTCCATCGCCGGCTCCAACACCGAGAGATCGGATGCCGTGCAGATACGCACTGCGCCCTCGCCGCCAGCACCAAAGGCAATACCCGGTGCTACCGACACTTTGGTCGTCTTGAGCAGCTCTAGGGCGAAGGCAAACGAATCGGTCACACCGGCAATGCGCGGAAAGAGATAGAACGCGCCATCCGGCTTGGGCGCGGTGACGCCCTTGAGCGATGAGAGGGCGGTGTAGCAGAAACTCATCCGCTCGTGGAAGAGTTCGGCGCGGGCGGCGATCTCGTCCTCACCCTGAGCCAGCGCCACTTCGCCGGCCTTCTGGACAAAAGTGGGCGCATGAGAGATGATAAATTCGTTGAGCGGCGTTGCCCTGGCGATCAAGTCACGGCGCGCCACTGCCCAGCCCAGCCGCCAGCCGGTCATACAGTAGCTCTTGGAGAAGGAGTTGACGACGATCACGGCGTCGTCCCGCGTACAGAGTCGCAGGATCGACGGCGCCACCGGCCCCTGAAAATAGATGCGCTCATAGACCTCATCGGCCAGCAGCCACAGCCGGTGGCGGCGACAAAAGTCGAGCAGCGCGCGCTGGTCATCCTGCGTAGCGACCCAACCCAGCGGGTTGGAAGGCGACGTATAGACCAGCAACCGCGTGCGCGGGGTGATAGCGGCTTCTAGCGCACCAAAGTCGATCACAAACCGTTCGTGATCGACCCGGTAGGGAACTTCGACCGGTGTGGCGCCGTACATTTTGACCATTTCACCGGCGTTGGGCCAGTTGGGTGTGAGGATCAGCGCCTCGTCACCGGGGTCGATGGTGCAGCGGATGGTAACGTTGAGCGCCTGCACACCTGACGCTGTGATCAAGATTTCTGACAACGGGTCGAGTTCTACGCCGTGGAGTTCAGCTACCTTACGGGCGATGGCGGCGCGCAGGCTGGGCAGCCCGGCGTTTTCGGTGTAAAAGGTGTGGCCGTCGGCCAACGCTTGGGCCGCGGCGTCCTTGATATACTGCGGTGTAGGCAGGTTGGATTCGCCAAAGTGCAATTTGTAGACGCCCTCCATACCAAAGGCCACATCCGCCAGGGCGCGAATACGCGAGGGCTGGATGCGGTCGAGGCTGGGCGCGGTGGAGATGTGGGACATAGGCAGGATGGTTCGATTGGCTGAAGTAATTAGAAAGGGGCTCTCATCGCGCCTAGGTCGGTGCGACATTATGAATGGCCTTTAATGATATTGTAGCATAGAAAGACCGGGAATCCTAGTGGTGTTGGAGCCGAGCAGGGCTTCGCAAACGTGCATACAAGAACCGCGGATTTTCAGAAAGACACGGATCTGGCTTCAATATTCACCATTCACAATTCACTGAGCTGCCCAGGCATTGCAGTAGCCCCCTGGCGCGATCGGCCCGCCGGCGATTTCGCATCCGCCGCAGTTGGCGCCCGCTGCTGGCTGTTTGAAGAAGCGGCAGTTGGCGCACGTCTTCCCGGCGTGTGGAGATTCATCCACGTAGGCGACTGCCTTGCGGGTCGCAACCTCCGTCCGCGAGAGATTCTCGCTCTCTGCGCAGGGCGCCGCGACCGCGCCCTGCGCCACTGCACCCGATGATGTGCCCGATGATGTGTTTGTGTTCCCGCAGGCTGCGAGCAGACCGGGCAGGAACAGGCTCGCCGCGCCGAATCTGGCCATGCGGATGAGAAACCTCCGCCGCGAGGCGGCGCCGTCTGGAAACAGTTTGGCCGATTGTCCGCGTTTTTCGTTGAGATTATGGTTTTGAGGTGCGAATTGCATCTTCTATCTCCTTGAAAGTTGCAGGCTCTACTCGGTCGCTTCCCCGGTAAGCGGAAGCGTGCGAATATAGGTATAGATCGCTTTGAGTTCGGCGTCCTCGAAGGCGGCTGCATAGGCCGGCCACGGCATCGTCTCCAGGTTGAGGGCATTCCCATAGGGATCGACGCCCGTGCGGATGGTCGCGACAAATTCCTCGGCACTCCATTGGGCAAGGATGGCGAGCAGGTTGGGCCCTACCGGTACGAACTGGGACGTACCGCCCTGCAGCGTTTCGCCGTGACACTCGCGACAGCCTGCGAGGGTTACCAGGTACTCGCCATATTCCGCCGTTGCCCCGCTAGGCGGCGCTTCCACGGGGCCGGCGATGGGTGGCTGTGGGCTGTAGGGAAAGATGCCCGCACCGACCAGGACGGCGCCCAGCAGCGTCAGTTGGGTTTCGGGTATCTGGCGCTCCACCGCCGGTTGCGTGCGCAGATAGGCTACCAGAGCGCGCACGTCGGCGTCGCCCATGACGTGGAACTGGTCCGACGGCATGAGGATCAGCGCCCGCCCGTTTTGATGGACCCCCTCGCGAATGGCCCGGATAATCTCGCCGTCGCTCCGAGATTGGAGCGCCCCACCCGGTGTGAGGTTGGGGGCGTAGATGGTTCCGATCCCCGGTGAAAAGTTCCCCATGCTGCCGTCCAGGGGCAGGTCTCCAGTGGTAGAGTGGCAGCTAGCACAAAGGTGGGCCAGCCGTTCGCCGCGGGCGATCTGTGCAGGCGACCCCTCGATTTGGACATCAGACGCAGGTGCCGCCGGCGG
>QEUW01000369.1 GCA_003577005.1 Chloroflexota bacterium | reverse complement strand
CTGTGGGACATCCTGGGCAAGGCCCTGGGTGTGCCGATCTACCAGTTATTAGGTGGCAAGGTGCGCGACAAGGTGGTCTGCTACCCACACAACGTGGGCCACGCCATGGAGATCGCACCGCTGGTCGAATCATGTTTACAAACCAAAGAGGCGGGCTGGAAGTTTGTCCGTTGGGGTCTGCCCAACGATGGCGAAATTTTGGAGCCGCGCCAGTCGGTGCTCACGGCGATCAAACAGTTCCAGGCCGTGCGCGAGGCCGTGGGCGACGAGATCGAGATCACCTTCGATGTCCACACCCGGCTCGACCTGCCCGACAGCGTCTGGCTCTGCCGCGAGGTGGAGCAATTCCGCCCCTTCTTTATCGAAGACCCGCTGCGCTGCGAGAACCCGGATTCGTTCAAGACGTTGCGCCCGCGCGTCCATGTGCCGCTGGCTGCCGGTGAACAATTCAGTTCCAAGTGGGAGTTCCGCCAACTCATCGAGGAGGAGTGGATCGACTACGCCCGCGTTGATCTCTGCATCTGTGGCGGGATCAGCGAGGCCAAGAAGATCGCCGGCTGGTGCGAAACGCACTATATCAAAATGGCGACCCACAACCCGCTCGGTCCAGTCTCGTCGGCGGCCTGTCTGCAACTCAACCTGGCCGTGCCCAACTTTGGCGTCCAGGAGCAGCCGCGTAAGACCGGCACGGTCTTGACCGACATCGTGCCCGTCCAGCCCGAATGGGAGGATGGCTATCTCCTTGCGCCAACCCGTCCCGGTCTTGGCGTCGAGTTTGACCGTGCATCTGCTAGGCGCAGCCCGGCCAAAGAGGGCTGGCGCCGCACTAACCTGCGCCGGCTGGATGGCTCGTTTACCAACTGGTAGAAATGGATTGACACGTACCTTACGCCTCGTCTTCTGGCTGGCTACGGGTTACGGCTAGGGGCGTCAGGCCGAGCTATCGTTCTTGATGTCTCGTGGTCACGCCAGCCATCACCTGTCCGTAGAAATCGGTGAGCTTCTCTTGAAATAGCTCCGGACAGTCCAGCCACGGCAAATGTCCACAATTGCCGTGGATCTCGATGGTTGCCTGTGGATACCGTTTGCGCACATCCTCGATAAAAAGGCCGTAGATATCATGTTCGCCAAAGGTGATATAGAGGGGGATGCTCGCCGCCGGCAGGACACTGGCGAGCATCCCCGCCGGCAACTTGACAATGGAAGCGCGCGTTTGGAAGGTTGCAGCAGGGCCGACGCCGCTGAGAATCCTCGGGTCGGCAGGGACAGGCGTCGCTGTGCGCTGATAGTTTTGCCACACCTGATTGTACATCCGCTGTAAGGCCCGTTGCCCCACTTGCCCCGGCAGCTGGGCCAGCAAAGACCACAACCCAAGCAACGCAAACTGCCAGGCGGTGCTCTGGCGCCGGTTGTACTGCATCACTGCTTGCTCCATAGCCACCCAGTCGCGCCCGGCACCGGTGGAGGGGCTGCATAAAAATAGGCTGGCGACCTGCTGAGGATGCGCCGTGGCGTACAGTTGGGCAAGCAGACCGCCCCACGAGTGACCAAAAAGATGGATCTGTTCAACCCCAAGATGGCGGCGGATCGCTTCCAGGTCTGCAATGTGCGCATCTACGTCGTAACGGCCGTTGGTTGCCTTTGAGGCGCCTGTGCCACGCTGGTCATAAGTGACAGTTTTATAACGCCCCAGCAGCCGGGCCACAGGTTGCAGATAATCGGGCATCCCTGGGCCGCCGGAAATGAGCACAATGGGCGTCCCCACCCCTTCCCGGGTTCGCACGCACAGTTGGGCGGTGGATGTTTCCACCATGCATTCTATGAATTCTTTGTTGTATGTCATAGAGGCGCTCCTCTGCTATGCTGTAATTGGATTGCCGGCGCAACTATGACTGATTTGTTGGCCTGGCGAGACCACTACCAACTAACAGGCGCAGCTAGCGAGATAAGGTAAGTAGCCCATTGACCAGTAGCACCACTTGCTGACATCCACAACGCAGCACCCCCTCCAGCAGATAGACGTACGCGATTACCCCGGGCGTGGAGCGTACCACCGGCCCCACATCAGGCACGGACAGCCAAAGGCACCGGTGACATTGACCATGGCATGGAGCCCAATCGACAGCACAGATTAGCGAGATGATCACGACTGAGGCAAGCGATCATACCCTAGACGCCCGCGCGTGAAGAAGATCAGAAACAGCGCCGTCACTCCAAAGATCTTGGCCAATGCCCAGAGATCACCACCCTGCCCACCCAACCACTGCGGAACCAGCGCTGAGGTCGCATTGCTCGTGGCGTGAATGAGGATGGCAAAGAAGATGCTGCCGCGAGCGTTGTTGAACAGCCAGGTCCAGACGATGGTGGCCGTGACGATAGCTAGACTATTGGCGATGAACAGAGTGGTATCCCACCCGGCATCGGCGAAGAGCCCGCGCACAGGATAGGCCGGCAGATGCCATAGCGCATGAAGCACGCCGAGAATCAGGCTACCCACCACTGGTCCATACACAGATTGCAGACGGGGCAAAGCAAATCCACGCCAGCCAGTCTCTTCACCCAAAGATGGAAAGAAGATGCCAAACAAAATGCCTGGAAGGTAAACGCTGATAAGCAGCGGCCAACCCTGGAGCAGACGGTTCAGAGAAAGACCGCCATCCAACAGCGCCACACCTGCCAGCACCAAGGCCGGATAGCCAAGGAACAGGACAAGATACCACTGCATCCCAACCCGCCACTGAACCAAGCGTCGCCATAAACGCTGCACACCGTCCTTGCCCTCCACCATCCGGGTCACCCAAAATGCAGCCAAAAACGGCCCGGTGTAGGTCGCCAGAAAGTAGAGGAGAAACGCAGCCACATCGGGCAACTCGACCGGTAGGACACCCAGTCCACGCTGCGAGAGCGTGATGGGTGCAAAGAACAACCAGGTCCCACTAAAGGCCAGCACAAAGTAGGCAACCAGTGGGTGCTGTCGCACCAGGGCGGTCGGCGATCCACCCGGCTGGACAGATGTAAAGATAGACATAAATCATCTCCTGTTTTTTGAATCCGTCCTCACCAAGATTTTGTGGATCGGGCTAGCTGAAGATTCAGACCGGTAGCGGAATGGGAAGTGTACTGTCATGCACTCAACAATGGCTTGAAAGGTATAGTTTAGGACCGGCGAAGGAACCAGCAGTCGGGCCCACTAGTAATGTCAATTAGAGATGACTGTGCGACCTGATGCAGGCAAGAACTGCGGTATGGCTGTGGGCATCCAGACCGTCGCAGCTATTATGGAAGTGATGCTTGACTGTACTCAAAGGCACTGTATGGACCCAGTTACCAGATTCAATTCTGGACAGACAAGGTCAAGTAAAGTAGTATGAGATCAATACGAGAAGCAGGCAACAAAGGCGCCATTTGATGACGATGGCCTACCTGACGCGGAGCACATAATGACCACAACCTTTGTCATCGGCGACCTGCACGGCCAGCTCGACCGGACGCACAGGCTCCTGCGCACGGCCGGCCTGGTGAACCGGCAACTGGCCTGGAGCGGCGACAACGCCACACTCTGTTTTGTGGGTGATTATTGTGACCGTGGGCCGCACGGTCTCCGCTGTATCGAACTGGTGATGCGTCTACAGCAGGAGGCCGCTCGCGCTGAGGGCCAGGTGATTACGCTATTGGGCAACCACGAAGTCTTGTTGCTTGCTGCCCACCTCTTTGGCGACCACCGTTTTGACGGAATCTACTATACCTTTCGCGAACTTTGGCAGCAAAATGGAGGGGTCCAGCGCGACCTGGACGGGCTGAGACCGGAGCATGTTGCCTGGCTCCGCACTCTGCCGGCGGTGACGCAGATTGGCAGTCGTCTGCTCACCCACGCCGATGCCCTTTTCTATGCTGAGTTAGGCCAGACGCCCGCAGCAGTCAACCAGGTGATCACAGAGTTGCTCAAAAGCGAGGACCCTTTTGTCTGGCAGAGTCTGCTCGAAACCTTTACCGAGCGGCTGGCTTTTTTTGAAAACCACAGGGAAGGCGCCAGCATTGCTTCCGCCTTCCTCGCCGCTTTCGGCGCTGCCCAGCTCATCCACGGCCACACGCCTATCCCCTATATGACCGGGAAACCCGCGGCCCAGGTCACGGAGCCTTTTGTTTACGCCGACGGCCTCTGTGTCAACGTCGACGGCGGCATGTACATGGGCGGCCCCGGTTTCATCACTCGGTTTGCCGGATAACTCACATTCTACATTCTACGTTCTCCGTTCACTTCGCCATCTCTTTCAACCACTCCACTGCTCCCGGCGTGCGGCGCCAATGTTTGAGATAGCTGGACGCATAGTGGACGGCCTCGTTCTCGTCGCCAAAGCCGATATAGGGGGGCAGTCGCGTAGGGATCTTCTTCTTGCCGGTAAGATAAACCGGGACATAGGGGTTGTGCTTCACGGCCTTGCGCAATGCCGCGTTGGCCTTGGCGCCGGCCCCCTGCTGGCGAAAGGCGAGGAGCGCCTGTGTATAGACCCACTCAGCCATCGCATCGTCGGCGTATTCTTTGATGAGTGCGCTGGCCTCCTGGTCGTGCTGCATGTCCAGAAGCAGATTGAGCAGGCTATAGCGGATGCCCTGGTTGTCGCCGGGGTTGAGGCGGAGCAGTTCGCGGTAATGGTCGCGGGCCTCCTCGTGGCGCCCTAAATCCCAGAGCAGGTTGGCAAGCCCGGCGCGGGCGCGCATGTAGGGCCGCGTCTCGATCAGCCCCCAGAAGTAGCCGGCGTTCTCCTTGAAATACTTCTTACCCAGCGCCCGTTCGCCAGCGGCGGCCCCTTGTTCATAGAGCGCCAGGGCATCGCCGCGCGTCTTGGCTTCCTCTTCGGCCAGCAGCACATAGGCATCGGCGCAATCATGCGAGATGTCGAGCGCCTGGCGCGCCAGGGCAATGCGCCGGGCTGGCTTCCGCTCTTCCCACGCCTGGTACATGAGTTCCTGCGCCTGGTCGACGGCGCTACGCTTGCGACTGCCACCCAAAGAAATACCTAAAGAGCTCAACATCCCTTCCATCGCGCGGCGGTCGGGCGCCTCTATTTCGTCCTCATCGGCCATCCAGCCCATCGCATCGGCGGGCAGTTCTTCCAGGTCCGGCAGGACGCCGCCCGGGTAGGTGATCCGCACTGCCATTTCGCCGCTCGATGTCGCAACGGAGATGGTCGCCTCGGCCGGCGCAAAGTCTCCCTCGCCGTCCGGCTGGAGGTGGTCGCGCACAAAGATCGGCAAGGCGCGCAGCGTTGCCTCGTACCATTGCAACTGTTTGCGCTGGGGCCGCCGCACCTCACCTTTGGGTGTAAAGATCATGGGCACAGGATAGGCGTCTTCGGCAGCGACCTCCCAACCGTACTCCTCGATGGCATCCAGGTCGGCAAAGGGGACCATGGTGATTTCGTTGTAATTGAGCGCACGGGCGCCCTTGGCGGGGATGTGGTCGAACATGTCAAAGGCCGGCTCAAACATACGCTCCACATCGTCCCACTGCTCGAAAACCGCCAACCCATACTCCATGCCGCCACCGCCCATAACGATCACAAAGTGCTTGAGGGCAAGCTCCGGCACCTCTACCGCAAAAACGTGCCGGTCGGTGAGTCGATCCCACAGAGCCGCCCGGTAAAAGTCGGCTGCTGCTGCAAAGAGACCACCCACCTGCGGCGGCTTGACCCCTCGCACCTCTAACAAACCCTTTGGCTCAGGTCCATCTCGCAGATGTTCTTCCAGGCCATCGATCATGTTCTTGACTGCTTCCGGTCGCGCGGCGTGGCGCGCGGCCACGTTGATGGCCTCCAACTGTGGGGTCAGTGCCGTTGCAAGAGTCTCATCCTCGAACTGGATCGTAGCGGGACGGTGCGGTTTGATGTTGACGCTTGTATCGCGGCGGCGCATGGCTTCGGCCAGAAATTCGGCCACCAACGATGGTTCAGGATAGACGGGCAGGATGGTAGTGTGCTGGATCATCATGCTGGAGAGATCCAGCGCCAGCACCGCCCACGGTCGCGTCGGCGTCTCATCCTCTGGCTTTACCCAAACACGCAGATGATGGATGGCGACGTGCCAGGCGCCATCGCTCTGGGGCAACTCGGATAGCCCACGACGGGCAGGACGGCGTGGCATTGGATCTTCCTCCTTGTCGATAGCGGTAACCGGCGGCTATCGACGATTGGTAAACAGCGTTTTCACGTGTACTGACCAATCATCGGCCAACCGTCCCTCAGAACTCAGTAACCTAACTTCTTATCGACCACATTGTTCAAGGGCTCGCCGGCCAGATAGCGCCGCAGGTTCTCTTTCATGATCGCCACAACATTGGCGCGTGTCTGCCCCGACGAAGGGGAACAGTGCGGCGTGATGATGACATTGGGCGCGCTCCACAGTTCACTCTCCGCCGGCAGCGGCTCGACCGCGGTGACATCAAACCCGGCGCCAGCCAGCCGGCCATCGTGCAACATCGCCGTGACTGTCGGCTCATCCACGATGCCCCCACGCGACATGACGAGCAGATAGGAACCGGGCTTCATGAGACCCAACTGCGCCGGGCCGATCATGCCGCGCGTTTCGGGCGTGATGGGGGTGGCGACCACCCCCACATCCGACCGGCGCATGAGGTCGTCCAGCCCGTCGAGCAGGCGGACCTCGGCTACATACTCCGGCTTGGGCACCGGGTGCGCATCCACCGCAATGACCTCCATCTCGAAAGCTTGGGCGCGTTTGGCAATCGCGCGACCGATCTGTCCCAGCCCGATAATGCCCATGGTCATCCCTACCAGGCCGGTGCAGGGGCGAATTTCGGGCGGCCGCAGCCACACCTTCTGCTTCTGGGCGTCGCACAGTTGAGCAAAATTACGCGTCAGATAGATGAGCATCCCAAAGGTGTGCTCGGCGATGGTGGTGGCATGGGCGCCGCGCGTATTGGTGACGATGATGTCGCTCTCGCGCAGCGCGGGTACATTTTGCATCCACTCGACCCCGGCGCTGCCCGACTGGATCCAACGCAGCTTGGGAGCGGTCGCCAGCAGGTCAGCGTTGACCGGCCCAAAGGCTACCTCGGCGTCGGCGGCTGCCTGGCGCATCTCTTCGGGTGTCTGGCCGCTGACAAACTCTACTTGCGGAAACTCCTTTTGCCACTCGCCGAGGAAATGGTGTACATAGGGGGCGGTGATCAAGACTTTCATCGCTTTGGTTCCTCACAGTTTGGTTTGAATGAGATCGGGTGTGATGCGGAGCGCCGGCCATGCACCGCACCCGTAGTCAGTATATCACAGTTGATCGATAGAGCAAGCTGCCACCTGAACCTTGCTCCCCTACTGGGTGGCAGCCCAGGGTGTGCCCGAAATTTGGGGCAGCCGAACAAAGACCTCCGGGAGGTGGCCGCAGGAG
>QEUW01000368.1 GCA_003577005.1 Chloroflexota bacterium | reverse complement strand
CACGGCTGCGGCAGCGTCGCCGGCCACGCGGGAATTGTCGGCGATGGTGACATAGTTCATAGCCACCGTGCTACTGGGGCTGTTGCCCGACTCAATCCACAGCGCATCGCCGCGCTCGCCGTCGTTTTTGGCAATCAGCACATTTTCCAGTGAGAGGTTGCCGTTGTTCAGAAAGATACCGCCACCCCGGCTGGGACCACCCAAAACGGTCTTGATCCGAGCGGCGTGGTTGCCGAGGATGCGCGTCTGGCGCAACCGGGCCGTGCCGCCGTTGAGGCTGAGCACCATCCCGCCGCCATTCGAACTAAAGTCGTTGCCCGCTGTGTTCTCTTGTACGGTGACGTTTGCCATTTCGACATTGAGCCGGGAATTGCCTTCCGCCCGGATGCTCATCCCGCCGCCACTGGAACCGAGACTGCCGGTGGAGGCCGTGTTGCTGATCACGGTGACGTTGCTAAGCGTCAATTCGGCGGTGATGTTGAAAGTGTTGCCCATCGCCACCGCCAGGCCGCCGCCCTGGCCGCTGTCAACGGTGCTGGCGACATTGTTTTCCAGCCGCAGATTGACCAGCGTCGCCCGATCCACCACGTTGACCGAGCCGATAAAGAGGCCGCCGCCCACACCGTCGCTGGCGGTCGCATTGCCGTTGCGGACAATAAAGCCATCGACCCGCACACCATCGGCGTTGATTGTGAGCGGCCGGTAAACATTTTGGCCATCCAGGATCGTCTGGTTGGCTGTCCACGACGGAGTGATCCAGTTGGTCAGCGTGAAGCCACCGGTCAGCGAGACTGGTTTGCTGACCTGGATCTGCTCGGCATAGGTGCCGGCGGCCACGCGGATTTCAGTCCCGTCGACGGCCTGGCTCAGGGCGTAGGTGATCGTCTGGCAAGGTTGCGCCGCATCGGTGCAAGTTCCGGTGTCGGTCCCGCTTGGGGCTACAAACTGGCGAGGGATAAAGAGGTGTTTGGCCGCCATCACCACTGGTTTGCCGATGTTCTGGCCGCGCAGATCGGCGATGATTTGCCCCCAGTTGGTGTCCCCGCGCACGGCGTCGCTGACGGTAAAGTTGGCCTCGCTCGCCAAAAAGTCGAGATACTCCGACGTGGCGGTCTGGTACATCAGGCGCACGCTGATCTGGTCGGCTTCGGGGTGGATGGGGTAATAGGTCGTGTCCCAATACTGGCCATCCGCATAGCTTGCGCCGACTGGCTGCATATCGCGAGCAGCAAAGGCGGCATTGCTAAAACCACGTGGGGGGATGCGACTATCGACAACAACCTCGTTGTTGAGAATAAAGTGAAACCCCTCGCCCGCAATCTCGGGGCGACCGATATTCTGGGCGTGGGACTCGGTGAGACCAAGTTTGATCTCATATTTCTTGAGATAAGGGTCGTCGATCAATGGCCCGACCACACCAGCCATCAGCCCAGAGGTGAAGACCGGCGTCGCCCCGCGCAGTTGGTAGATTTCGATCCACATGCGGCGGCCTTCGGCATAGCCTGTGGGGAGTTTGTGGCCGGTGTTGTTGGTGATCTTCACCTCCAACTGGCCGTTGACAATCGCCACATCGAGCTGGGCAGCGCGTTGGAGCATCTCTGTGCCCAGGGTTTTGTCGATGGTCGTCTGGGTCTTGTTAAAACCGGTGTCAGCGGCAACATTCTCCCACACCTTGACGATGCCATCTTGCCAGGCCGCGCTCCCCCCTGCCCACTGGTGCAGGCCCACAGTGCGCATCGGCCCCCCGTTCGCCAGCGGGGAACTGACCATCGGCATGTGACAATCCTGGCAGACGGTGATGGGACCATTCTGCGTGCCGGTGCTGCGCTTGAGACCTGGATAGTCAAGCCCGCTGACGCCGCCATTGGCAAAGGTGCTGGCCTGCCATTCGCTATAGGTCCGTTCGATGGGGAAGAGGCGGTCATCCACACCCGCCGGGGCATCCAGATCGTTGAGTTTGAACTCATTTGTTCCCGCATCAAAAGTGAGCAGCGGATTGTCGATGTCGTGACAGGTAGCGCACAGTTCGGCGGATTGCAAATAGCTCGATTGGGCCACTGCGTGCGGGGCCGCGGCGATGTCAAACGGGCCGCGGCGTACATCGTTGCGATCCACAATATAGGCCGAGCTGCCAGTGATAAACGGGCCGGTCAATGCGGCGCGCTCTGCTGCATCACCGGCGGCTTCGCCAGTGGTGGCGGCCGGCGGCACGAGCCGGTGGCAGGTGCTACAGGCGACGCCCTGCAAATCCTCGGCGTTGATCAGCCGCCCATCGGTGGAGCTAGGGTCATTGGCAATCGAAGCGCGGCCGTTGAGCCAGGCGTTGGGCACGTGACAGCGGATACAGGTGTCGCCCCCAAACTTGGCATCTTTGTTTGCCACCTGGAGCGCCGCCCGAAAGATGGGGTCGCGGGCGGCGTTTGCCATCATTGAGCCGGCGAAGTTATCGACGATATGATTGACGTGACAGCCTGAACAGTTAGATGGGGCGGCCAGAGGCGTACTCAACCCGCCGGGCTGGGTGCCGGGCAGTTGGAAATCGAGCAAAGTGGTCTCGATCGGTGCGTGCGGGCTGTTGGCCGCATCCTCGCCCGCCACCTCAGCCATCACTGCCCATAGCCGCGGCGCCGCCGGATCGGCCGCGCCCTGGTGGGGATCGCTGCTGATTGGCTCTTCCACCAGGGGTGCAGCCAGAGACCGACTGGGGGTGCTGAGGAGCAGGATCGCGCCGGCAAGTAGCACGATACCCGCTATCCCTACCGCCACTATGCGTTTGATGATGAAAAGATTGGTCATAAAAACCTCTTGAACCATTGAAGTGAATTTTGCCACATCGTCCGTGTCGACTGATGAGCGACCCCAGCTTCTACATCAATCGCAAGCCTCTCAGGACAGGCGGCATAGACCGGCGCAAGGGCTTGCGCAAACCGGGCGGCGCCATCGGGTGGCACTATCGGATCATCAGCAGCACATTGGAAGGAAATCGCCGGGCAGTGTTGATACCGCGCCAGATTGGTAAGCGGGTTGTAACGTTCATACTGCGCCTGAATGATCGGATTGGGCGCGCTCAACTGGTAGATGGAGCCTGGCTTGAGCCAATCTGCGGTGGCGATACAAGCCGCTACGGCCCCAACGCGCGGCTCTAAGCCGGCTGCGGTCACGGCAATATCGCCCCCCATCGAGATACCGCCGATGCCCACCTTGGGCGCAACACCCAGTTTCTCGACCGCCCAATCGATCATCAGCGGCACCTCTTCGGCTGTCTCGGCCAAGATCGACCAAAAATGGCGGTAGAGCTTGCCATCGGTCACACTGACAAAGCGCCCACTCGTCGCGTCCGCGACGGAGCGGATCGAGCGATGGCTGCGTTCGCCGTGGTCGACCGGGTCAAAGCTGAGCGCGACAAAACCGGCCGCAGCCAGATCCGCCAGATACTCTGTGACGCTCTCTTTCTCATCTGTGAAGCCGGGCAGCCAAATCACCAGTTTTCGCTCAGCATCTCTACCGGCTCCTGCCCATAACACAGGAATGCCGGCCACTCTCTCTGTGTGCATGATGATTCCTGTCTCTGTTGTCTATTTCAATGATTTAGGACGTACGCAAGCCTTGACTGAGCGTGACAGGATTGAGTGTGAATCTTCTCCCGGCACGCGTCAGGCGCTGCGTAAGTCGTATGATTTACTTGTTTCGGGTTGCGCAAGGTCGAAACGTGATAGGGTCTACCTATAGTCTACATGGTAAACGTTAAATCATCATTATCACCTACCGGTTGTAGTGTGGACTTCAGCCACATTGAAGTCCACACTACAAGGAAGGCGACATACCTCTTGCTGACGTTACTTCACGCTGATCGCAGGCAGCGCTCGCCCGCGCCGCTGCAAGAATGCTGCACGGTAGGCCATAAAGCCGCTGAGCAGCGCGGCGATCACCGTGCCACCCCCGATCATGAGGATGACCATGTTCTGCATTTTGGCAATTTCGCTTGGGTCTGACCCTACAGGCATGCCAAAGGCGGCGATACCAAAGAAGAGCAGGCCATAGAGCAGACCGAGCAGCGCCCCCAAGATAGCGCCGGCCACGAAGGGTTGCCGGCCAGGGTTGCCGTGGGCAAAGGCCACATAGTTCCACCCAGCCGGGAGCGCCAACAGCCAGGCCATGGGGGTGAGGCAGATCAAACCGGGTTGCTTCTGATAGGTGGCAAAGAGCACGGCAGCACCCCAGACGAGCAGCCACATGCTCAGTGAGCGAATCAGCGCGCTGATATTCAGCAAAGGCTGGTTTGTACTGTTCTGCTGGTTCATCTTCTTAAATTCCTTTGAAGGTTGTCCGCTCGACTTTAACCGCTTTCAAATATAGTCGCTTCATAATGCTTGAATGCCGGTGGGGCGGTAAGCAATGGCATGAGTTCAGCACCGATGCGTTTTACAACGGCTGAATTCAAGTACCTTTCGAAAAGGGCGCAAGCTTATGCCCAGTCAACGGCTAAAGGCTATGAAGTCAATACCAGGCAAGTTGGTCGCGCGGGCTGGGCCCTATTTCTATTGGCGTTGTCTCCGCAGGAACAGGGTGCGGCAGCGCAGAGTGCGAGCGCAGATCCAGCGCAACCAGGTATTCGTGTACCCCGTCGCATGTGCTTGTCGTATAGGACAAGCCGCTACCGCGCAACAAGCGTTGCATTCGCTGATTGCCGGGGTGAACCAAGACGCGCAACTGGTGAATCTGGTGCGTCTGGGCGTGGCGCTGTATCCGCTGCCAGAGGCGACGGCCGACCCCTTGCCCCTGGAATCGATCTTCGACCAGAATGCCGAGTTCGGCGGTGGGGGGTTCTGTGTACGTCTCGCGCACATAGCAGGCAACACCCACGATGATTTCGTCCTGTTGTTGCACCGTCGCCACAAAACCTGCCCCTGTTGCCGGATCAAGGCGATATAGCGTGGCGATTGCATCGAGCGTCGGGGGTCGATGCTGGAGGTAGCGATAATAGATGCTTTCTGGCGAGAGCCGCCCGTGCATGGCGTAGATCAGGCTGGCATCGTCAGGTTGGAGTGGGCGCACGGTGACGCTCGTTGGGTTAGACTGTGACCGCCGTGCGCTCCATTGACCGATCAAACGTTGCATAACAAAATTCCTTTTATTCTGTTCTTGTTTCATACGCTAATCAATCTCTCTATTTGGCGTCCAGGCGTACGGGATGCCGGGGCGGGGGAGGCGTCCGGTGCAGCGTGCTCCGTCCCCAACGCCAGGTTGTCATCGCCAGGCCAACGGCCAGACGAACGCACTTGCCCGCCAGCTGAGCCATTGCGTTGGTACGTTCTGCTCTGGCCTTGAGTGCGACGCGTTCCCACTGGAGAGCGCAAACTCTGCGTTCGTGTTCTTCAAAGAGATGTTGGCCGAGATACGGGTCAAACATGTTCTTCTCCAATTCAATGTTCATACTCTTCCTTATGCATACCAAAGCCGGTTGTTCACTTTGGGAGTTCCCCAGGGCTACTTGCTTGGCGCCACCCAAAGTGAACAGAAGGATTCATACTCCCTCCGGCGTTGCAACCACCCGGCAACGGCCAGCAAGGCAATCGACAGCCCACCCAGCCCCGCTCCCAACAATAAAGTCGCCGTCAAGCCCGCCACCTCGACGCAATATCCGGCGCCGGCAAAACCGACGACACCGGCGGCCCACCGTACGGTGTCGAACTGGGCCATGTACTGGTCGAGCGCCCCTGCCGGCGCCAGGTCGGTGACCAAAGCGCTGGCGACGGCCCGTTCGGCGCTGGCCGCCGCCATGAGCGCCGCCACCGTTAAAAAGGTCGCCAACGAGCCGGCGTAGACCATCCCTAATAACGCTAAGACACCTAGCGCATAGGTTAGCGCCAGCATCAGCAACCGGTTGCCGCCGTCGGACAGGCGCCCAACCAGCGGCATCGCCACCAGACCGGCTGCGCTGCCCACACCGGCTACCACCGAGATGGCGCTGATGCCAAAACCGGCCTGGTCCATCGCCAGCGAACGGCCCATGCCGGCGACAAAGCTGCCGATGCTGTAACAGACATTGGCAGCAAGGAGAAAGACAAAGACGCCGGATGGGTGCCACTGCTGCTTGCGTTTGGCTGGCGCTGGGGAGGCCGATGACGGCGCGGGTTCTGCGATAAACGGGGCTGACAGGGTCTGCACCAAATAGGTAACCGCAATCAGGCCAAAGAGCGCCGGATAGCCCCAGCGCTCGGCAAGCGGCCCCATGACCAGCCCGCCGACCACCCCGGCCAGCGCCACCGACGCCGACAGCCAGCCAAAGACCCGCCCCCGCGCATGGCTGGTGGCAGCCAGCCCGGCCAGCACCCCCACCAGGACGAGCGAGACGCCGCTGATAAACCAGATCGCAGCCACCAGCAAGACCACTTGCCAGAGTTGGGTTGCCAGGCCAAGCAGGGCAGCGGCAGTTGCTCCCGCCAGACTCAGCAGCGTGAGCAAGCGCGTGCGCCGGGATAGCTTGCGCGCCAACCACCCGGCAGAGGCCGTACCGAGCGCGAGTGTAAAGAAGCTGAACGCCAGAAATATCCCCACCACCGTTGGCGTGGCGCCCAGGGTGGCCGCATAGATCGGCAACAGCGGCATCAAGCCTATCCCTACCCACCACGTGACCAGACTACAGATAAAGAGCAACAAGAACTGACGTAGATTCATCGTAAATACCTTTCAACTAAATTCGGCTCTCCACGAATGATCGGAATGCGGAGTTCGCACGCCCTCATGCGAACGCGCCCAGCGGGCCCCGGCACGAGGGCGTGCGAACTCCGCGTATCCTAATTCCCGCTAAAACCGGTAGAACCCTAAATTCTTTAATCATTCGTAGGCCATCGCCTCCGGCGTGACAAGCTCACCTCGGACCAGCGGTGTCACGCCGGAAGCGATGACCTGCAATCCCCAGACGTAGAGCAGACCCTGAAAAATTGTGATTACTTGAACCCCGCCCGACTCAGTGCTACCATAGAGCATCATGAAACCTGAACCACGCTACAAATCCGGCGATCGTATCGGCGCATATCGCCGCCGAGCAACAGCGGTGAAAGGAGCAGTTCCATGTCCCAGACAAGCTTTGGAATTGCGCTGGCGCTGATGGCGGCGACGGTGGAGGCTGCGCAGGCCAGGCACGA
The DNA here is from genome assembly GCA_003577005.1 of Chloroflexota bacterium. The sequence goes on along the minus strand of QEUW01000368.1, from coordinate 259 downwards.
ATTCATCCTTCCTGACCACCTGGTATGCGGGCTGACCAAGCTGGAGGATCTGCTCGATGCGCGCACATTGCAGATGCTGGGGCTGCCGGCGGTGCAGACGCCGGTCGTGCAGGCGGAGGCGACGCAGTTGCTTGAGCTGCTGCAAGCATCCCAGATCAAGCCGCGCGACCTCCGCCATGCGCTGCGGGCTGCGTTGGGCGACGGTGGCTATGACCGGCCCGAGGGTGAGTCGATCCACCGGTCGCCGGAGAGCAGGCAG
>QEUW01000367.1 GCA_003577005.1 Chloroflexota bacterium | reverse complement strand
GACGATGTCGTAGCGCTACCAATCAACGTAAGGCTTCATACTCTTTAGCTACTTCAACCCGGTCGTGACGACCCCTTCCATGATGTTCTTCTGCGCCAAAAAGAACATGATGACAGGAGGAATCGTGTAGATGATGGCGGCAGCCAGCGTCAGCGTGACAAAGATCTGCCCGCTCACGTCGCCTGGATTGGTGTAGGTCGGTGTCGCCAGTTTGACAGCAAGTGTGGTCTTGGCATCGTCGAGGTAGATCACGGGCGCTACCCAGTCGCCCCAGACGCCCACAAAGTTGAGGATAAACGAGGTCGCCAGCGCAGGTTTGGCGTTGGGCAGAAAGATCTGCCAAAAAACACGAAAGGGCGCCGCCCCATCCACTTCGGCGGCGTCTTCCAGTTCTTTGGGAATGCCGGTAAAGAACTGGCGGAAGAGAAAGATATGAAACGGCGAAGCAGCGATCCCCCAGAGAAACCAGGGCCAATAACTATTGGTCAGCCCAATACGGGCAAAGATCACAAACTGGGGGATGATGGTCACAATGGCCGGCACCATCAACAGCGAGACGACGATGGCAAACAGTTTGGCCTTGCCAGGCGCCTCCAGCCGGGCAAAGGCGAAGCCCACCATGGCGCTGGTAAACACCGTCAGCGTCGAGAACATGGTGGCAAGAAAAGTGGAGTTCCACGTATAACGGAAGAACGGGATCCAGGTGATCGCCCGCCAATAGTTGTCCCACCGGATGGGGTCGGCCAGAATTACGGGCGGATAGCGGGTAAACTCCGGCTCCGACTTGAGCGAAGAGAGGATCATCCAGATCACCGGGATCGTGATTACCAACGTGACAAGGTACAGAATCACATAGGAAAGCAGCGAGCGGAATCGTTTGAGCCTGCGGTCGTGCTGGGCCTGCGGCGTGAGCATCTTCGTTGTCATCGTTTCTCTCCCGCTACATCGACTTCGTAATAGACCCAATAGCGGCTGGAGCGGAAGATGACCAGCGTCAACATGACGATGATGACAAATAACACCCACATGAGCGCCAGCCCATAGCCAAAGCGGGCAAAGGTAAAGATCTGCCGCATGACATGGACGACAAAGAAGTAGGCCGCACGCGGCGGCACCGAGCCGATGCGCCCGCCGGCTAGCAACATGGGCAGCGCAAACTGTTGCAGCGAACCGATAATGGCGAGCACGAGTTGAAAAAAGATCACTGGCGTCATCAGCGGGATCGTCACATGGCGAAAGACGCCCAGTGTCGACGCGCCATCAAGATGGGCCGCTTCTTCCAACTCGCGCGGGATGCCCTGTAGACCAGCTAGAAAGATGACCATGCCCACGCCCACCCCTTGCCAGACAGAAATCATCGTCAGCGATGGCAGCGCATAGTCGGTGGTCCAGAGGATGGCCGTGCCGGGGCGGAAGACGCTGATAACGGCGTTCACAACGCCGTTATTGGGGTCCAGTAACAGCCGCCATGCCCAGACCGCGCCTACGGCCGGGATGATGCTGGGCAGATAAAAGAGAGTGCGGAAAAAACCGCGCGCACGAATCCCCTGATTCAAGATCAACGCCAGAGAGAAGGAGGCGATCAACCAGAGGGGTACATTGAGCGCGCTCCACAGGAGCGTGCGGCGGAACGAGTAGAGCGCCTCTGAGTCCTGAAAAATGCGGCTGTAGTTGCGCCCACCGACCCACTTGACACTGTCGACGTTGATGCCGTCATAGTTGGTGAACGAGGTCATAAAGCCCACCACCAGCGGCACGATGCCGAGGAGGATAAAGCCAATGAGCCAGGGGCTGATCATTGCGTAAAAAGCGATCACACGCGAGGCGCGGCGTGTGCGCAGACGCCGCCACAGTGACCGCTCTGCTTTTGCCCCGTACGCGGGTGAACCGGCTTGTGCTAAGTTTGCCATCGTGATTTTGACAATACAATACGGATTTCACAGATCAACACGGGTGGCAGATATAAATCCGTGTTGATCTGTGAAATCTGTGCTCTACCTTTCGTTTTTATCCAATGCGGTCGATGCCGTCCTGGATGGCGAGGTTGGTCTCTGATTCGATCCGCTGCAACATCTCATCGAAGGTGGTTTCGCCCCTCAATGCCTGTTCGTAGAACTGGATAAAGAGGCCGGCCACCACACCCGGTTCACCACCTTGTAAGTACGGATTGAAGCGCACCGTCGTATCGGCAAAATTCATCTCTTGTTCGAGCACGCCCCACACCTGCGAACGATAGGTCCCCTCTTTGGGGATGCTGTCGTACATAGACTTGAGCGCCGGCACGCCCCAGCCGCTCGCCGCCCGGTTTGCCGCCGGTTCCCGTGCGTTGTACCATTCGAAGACCCGGTAGGCCTCATCTGGGTGTTGGGTGGCGCCGGTGACGATCGATCCCGTTGCGGTGATCGTCGGGCCACGCTTGACCCCCTTCCAGGTGGGCGAGGGCAGCATGACAATGCGGCCCTCATCGATCTTTGGCTGCAACTCTTCATCGGCCCAGATCAGGACGCCACCGCTAAACCAGAAGCCATATTGCACCAGGCCGAGGTCGCCATTGGCAAAATCCTGGCCCGGCCACGACGGGCTAGGACTGATGGGGCTAGAGCTGAGTTTATCCGCCGCCAGTTGGTAGTGGTACTCGACTGCCTCCTGCGCCAGCTCGTTTTCGACCAGGTTCATCTGGGTGAAATCATCGCTGAACAGCGAGCTCTCCAGCCCTTCCAGCCAGACCATCCAGATACGCTCGATCCACGGCGCGTTGATGTCGAAGCCGCGCATGACCACGCGATCCCCCTCGAACTGGGCGATCTGCTCGGCGTATCCGCGCACTTCTTCGTATGTCATCGGCTCGGTGAAGCTGGGGACGGGGAGGCCCGCCTCTTCGATCACGTCCAGGTTGGCCCAAATGGTCAGGTCGGGCGACCAATCCTTCACCATACCGTAGACGTCCCCATCGCCAATATCAAGCGGGCCGCCGCTGGAACGATAATAGTTGTTGGCCGGCGCCAGGTCGTCCACTTTGATCACGTCGCTGACATCAATATAAGGTTGGAGGTTGAGCGGGATCCGCTGCGCCAACAACTGGGGGAATTGGGGTGCCTGTAGCCGGAAGATGTCGGGCGGCGTGCCGGCGGCCAACCTGGCGAAGTAGCTCGTTGCGTCTGGTTCAATGCGGTTGATGAGAATGCCGGGGTTGGCCTCCTGGAATTGCTCGATCTCGGCGCCGGTAAGTTCGGCATCGTTCATCATGTATTCGATGGTAATGTCCGCTGTGGCCGGGGCGCCAGCTTCGGCGCTATCTGGCACCGGCGCCGGCTCGCCCGGTGTAGTTGCCGCACAAGCTGTCAGCAGCACACCGGCTGTAGATGCGCCGGCCAACTGCAAAAATCCTCGGCGGCTCAATCGACCGCAGGTAGTAAGAGTAATGTTCATTTGGTTCCTTTCCTTGCCATACCAGGCAGGCTGGCAGAATTGGTTGGCCGGTTGAAATACAAACTCCGTCTCCATGAAGCAGGACTGGGGAGCTAGCGGTCATGAAGCCACTGGCTTCACCGTCTGACAGAGGTCGGTTCAGAAGAATAGAAGCCTTGTTGTCGCTCGCTTGTTATCCATTATACGGGGAATCTTGTGGGGCTGTCAACACATCAAGAAAAACCGGGTGCGTCCAGAAAAAGGGGCGAGGTTGCACGACCCCCTTCCAGGAAGGGGGCAAAGACGGTTGCTCGACCAGACGGTTCTCGCCCCCTTCCTGGAAGGTCGGCCGCCTGCCCCAAATTTCGGACACACCCAGAAAAACCTAGGCTTCTCAAAAATGCACGGGCGAAGTCTTCTGGAAGTAGCCAACGAACGTCTTCCAGACCAAGAAGCGGACCGGCTACTCCCAGAAGTTTGGATCAGATGAGAATAAGCAATTCGTAAAACCCAAAAACAAAGTACAAGCGGGGCCGACCAAAGAACGGCCCAAAAGCCCGGACGCACTCGTGGGCCGGCCGTTCATTTGCGACATATAACCAGGTTGAGTTGTCGGCAGTTGCCAAGGTATAACGCGCCCGCAAGGTGCGTTATACCTGTCTGTTTACACCCACGGATAATTCACCTCATCCAGGCCGGCCACCAGTGCGGTTGCCTGGTCTGATGGCAGTGCCACCAATGGCGGGCGCACGGTGGTCCAGGCCGGGTCTTGGCGGAAGTGGGCGATGATCTGTTTGAGACCGGGGATGGCCGCGTACTCCTGGAAGGGCTTGCGCAACTCGACGATCCACTCTTGGAGCGCCTCAGCTTCATCACCTTGCCAGTTTTCGTACAACTTGCGCAGCACGTTGGGGATGGTGTTCGCCACGCCGTTGATGCCGCCGGCGCCACCCAGCCGTAAATTGTCCAGCAAAAACCGTTCGCCGCCCGAAAAGATGGCAAAGCCGGGGAACGCCTTGAGGAGCGCCTCCTGGTTCTTCCAATCGCCCGAGCTATCTTTCAACCCGACTACGGTCTGCGGATAGGTCTTGATCAGCCGTTCCACAAGGCCAAGGCTAAAGCCTACCTGCGCCATCGGCGGGATGTGATAGAGATAGACGCGCAGCCGGTTGTCAGCAACGCGTTCGATCACTTCGGCTACGCTGCGGAAAATACCTTCATCACTGACACCTTTATAGAAGAAGGGTGGCAAGAGCAACACACCAGCGCACCCCACGCCCACCGCGTGGCGGGTCAGCCGCACCGTGTCGGGGATGGCAGAGGTGCCGGTGCCGGGCATCAGATTGCCGGCAGGAACACCGGCGGCGATAAGCTGCTCCAGCATCTCCACCCGTTCGTCTATACTCAGCGAATTGGCTTCGCTGGTGGTGCCAAACGGGCACAGACCGTGGCAGCCGGTTGCGAGCAGGTGTTGGCAATGGACGACCCAGCGTTCCACATCCACGCTGAGGTCGGCCCGAAACGAGGTGAGCGTCGGAGCAAAGATACCGCGCAAAGTTTGAGCTTGTGACATAGGTGACTCCCTTGATTGCGGGAACGGGTTGGCCAGGCTATCTTGATTCTGCATAGCGTACTGTATAATAGGAATCATTGGCAAATAGATGCCCGCTGTAAGTTTCGTTTGCATATTATAGTGAAGAACGATGCAACTGTTTCTGCTTTTACTTGCACTCCTGGCCGGGCTCTTTGGCGCCCTCAGCGGCAACCTGGCCGGATTGGGGCTGACCGCACTCTGTGTCTTTCTCATGGCAAGCGGTCTGGCCGGGCGCGCCACAACTGAGGATGAAGATCACCTGGTACGCTCGATTGGAGAGTTGGTGATCAAACCATGGGCGCTAGCGGCGGCAGTGGCTCTCGGCGCCACCGGTGTTGCTGTTTTTCTGGCGCAACGTGACCCCTTTGATCGTTGGAGCGGCTATTTCTGGCTCCTTGGCTTGCTGACCATCTTCGTGGCCGGCTGGCTATATGATCGCTCATCTGAGGGGACCGGCTCTCGCTTTCTGGCTCCTCGCCCCGGTTGGGACTGGCTGGACTGGCTCAGTATGGGCTTGCTCACGGCAGGGGCGTTGGCGCTCCGTCTCTATCGGCTCAATGATTTCCTGCCGGCCATGTCTGGTGACGAAGGAGAGATGGGATTATTGGCGTTGCACGCTCTCTGGGGAACGGGTGGTGTCTATAGCCCACAGCCCCTGCCTTTTTTCTCCACCGCCTTTCTAGACCACCCGACCCTCTTCCATTATCTCCAGGCTGGCGCCATGTGGCTTTTTGGGGAGACCTTGGCGGGGCTACGCATCTTGTCCGCCATCGTGGGTGCGTTCTGTATCTCGCTCTTGTATGGGGTGGCTCGTCTGGGGTGGGGGCGAGCTGCGGCGCTGACTGCCGGCTGGTTGATGGCGATCTCGCATCTCCCGATTCACTATAGCCGGATTGCGCTGAACAACATCGAAAGCGTCTGGTTTATGATTGCGCTGGTGTTGCTCTTCTTTCTCGTTTATCGTGACCAGCGTATTGAGGAGCCGGACGCTGCTGGGGCGCCACGGGTTTTGTCTTACGTGTTGATCGGTCTCGTGCTTGGGTTGAGCCAGTATTTCTATTACGGCTCGCGCCTGTTGCCCATCGTCGCCGCGACCGCGCTGTTCTATCTCTGGCGCATCAGGCGGATCGCTCTTGCCCCATTTTTGATGATGGTAATAGCCGGGGTCGTAGCGTTTGCCCCACTGGCCTCCCACTACAGCGACCACACCGCAGGTTTTCTCAACCGGGTGCGTGGCGTCAGCGTCTTCACCCCTGACGGATTGGTCCACACGCTTGGCCCAGATGCCCGTTGGCCGGCGGACATCCCTCGCCTGTTCTGGATACAATTCACCCGTACTGTGGGATTTTTTGTGGATTCCGGGGATCGGTCGGCCTTTTACCTGGCCGATCTCCCCGTGTTCGACCCCGTGACGGTGCTGCTCTTTTGGGCCGGCCTAGGATTGGCCGTGGCGAGGGTGCGGCGCTTCCACGAGTGGGTGATCCTAACCTGGCTGGGTCTGGGTACAGTGCTGGCCGGTGTTTTGACCACTGACGCACCCAATGGGCCGCGTCTGCTCCTGATTGTACCGGCCGTCTATTTGTTGGCCGGTCTGCTGGTGCAGAAAGTCTTCGATATGACCAGGCGTCCTGGTCTCGAGACGACGTGTAGGGGGGCCATCTGGGTCGGGGTGGGGATTGCCGTGAGCCTAGGTGTGCTTCATTTTCGCACCTACTTTGTCACCTATGCGGACCATGCAGCGCGGAGCGTCCCCATCAACATTGCCCACGAAATGGTGGCCGCTGGCGACGGCTATCGCTCTTATCTCTTTGGCGCACCCAATCTCTTTGCTGATTACGGTGTCATGCGTTTTGTGGCGCGCGACACCGAGCGGCACGACGCCGTCGAGCTGGCCGATTTGCCTCCTCCTGACGCAAACGATGGCAAAGGCCTGCTTATCATTACCCTCCATCACCGGATGGACGCCCTCGAGCAAGCGGAGCGCCGCTATCCAGGAGGGGTGCGCCAGGTGCATCGCAACGATGAGGGCGAACCGCTCTATGCAACCTATCGCGTCGAGCCAGGCGTAGTAGCTGATCGGGCCATGGGGTCAATCACCCGTTGAATGATCGGCTCAAGTTCTGAGTTCAACCGGGCATCAAAACAAGCACAGCGCGCCAACCAGGCGCGCTGTGCTTGTGTATTGAAAGGTCGGGTGGTGACGCCTATTTCTCGACCCAGACGACCGGCTGGGGATGGATCTCCGGCTCCGGTCGCGGGCCGGGGTCGGGGCGCCCGCTGCCTTCGAGCCGGCTGATGGCGCGTACTGTCATATCGTGGTCGCAGAGGATCTGGCACGAGAGACGCACGCCGGTCAGGCCTCGTTCGGCCAGCTTGTCTTTTTCGGCTTGCGTCATCTTGTCGGGCTCGCCGCTCACGAATTCGACACGGCAGGTGGTGCAGCGGCAGTT
>QEUW01000366.1 GCA_003577005.1 Chloroflexota bacterium | reverse complement strand
CTAGAGTGGCCCGGAGAGCAACAACGAGAAATCAGACGCAGAGGGCAAGATGGTCTACCCGCCATCCTGCGTCAACGCTCGCTTATGGCATGGTGCATCCGCACCAAACGCTATGTACAAGTCGGCGTGTACACAACCTTCGATCTTCGTTGAAACACGCCCAACCGGCACCCGCCATTTTGTTTGAGCTATCTACACGGAAGACCAATCACATGAACACACAAGAAAGCATCACTCATCTGCTAGACCCCGACATCATCGATACCACAGCCGTCGCCAGACACCTCGATGACCTTATCACCGACCAGGATCGCCGCATCCGGGACAATGCCCCCTGTCGCCCATCCCCTTGCTCTGGCTCGCTATGGCCTGGGCCGCAGGGTTGGAGATCACCATCGAAACCGCCCTCGTCACCGGGTCACACACCGCCTACAAACAAGCCATCGACGCCGGGTTGGAGATCACAGCCTACGCTGCCAACGCAACCGACCGCATCGGCAAGATCACCGGCGGACCCTGCAACCCGCCCATGACCTACTCACTACAACCCGAAGCGATCCAGCGCGTCCCACACCAGACCGCCTATCTGCTCGACGCCAGTGGCCGACGCGTCGGCCAACGCTCGCTGACCGACAAAGGAACCAACTCATGACCCACGTAATCGCATGTGCCAACTCGAAGGGCGGAGTGCTCAAGACCACTCACCCAAGAACCAACAACATGAAACGCATTCTAACCCCGCTGATCTTCGGCGCGCTCTTTGCGCTCAGCAGCGTTCGCCATCGTAGACGGGCAGGACGCCCCTCGCACGCCCTATATGGCCCGCCTGGCAGTCAACGGCTCAGTGGGCGGCGCAGCTCTGATCGACCCCCAATGGGCGCTCAGCGCCGCCCACTGCTTTGACCCATAGATCAATGGGTTACCCATCACCTCCACGCTGGCCGGCGTTGCACAACGCACCAAGATCAAGGTGGGCGAATACAACACCTCGCAGCAAGACGACAACGAGCGATGGATCACCGTTACCGAGATCATCACCTTTGGCTACCAGTTCGGCCACTGCTGCTACCACGACATCGCTCTGATCCGCCTGGCCGAAACGCTCACACGCACCGAGGCTATCGACTTTATCCCGCTCGACGCCGGCGCACTGATCCTCGGAGACCCTATAACAATCTTGGGGTGGGGAAAGCAAGCCGGCGCGCCACGCAATCCCATCCTGCAACTAGGGCAAACACACGTCAGCCAACTGTACCCGCTCGAATTTGCCACCCAGGGCGGCGCACAGATCGGCGGCGGAGACAGCGGCGGCCCAGCCGTTGCCCAATACAACACCCTGGCCGGAGCCAGTAGCTCAGTCTCAGACACGACCAGCTATTACGTCGCCATCGCCCACTATCGCCAACAAATCGAAGAAGCCATCGTCGCCCAAAGTCGCAGCAGGCAACCGGTCGACCAGCCCGACCCGTGCCCGTCCCATACAGTCGAAATTGAACCCGGCATCTGTTTGGAGATTGAACCCGACCACTATGCGCCAATCTATCTCCCCATCATCTACGGAGAGCCTACCCGATGACCCACAGAAACAACGCCCAGCTTATCAACCAGACATCGGGAACCACAGATTGGTATACCCCACGCGAGATCATCGAGGCAGCGCGCGCCACAATGGGCGGCATCGACCTCGACCCGGCATCCAGCGCCATCGCCAACCAGGTTGTGCAGGCCGCCCGCATCTACACCAAAGCAGACAACGCCCTACGCTACGACTGGCGCGCCAGGTCCGTTTGGATGAACCACCCCTTCAGCTGATCCACCACTACCAAACGGGAGACATCGAGCAAGCCTGCTGCATTACCTTCGCCAGCACATCCGAGACATGGTTTGCGCCCCTTACCATTTTCCCGATATGCCTTTTGCGACCACGCACCAACTACTATTTGCCGTCCGGTAAGAAAGCGAGAGGAGTCACCAAAGGATCGGTTGTCACCTATCTTGGCCCCAACATCAACCGCTTCGCTCAATGCTTCGCCAACTTGGGCGCAGTCTATGTCCCCTATGCGTCGCCCCATATCCGCCTGATGGACACGGACTTCGGAGCATAACGCATGAATGACACATATCCCGGAGGAAAAGGAGCGGTCTTTCGCTGGCTCATCAACCACATCCCGCCCCACGACACCTACATTGCAACCCACTTGGGGCATGATGCGATCCTACGCTTCAAGCGCCCCGCCCGATCCGACATCGGCATAGACGCCGATGCCAGCGTGATCGACTGGTGGGCACGTTCGGACCCTACCGCCGGCGACATCGATGCAGCCGATGAGCCGCGCCCAAAGGGCACCCGACCACCAACCACGCCGAGGTTGGCCAGCACCGCCCAAGATGATGATGAGGGCCTACATCACCAGGCCCCACGATACCTGCCGGCACACACCGTCAACCACAACGATATAGCCCGCGCCCAAAGGCGGGTGCCCCCCGGGCAGCCACATACAGAAATGGCGATGCTCGATACACCTTTATCCACGCCGACGCTCACCAGTGGTTACGCTATCACGCACCGTTCACAGGCAATGAATTTGTCTACAGCGACCCGCCCTATCTCTTTGTCACCCGCAAGCAACACCGCCCGCTCTACAACCACGAATACACCGTCGCCCAGCATGTCGATCTGCTATCCCTGCTCAAAGCCCTACCCTGCCCGGTCATGATCAGCGGATACCCGTCCGACATCTACGACGACATCTTGACCGGCTGGCATAAGGACGCCATCCAAACCACCACCCGCGGCGGCAGCAGGGCAACTGAAGTCATTTGGATGCACTATGATCCGCCGAATCACTTACATGACTATCGCTGGTTAGGCGATAACTACAGAGAGAGGGAAAGGATCAAGAAGCTGAAACGTAGATGGGTGCGAAGATGGCGAGAAATGGATCGACTACAACGCCAGGCAATCCTGGCGGCAATCCAGGAGGCAAACACAACACAGGCTCACCGCTGACCTACGCCGTCGTCCGCAGCCGAGGTCGCCACAGCAGCCAGGTGCGGATCGTCCATCAGGGTGTTCATTAAGCCACAGCCGAGCGGCGGTACAAGCACACCGCAGCCAGGCTACGTCAAGGCGTTGTCCGGCTCACCGTACATGACGGTAACAGCGAGCGCGTGCTACAGGAGTATGGTGATCGGCGCCGGCTCCGCTGCATTGATTGCGGCATCGACACCACCATCACCAACAACACATACATGCTACGAGATGACATATGGGCGCAGATCAATCCCCGCATTGACGGAATGCTGTGCATTGCCTGCGCGGAGCGCCGCTTGGGCCACCCCTTCACCCCCGATGATTTGACCGACGTGCCGCTCAATCGCACGGGCAGCCCCCATATACGCTCGATTCTCGCAAGGAGGTCCACCTGTTAATCTTGTCGCTTTTTTCCGGCATCGACCTACTTGGCCAGGGTTTTGAGGAAGAAGATTTTTGCGTCGTTTCTGGTTCAGTTGCTCAAAAAAGGCGAGATCCCGTTTCACAATCAACCTATGACAAATACCGTTCAACGCACCCTGGAATTACCACGTGAGCTTTTTGCAATCTTTCGTCAGGAGCCAGAAGAGTTCTTGCGCGAGATGCGCCTGGCTGCGGCGGTCAAGTGGTACGAGACGAGACAGGTTTCTCAGGCCAAAGCCGCCGAGATCGCCGGCATCTCACGCGCCGAATTTCTGGCCGCGCTGGGCCGCTTTGGGGTAACCCCCTTTCAGCTCTCCGCCGATGAGCTGATCTAGGAAGCCGGCGTCGCCGAGACCCACCATGCTTGAACGTTGGGTTGTCAACGCCTCGCCCTTGATTAGGTATCTCCCAGAGCCATGCGAAAATGTGTAATAGTAACCGAAACCGGTCGCAGCCCAGAAACATTGACCTCAGCACCCAGCTATCAACTGCGGCGTGTTGTTAGTATCGTGGTTATGTGCCACTGTGATGACGACATTGCCCTTTTTATGGCCTTGCTCGACATAGCGGTGCGCCTCGACCACCTGCTCCAGCGGATAGCAGCGATCAATGACTGGCTTCAGCCGGCCCGACCCCATAAGCTCTTTGAGAAAGACGAGGGCTTCTGTGCTTGTGGCTGCTATCCCACCGATGACCTGCTTGCCGGTTGTCATGGAGTACCACAGCCCCTTAATCTCTGACAGTACCATGCCCGTATGGAGATAAACCCCCTTGTCCTTTAGCGCGGACTTACATTGTGAAAAGGTCGTCTTGCCGGCTGCATCAAAAATAATGTCGTAGCACTCGCCATTTTTCGTGAAATCCTCTTGTGTGTAGTCGATAACCCGGTCGGCGCCTAACAATTTCACCAACTCCACATTTGTGGTACTGCAGACTCCAGTCACCTCTGCACCAAAATATTTGGCAAGTTGCACGGCAAAGGTCCCTACAGCACCCGAAGCGCCATGGATGAGCACTTTTTGTCCGGGCTGAATGTTGCCCTTCTTGAGGAAATAGAGAGCAGTATTTGCGCTAATCGAAAGCGTGGCGGCTTCCTCATCGCTCACATGCTGCGGTTTTGTAACCACTGCCGCGTCTTCGGGCAGACATTTATATTCGGCGTGAGCGCCAAAATTCTCCTCAAGCGTCGAGGCAAAAACCTGGTCACCGACCTTAAACCGCATTACATCTTTACCGGTTGCTTCAACTTCACCGGCTAGTTCCATGCCGAAGATCGGATTTTTGGGTTTTGTGAAACCCAAAGTGATGCGAGCCGGGAGCCAGAAGAGGGGCGGGACTGTGAAGCTTCGCATCCGATAATCCCCCGCGTTTACAGTGGTCGCATGCACTCTTACCAAAATTTCATTGGCTTTGGGTGTAGGTTTTTCAACCTCTTGGAGTTGAAGAACTTCAGGCGGGCCATACTTCGTTGCCACAATTGCTTTCATTTTAACATCCTCCCAAATTATTCTCTGTTGCGATTGCGAAGTGTATCATTTCTGCTGTGTTCCTTTGGTGGAACTCCCGATATAATCACGTTGAAAACCTACCTATACGCTAAGACCTGCTCAGGTCATGGCCACGCCGATGATCAATGCGCAGATTACCAGTGTGGCGCCGAGACCAATCGTGCGCCGGATGGGGTGTGTGCCGGTGAACCAGGTCAGCTCCGGCCAACGCAGCACCGCGCCGACCACCCCGCTCGTAAGCAGTGCGACGGCAATGAGCCAGATGGCAGTGGGCACAATCACCCAGTTGATCACCAGCGGTGCAAGGACGAACGTCGTGACCGCCACGACAAAGCTGGTGATCAAGCCCCAGCGGTCGCGGGCGGACAGCCTGCCGTACGCCTTCCATGATCGCATCACGAACAGGGCAACAAAGGCGAAGAAAAGAACTAAGGCGAGGATATCCATGCGTGTTCTCCCATGAGTAAGCTTTTGGCAGCCTCGTCCACTTGGGCTGCCGTGTTTGAAAGGATGATCACTGCGCGCTGATTGGCGCGATCAAGGATGATCTTGCTGGTGAACCCTCCGGTAAGGCCGTTCGAATAGGTTACAGCGTGTCCTTGATACTCCTGCGTGATCCAGACATAGCCAATTTGTAGTTCATCGAACTGCCAACGGGGCGTGAGCGCGTCGATGCCAGGTGCAGAGCCATCGAGCAGTGCCTGCGCATAGCGAACCAGGTCGGCGGTAGTCGAACGTACGCCACCCGCCGGTGCCCAGCCGTTGATGGTCCAGGGCGCCTCGGCGATGCCCGCCGCGCTATAGCCGGTGGGCGCGCCGCTCGATAGATGCTTAGCCGTCAGGGGCAGGCTACTCTCAGTCATCTCAAGCGCCATAAAGAGACGCTCCTGAGCGAGCCGGGCGTAGTCCATCTGTGCGGCAGCAGCCAGACCCTGCCCCAGCAAAGCCACTCCCAGATTGGAATAGACGAATCCACCGCGATGAGTGAGCGTGGCCTTACGAGCGATAGCGAGCAACCCGTCCACATCCTGGATGAAGGGGTTTTGGTGCCTGAGGTAGCGCAGCACAAACGGGATCGCATCGTCGAGCTGCATGCCTTGTGCTGACAGCCCAGAGCGGTGGCTTGCAAGTTCAGCGAGGGTCACGTCAGCGATCGGGGCGCCAGCGAGCGGTAGAAGCGCACCAATTTTTGTGTCAGCCGTGACCTCGCCGCGCCGGATCGCATCGGCCAAGAGCAACGCGGTAAAGGTCTTGGTAAGCGAGCCGATCTCGTACTCGGTGTGTTCGTTCGCCCCGAAGTTGGCATAGGTGACGGCGTTGCCATCGACCATAGCGATGCTGACCCGGTCGAGCGCGCCGTGCAAGAGCGGTTGCACTCGCGCAGCAAGCGCGGCATCGCCCGTCACCATCGTCGAGAGTGAGGGTGGGCTGGGCCGGGCGAGCACGCCGAGCAGGGCGACGAGGGCGGCGAGGGCAACCGCCACCACCGTGCGTCTACGGTGCTGGAACAGCGGCTGCACATCCTGGAACGCAGCCGTGCTGGTGTGCTTGGGGAGCTTCACGATCTTGTGTGTCATTGTACTCACCTTGGGAATTTTTGCATATCCCCCCGAAAAAATAGGCTAAGTGCCTATCCGAATAACTCTGCGACCGGGCCTATTCGCAGGTGTAGTAGTCGGCCCCGCAACCGTTATTCGGATAGGTACTTAGTAGGCGCGTTGCCGCAAGATTACTCAGCAGATGGATTGAAGCCTTTTACAACAAGCCAGACACCCAACGAAAACTCCCACAGAGCGATCGGGAGCGCTGCAATCCCCGTGAGTGCGGATACCCTTTCCAAGAGACCGAACACGACAGCGGCGTCGGAAGCTAGGAGCAGGGGCGCCCCAATAAATCCAAGCAGAGGAAGAACCCGTGGCACTAAGCGAGACTGGTACAGTAGGTAACCGAGCAACAGGGCATTCACAGCGGGCATGAAACCTTGCCCAAGGAGGAACAATCGATCATACAGGGCGACCAGTGCTTGGCTGGTGACCAACCCAGAGGCTCCGGCTCCGGCCTGTCGCAAACTCACCACCGAAAGGAGGCAGGCAATGCCAGCGAAAATGGTGGCGGCTTCCAGGACTCTCGCGCCGAAGAAGCCCAGCGCGACGCCTTCGTTCTGCCTCTTGACCACCGAGTACAGCGCGACTGCGGTGCCGATGCAGGCGAGGGCCACGATCAGCTCCAGAACAGCCCCGATGAGCGTGGGAGTGTCTGGGCCAAAGCTGACAATATAGTTCGGATCATGCACCGGACCGTAGAGAGAGAGGGTTGGGATCGAGACAAAGGTGAGCAGATAGAGCACGCCCGCCACAAACGCAGTTTTTCTCGACGAGGTCATATCGGTGGTCGCCTGTTGGTCGATGTTCATTTATTTATCTCCATTTTCTTTATCGTCGTGATGAGATTCAGGAATTAGACTTGAATAACCTTGCCTTCACCTGCTTCCCCCACGGATCTCCGGGCGCCTGGACATACTGCTTGAAGACGTAGCCCCACGGAATGGCGAGTGGCACCAACACAATGCCCACCAGACAGGCAATCAGCGTTTCAGTCCCCCCAAAGCTGACGCTCGGATCCAGCCCACCGGAAAGCGATCGAGGCAGCCCGAAAACCAGCATCCAGATGGACTTCCACACCACCTCGAAGAACAGCAGTGGCAGCATCTTAATGGGGTAACGGATCCCCACAACCGCCAAGAGCGCAGTCGCGCCGAGCACGCTGAGAATCACGCTGTCCCCAGGTGACAGGTTCGCCGGATGGAGGAGCGCTGGCAACTTCTCGATCGACAAACCGACGACCGTGAACACGTACATGGCTCTCAAGATGTAGAGCCTGAAGGTCGATACTTCTGACATAACGGTCACCCCTTTAGGTAGAAACTGAATTTCAAGATGCGGTAGTAAACTGTGCCAAGCCTGTGCCATTCGCCACGCCGACAGGTGGCCTAGCCGGAGTTCGTACTACGAATAGACTTATAGCAACCAGCTGATTAACAGTGCATAAAGGTAAAGACCGATGCCAAACACCATATGATTCATCAAAGTACGCAGTCTTGCCGGCGTAGGATTTGACAGTTTTGCTGCGGCGAACCCGAGCCCAAATGCGGGTTGCATGATGGAGAACGGCGCCAAAACCGTGACAACCCCGAAGCCGATAGCGGGAAGCAGCGTCGGCTGCTGAAGCCAATGGGTAAGGCAACGAAAACGATGGCGAACGTGCCGCCAATCAGGTAGTGGGCGATCCAGCCTACCGTGCATTCAGCGCTCTTCCGTGGCGCAGATCCAAGATTTGCATGGGTAAAGATGCCTTCCGGCATGTAGCACAGCCAGCGCCCAACCAGACAGATGTTGGATGGCGGAATCTGAAACGCATGTTTGAGAAACAGTCCCCATAGATCAAACGTGAGCGTTGCGCCAAGCCCAATCAAGATGGTACAAATAAAGGTGAGAACCAACGTGTTCATGAGTCACCGGTTGATTGATTGTGGATGTAGACAAGCGATCCTATAATCGCTTGTCCATCCCAGACCGTTTTAAGAGAACTTACTTGGCTCCGGCTTGGTGAAGGTGGGCGCTTGGCGTGCCAAGTACGGGTTCTGAGACTTGCCCGCGCCGCTCAGACCAGAGCGCATAACCCAGCCAAACCAGAGCTAACCCCAGCGGCACTGCGGCTAACCGCTGGATGTGGTGGGGGAGCAGCACAGCCGCGGGGGTCAGCGCAGCCGCGACAGCCAACAGACCGGCTGGCCAGCGCGGCAGGACGCCGGCGCGGAGCGTTGCGATGCCAAACAGCAGGCCGCCGAGCATGTACAGGATTCCGACAACACCGTATACCGGTACAAGAGCGCCGATGTTCATCTCGCCGGGGGAGCCATTGACAATGCCCAGGAAGCTCTCCACGAACTGCGGCGCCTCGGTTGCCAACACTGGCAAGATAAAAACTTCGGCGAAGACATAGCCCGTCTGGAGCCACCACGAGAGGCTAAACAGGAGAAAGCCGGCCAGACCCAGCCACCCGGCCTTTTCCACTTGCCGGGCGTAGAGCCCCGCAATGCCGATGAGGAAAAGGAGACACATGGCCAGCTTCAGGGGCATGATGGTGGCCCATGCACCGGTGGTGACCGACGAAAGAACGTCCGGGGGGTGGATCGGCTGAATGCCTGCAAAAATGATCCCTGCCGCCATCGCCGATAATCCTGCCCAACGGATGAGATTTGAGGTTGTTGTCTTCATCTTGCTCTCCTTGTTTTAGCTGTTTTCTGAACCGTGCGTACAAATGACAGGGTAGATAAAAACGTGGTGAGGCGTCATCACCACAATTGGTGATTGTTAGGGTGATTTGCCGTGGTGATTGGTGCTCAGGTGTTTGTCTCCTTTTTCGAATGATGGTCATCCGTGCCGCTGCCGGCATCCGGCCCTTTCGCCTGTCTGGGATCAACTTGCATGACTGAGAGCAAGGGCAGGCCCAGATCACGCACTTTTTTCAGCAAGCCATGCAACGCGGCTTGGTCCACCACCGGGCCGGATAACAGCGTCTCGCCATTGTCTTCTCGTGTGATGGTCAACCCTTCGAACCACTCGGCCCACCGGTCGGCCAGGTGACCCTTGATGCGAATTTCATATAGTCCAGGCTCGTGATGATCCGGGGTTGCTGCGTGTGTTTCACTCATGCTGCGCCTCGTGCATTTTCCTCCTATGTGGATGAAATCCCTCTTGGTTGCCTTGCTTCTTTCCTTCCATTTGATGATATAAACCAATGGGGTGAGCCGTCATCACCACAATTGGTGATTGATGTGGTGATCGATGTGGTGATGATTTGATGTGAGGGAGTCTGTGAGGGCAATAAAAAGCCCCGGCAGAGGGTTCAAGGAAGCTACCAGGGCGGGGTTGCTGTTTGCAGGTTGGTTAGTACGACAACTGCACTTGGGCATTCGTGCGTTGCACTGGTCTGGTGTTCCATTGCCAACCTGCCAGATGCTGACCAGTGCGATGCACGTAGGTTCGGTAGAAACTGCGGTTGTCGTATTACAACAAGTTGAGTTCCTCAGCCCGGCGGACCGCTGCCCGACGGTTGTTCACCCCCAGCTTGCTGTAAATGTTTTTGGTGTGGGTATGTAGGGTGTTCAGCGACACGATGAGTTGGCGCGCCATTTCCGGGCCGTTCAAGTCGGTTCTCAGCAGGCGCAGCACGTCCAGTTCACGTTCGCTCAGTGGCTCAACGAGCTTTTGGATTTTGGATTTTGGATTTGTGGTGTTGGCCGGCTCGTCTAGCGATGCGCTGTCTACTTTCGATGGTTGATGGTCAAAACCCATCAGTAGTTTGTCAGCATAAAGGGTCAATTTTGTGTTTTGTGCGCTGCCAGGCTGCTGCATAATCCAAGATCGAAACGCTACAATCAGCAATCGCATGGCTTCGCCTTCGTCCACAAAGATGCGGACGTAGCCTTCCGGCTCTGCCAGCGACAGAGCATGTGCCAGCGGCACAAGCGCAGCATGGAGATCGTCGTGCAACTGGTGGGCGAGCGCCTGCAGCAGCAGGATTTCGATGACGCGTCCCGTTCTTCCACTTGCTTCCGCTGTTTCTAAGAGGCGCTCCAGGAGTCCCAATGCTTCAAGCAGGGAGTGGTCGGCACGGTCATGCTGATAGCGGGCCAAGAGCACCCTAGCCAGCGTAATGTGCTCGAACTCGCGCAGGTAGGTGAGGTCATCCTCAGCAGACAGACCTTGCTCCCGCACCCAGTCGAGGGCTTCACTCAACCTTCCCTGCGCGACCCACACCCGTGTTTTCAGCGCCGCGATAGGACGCACGTTGGGGAAGAAGTCACTCACGTACAGACGCTCTGCCTCGTGGAGTAGGTCGAGCGCGCCATCCAGATTGCCTTCGGCCTCGCGGATACGAGCCATCGCAACGCGCCAACGATACGGGTTTTGCGGAAACCCCGTGTGCTCACCCAACTCCTTGCTTCTCAGCAGGTGCTGCGTGGCGGCACGCAGATCGTTGCGCTCACGGTGCAGCTCGCTCATGCCCACGTACATATCTGCCGTTCCCCGCAGCACTGGGCGGGCGCCCTCTGGCTGCTGCTCCGTCGCCAGTTGCAATCCCCGTTCATAGGTCCGCATCGCCTGGCGGAGATGACCTTGTGCAACCTCTATATCCGCCAGAGCAATCACGCCCCCGATTGCGTCAGAGATGTGCCCGGCCCTCTGCACCATCGCCATTCCCTCGGCATAGGTGCGGTGCGCGGCTTCGAGATCCCCCTTCGCCCAATAGGCGAGTCCCAAGAGCGCCGCTGCAGCGCCGTGTCCCAGATGGTCGTCCTCAGGCAAGAGGCCGAGCGCCCGCCCGGCGTATTTCACGGTGTCGGCTACATTACCCTGAACCAAGGCATAGCCGGCACGATAATTGGCGATCCAACCCGGTAGGCGGCGAAATTCCTCTGCGTCCACGACGACCGCCCCCGTCCCAGAGGAAGCCCCGGTCCCGCCTGTGAGCGTAGTCGATGGGCCGGAATCAGTCCTGTTTGCCACCATCTCCAGCCACTGCTCAGCATCCAGCAGGTGGGCCTCAACACCCTCTGTCTCGCCGCTTTGTAATAACACCCCCGCGTAATGAACGTTGAGCACAGGCCTGAAGTGAAGCACTTCGTCGGGCAGCGCCTTCAGCCAGCTCAGCAAAGTCGCCTCCTGTCTGCTGCGACGCATTTCGGGCACCGCCATCTCGATTAGGGTCGCCGCGCGCGTGTAATCCTCGGCGGCAAGAGCATGCCGGATCGCATCGGCGCGCAGGCCGCTCTGCTCATACCACTCGCTCGCCCGCCGATGCAGGATGGGAAGGTGGTCAGGCTGCTGCGCCCTAAGATGTGTAGAGAGAACGTTGGCAAAAAGGTGGTGGTAGCGATACCAGTGACGGTTATCGTCCAACGGCACCACAAAGAAGTTGCCTCGTTCCAGCGCCTCCAGCCGCGCTTGGCCTTCCGCCTGTCCGGTGACGGCATCGCACAGCGGGCCGCACAGTCGCTCCAGCATGGAAGTCTGGAGCAAGAAGTTGCGCACGTGTTCCGGCTGGCGCTGGAGCACTTCCTCGACAAGATAATCCACAACGTAGCGGTGGTCTCCCGCAAAAGCCTTGACGAACCCACTGGCATCGGCGCGTCCCCGCATCGAGAGCGCCGCCAGTTGCAGGCCCGCAATCCAGCCTTCCGTGCGCGTCTCCAGCGCGTCTACTGCTTCCGCTGAAAGGTTCAGCCCCATCACCTGGTTGAGAAATCCGGCGGCTTCGGCGGAGGTAAAGCGCAAATCGGCGGCGCGCAGTTCGGTCAGTTGCCCGCGGGCGCGCAGCCGGGCCAGGGGAAGCGATGGGTCTTCGCGCGTGGTGATAACCAGGTGCATCCGCGGCGGCAGATGTTCCAGCAGAAAGGCGAGCGCCTGGTCAACCGCGCCCAGAGGCCCGCGCCCAACGGGCGCGGCATCGACGGCGTGGTAGTCGTCAAGGACGAGCACAAACTCGTCTGGGAGGGCGGCGATCTCGTTGAGCAGCGCGGTCAGGCTTGCTTCAGCCGCCGGCGGCTGCGCAGAGTGCAGCGCGTCCAACACGCCTTCGCCTAGCTTCGCCGCTATCGTCTGCAGCGCAGCGATAAAGTAGGCCAGAAAGCGCGTCAGGTCGCTGTCGCCCTCGTCCAGGGAAAGCCAAGCGGCCCGCCGTTCGCCGCTTGCCAGCCATTCGCCCACCAGCGTACTCTTGCCGAATCCCGCCGGGGCAGAGATGAGCGTTAGCCTGCCGCGCACCCCTTCGTTCAGCCGCTCGATCAGGTGGGGACGGGGGACCAGCTTGGGGCGCAGTGGGGGGATATAGAGTTTGGTGGCTAAAATGGGCGTAGACATGGATCGACCGCAGCTCCGGAGTCCGTTTGTTTTGAATCCTGTCGAATGACCTACCTGGACCCCTCAATTAATGCGCAAACAGGCAAGACGATTTGATAGCTTCTTTTTACCACAGTAGTTCATAGAACTCAACGTTTCTCTATGTCAGCCGTAGCCTTTTCTCAACCGGGGTTGATTTGCGTCGCCAAGCCCAGCTCCACAGCTCTGGAGCGTATCCGGCGATGCCGCCACCTTCATATCCCTCTGGACTTTGCTTGCCAGGTGGCCTTCGTGCGGTTGACCAACTAGTTCCCAGCACAGGAGCCGCTGGAACCGACGGATGAGATCTTGACATATGTCGGCGCACTACAACAAAGAGGCCGACATCCGCCGCAACATCATCCAGCGCGGTCTGATCAAGGGCATCATCGGGCTGCCCCCCAACCTCTTCTATGGCACGGGCATCCCGGCCTGTATCCTCGTCATCGACAAGGAGAACGCCCACGTCCGCAGCGGTATCTTCATGATCGACGCCTCCAAAGGCTTTGTCAAGGACGGCAACAAAAACCGCCTGCGCGCCCAGGACATCCACAAGATCGTCGATGTCTTCAACCGGCAACTCGAACTGCCGCGCTACTCCCGCATGGTGCCCGTCGCCGAGATCGCCGGCCCCGCCAACGACTACAATCTCAATATCCCGCGCTACATCGACGCCAGCGAACCGGAAGACCTCCACGACCTCGACGCTCACCTCAACGGCGGTATCCCCGCCCGCGACATCGACGCCCTCGCCGCCTACTGGCGCGTCTTCCCCTCCCTGCGGGATGAACTGTTTCAAACCAACGGCCGGCCCGGCTACTCCGAGCCAAAGGTCGCCCCCCAGCAGGTCAAACCGACCATCCTCGCCCACCGGGAGTTCACCGCCTACGCCGATTGTGTCGCCGCCCTCTTCGCCACCTGGCGCAAGAGCCATGAGCCGCTGCTCAAGGGCATCCAGGTCAACGACATCCCCAAACAGATCATCCATACGCTGTCAGAGGATCTGCTGGTGCGCTTCGCCGACCTGCCGCTCCTCAACCGCTACGACCTCTATCAGCGGCTCATGGACTACTGGAGCGACGTGATGCAGGATGATGTCTATCTCATCGCCGCCGATGGCTGGGTCGAAGCCGCCCGCCCGCGCGGGATCATCGACGACCCGGAGCGCAAGATCAAAGAGACGCCCGACCTCACCATCGGTCGCAGAAAGTACAAAATGGACTTGATCCCCCCTGCCCTCATCGTCGCCCGCTACTTTGCCGCCGAACAGGCCGCCATCGACGATTTGCAGGCCCAACAGGAAGCCGCCGCACGGGCGCTGGAAGAGTTCGTCGAGGAACATAGCGGCGAGGAGGGTCCGCTCGAAGACGTTACCAACGACAAGGGCAAAGTCACCAAGGGTGCGGTGAGGGAGCAGCTAAGACAGTTGCGAACCGATCAGGGACAACTGACCTTCGAAGCAGAGAACGGGGACGAACTGGAAGTGCTGGAGAAGTGCCTGGCGCTGATCGACGCCGAGGCCGGGGCAGCCCGGGCCGTCAAGGACGCCCAGGCCGAACTCGACGCCAAAGTGCTGGCGCACTACGCCGGGCTGACCGAGGCCGAGATCAAGACGCTCGTCGTCGCTGACAAGTGGTTCGCCGCCATCCAGACCGCCATCGAGGGCGAGGTCCAACGGCTGACCCAGCAACTCGCCGCCCGCGTCAGGCAACTCGACGAGCGCTACGCCCACCCCCTGCCGGCGCTGGAGCAGGAGGTGGAGGCGCTCAGCGCCAAAGTCGAAGGCCACCTGAATCGGATGGGATTACATTGGGCTGAACACGGTGCGATGCACTTGGAAAGTGCGTTGCACCTCTAGTAGCGGGTGCTGTATACACACGTGCAACGCACAATCGATGTTACATAAAAGTCAACACAGCTTATGACTGCCTTTAACATGGAGACACAACCTCGTTTTAATAAACGCTGCCTTTACGATGAATCACCTCATCTACCAGGACTACATCCGCCTCTTCCACGATGAACCGCAGGGGGTGGGTGCTCAGAATGGCTAAGGGACAATTGGCAATGAACAAGGCTCAAGCATCGACTGTTCATTCTCCAGTGGAGGACGTTCCGCGTGGCTACAAGCGGACGAATGTTGGGGTCATTCCAGTAGAGTGGGATATCAAGCCGCTTCCCGACATCTGTTGGTTCCAAGAAGGGCCAGGCTTGCGTCAGTGGCAGTTTACAACGAGTGGAATGAAGGTCATCAATGTGACCAATCTAGAGAATGGTGTTCTGAATCTTGATCGCACCGACCGACATATTTCACTACCCGAGTTCAATCGTATATACCAGCATTTTGCGATAGATGCTGGTGATATGGTGATGGCAAGTTCGGGCAACAGCTACAGTAAAACTGCCATAGTCAGAAGCCGAGATCTGCCGCTGATGATGAACACGAGTGTTATCAGGTTTAAGCCAGTAGGGGACACTGTATACGGCTTTCTTTGGGCTTTCCTCAACTCATTACTTTTCAAGGATCAAATCGATCTGATGATAACTGGTGGGGCACAACCAAACTTCGGACCGTATCATCTGAAGCGAGCGATGCCGATGCGCTGATCGCCGCCCTGGACAAGCTGATCGCCAAGAAGCGGGCCATCAAGCAGGCCGCCATGCAGCAACTCCTCACCGGCAAAACCCGTCTGCCAGGGTTCAGCGGCGAGTGGGAGATGAAACGACTGGGTGAGCTTGCGGACGTTGATCCTGAGAACCTGTCGAGCAGCACGGACCCCGCCTATGCATTCAATTACATATCACTGGAGCAAGTTGATGCTGGACGCCTGCTGGGATACTCCGAAGTGGCATTTCGTGCCGCTCCTTCGCGAGCGCGACGAATACTTCGTTGTGGTGACGTACTCATGTCCACGGTACGTCCAAACTTGATGGCTCACTTATTCTACCGTGAGCAGATCAAGAACGCCGTTTGCTCCACTGGGTTCGCTGTACTTCGAGCCAAGCGTGGCATCGCCGACCCTGGTTACTTGTTCGCTCATCTGTTTGGCCATGTAGTTAACAAGCAGATTGAGAAGACATTGGCTGGATCAAATTATCCGGCAATCAATAGTCGAGATGTAAAGATGATGGAGATACCTTGTCCTCCTGCTCTTGACGAACAGAAAGCCATCGCCGCCGTCCTCTCCGACATGGACACCGAGATCGCCGCCCTCGAGCGCCGCCGCGACAAGACCAGACAGATCAAACAGGGCATGATGCAGGAACTGTTGACGGGACGGACGCGCCTGGTCCCGTAACCCAATCGGGAACAGAATCATGGACCCACTGGAAGACAAATTCAAGGGCAAATATCGCATCGCCAGCGCTCGCTGGGCAACCTGGGATTATGGCCGCAACGCCGCCTATTTCGTCACCATCTGCACCCAAGGGCGGGCCCACCAT
>QEUW01000845.1 GCA_003577005.1 Chloroflexota bacterium | reverse complement strand
TCCACGGGTAGCCGGACGAGGCGCGCAGGTCAACGGGCAGCAGGGCGCCGTTGTAGTAGCGATTGGGCGTGGTGCTGCGTGTGGAGCTGTTATAGTAGCTCGTCTTATTCGGGTCATTGTGATAGGCCGTGCTGGTGCTGTAGATGCGCTCGACGGTGTAGCCATTTGCCTGCAACGCATTGCGCACCAGTTCCGATGTCTCGACAAAGCTGCGCGAGGCCGTGCCATCCTGCGCCACATCGGGCCGGCAGCACTGGAAGTAGGAGGCGATGCTCACGTTGCTGTAGAAAGCCGGCTGGAAAGGCGGCAGATTTTCGTAGTTGATGATCTTGTTGATCACCGTCTGCGCCTGCTCCAGCGTATCGACCGGGATACGCCCGTAGGCCAGGTCGGGCACCAGGTCGCCGAGGGTCATGAGCGAGTAATCCAGGTCGGTGCCGGCGCTGTCGTTGTACATGGTCGTGCGGTAGAAGGTCGGCACAAATTCGGCGTCACCCAACAGCAGCAGATACGATGGCCGCACGATACAGTTGGTGTAGCGGCTGCGTACCGTGTTGCGGATCTCGCCTGCCGTCGTCCCGGCCTGGCCCGCGGCATTGCCCGTCTCGATCACGACCGTCGAGAGGCCACGGCTCACCTTCCAGTTGCGCAGCGCATCGGCCGCCGGGCGGAAGGTGGGATGGGTGATGATCAGGTATTCATGGCCCCAGCAACTGGGCGGGGCGATGATCCCGCCGATCTGGTGCTCGAAGATGGCCCGGTGGTTGAGCACCTGGCTGTAGATGCCATCGAAGCTGCGCTCAAACGGGTTTTCCACCGTGATCTGCGGCAGGAAGCCATCCTCGCCTCCCTCGAAGACCACCTCGAATTCCACCGACTTGAAGATGGTCAGCAGCCTGGTCTTGGGGTTGTACTGGCCGCCGGCAATGTTGAGCTGCACCAGGTCGATCTCGCGCGGGAAGTTGGTGTCGCTGTCGTAGGCGTCGGCGTCTTTGGTGAAGGGCGGGTCTTCAAACGTTTCAGGGGGCAGTTCGCCTTCTTCCTGCCCCATTGGCACATCGACGGCAGGCTCCTGGGCCGGCCAGAGATCAACGGTGTATTCTTCACCAGGGATAACACGCAGCCCGGCCAGCTTGACCTGGGCGCCGCGCGGCACGCCCAACATGCGCCGCACAACCGGCACATCGGGCAGACCAGGCGTGTTACCATAGACTTCAACGCCGGGCAGGATGTGCTGCACATAGTCGACGCCGTCAGGACCTTTGACGTTGATCAACTGTGGTTCGGGCAGGTCGAAATTGGCGGCGAACTGCTTGTTGTTCGACGCGCCGACCGAAACCGAAATCGGACTCGACACCTCAAAGGGCGGCATTTCGGGCAGCGGGAAGGTCTCTCCGGCAGTGTAGGGGGCAAAGTAGAGATCGTCGATGGACTCGCTGAGCAGCGTATCGCCGTAGTCGAGCGTCAGCGTGGCGATGCGCCCTTCAGGGTCATAGACGCCCAGGAAGGTCTGGTACGGTTCGGGCACGACTGCGCGCGCTACGCAAATGACCACACCGGCGGCATCATAGGCAACCAGCGTGCCAATGTGCCCTTGCTCTTCGCCGTTGCCCACCCAAAAGCCGACGTGGGTCTTCGGCTGGTCGAACCAGAAGGTCATAGGGACGCCGGCGCTGGTGTTGGGCGAGATGGCGTTGTTGGTGGCGACATTGGGTGTGGAGCGGGCCTTTAGTGGTCACCGATAACGGCAGCGTCGGGCAGGTCATCGAAATCGATCAGCGCGGGCGCGGGGATCTCGCGGTGGTCGCGCAGTTGCATGCAGGGCTGCGGGCGTTCGATGCACTGTTCCAGCCCAAAGACCACAGCGTTGATAAAGAGGGTGCGGCCTTCCTCGGTCATGGCCTGGGGATAGCCGTTGAAGCCCCACAACTGGTGGCAGCGTTGAGCGATGAGCGGGTGATGCGTGCTGCTGCCCGGTTCTGTGCCCAACACGGTAACGCCGGCCACCGGTTCGGGCAGGTGGATGCCCACTTCGTTCGTAGGCTGTGCATAGAGTTTGAGGGGCGCTCCCAGCAGGCCGGTCAGGTTGTTGGGGGTCTGATAGTAGCTGAGAGTGGCATCACCCAAAACCGAATCTTCGCTGCCGTGCCAGCCGTAGGGCCAGCCGATGCGCAGGCTCAATTTGCCAAAAAAGGCGTAGCCACCCTCGCCAATGCCCATGACTTTGCTGTTGGCGGCGATGTGCTCGGCCTGGCCGGGTGCGTCGCCCCAGTTGCCGAGGTAGCCGGTGTCGTCGCCGATCAGTGTAAGGTCGAAGCGGCTAAAGTCGGTGGCCAGCACATCGGCCAGCACCACCGGCGTCACCGAAAAGCCTTTGGATTCGAGGAAGCCCTTGTAATCGGCGATGATGGTTTCGGGGGTGTCGGCAGTATGGACATAGGCGATAGTGCCCGACAAGGTTGTCTCGGCGCGGCGGGGGGCGCGGGCGTCGAGCGTCTCATCCAGACCCAGCGTGCCTTGCAGACGCGCCGTCACATCCTGCGGCGGCTGGGCCGAGGCCAGGCCAAAGAAGAACGA
>QEUW01000365.1 GCA_003577005.1 Chloroflexota bacterium | reverse complement strand
GATGCGGGCTTTGAGTTCACGCCACGGGGCCAGCAGCGCGACTGGGTCGAGATTGCCCTGCACCGGTCTGCCATAGCCGATCTGGCGCCACGACCAATCAAGCAGCATACGCCAGTACAGCCCGATTACGTCGCCGCCGCAGGCTACTGCATCCATCAAATAGGCGTTGACGCCCTGGCTAAAGTTGATCACCGGCACACCCAAGGCGGCCACGGCCTTGAAGAGCATGGTGTTGTACGGCTGGACGTAGCGCAGGTAATCCTGCTGGCCCAGCGCCAGACCGGCCCACGAATCAAAGATCTGGAGCGCCGCGGCGCCGGCCTTCACCTGCTGCGCCAGATAATCGGCCTGGACAGTGACCAGCTTGACCATCAGCCGTTTCCAGGCGGCTGGCTTGCTGTATAGAAAGGCCTTGACTTTGGCATAGTTGCTCGTGCTGCCCCCCTCCACTGCATAGCTGGCGAGCGTAAAGGGAGCACCGGCAAAGCCAATGAGCGGGATGTTGCGCGAAGCCAGCTCCTTGCTCACCAATTCAATTGCCTTGAGCGTGCCCGGCATCGTCTCTGTGGCCGGTGGCGTGGCAAGGATATCCACATCGTAGGCCCTGGTGATGGGGTTTTCGATAGACGGCCCCTCCCCCTTGACAAAGTCCAGCTTGAGCCCCATGCCGATAAGCGGCGGTAGGATGTCGGCAAAGATGATCGCCGCATCAAAGCCAAAGCGGTCAATCGGCTGGAGCGTCACCTGCGCCGCCAACTCCGGCGTGCGGATGACCTCCAGCATGGCATATTTTTCGCGGATGGCGCGGTACTCCGCCATATAGCGCCCCGCCTGGCGCATCAGCCAGATAGGCGTCCGCTCTGTCGGCAACCCACGGCACGCACGGAGGAAGAGGGAAGTTGGTTCGTTGTGATTCATGACTGTTAGAATGGTTAATGGTTAACGGCCAATGGTTAATGGTTAACGGATTGCATCTGATAAGCGAGAGCACTAACAGTTAAGAATTAACCGTTAACCATCAACCATTGCTTTCGCTTGCCATACCGCTTTCCCCACGAAAAACGGCCCCAACCGTTCCAGGTGGAGCGAAGTTTGCTTAGTCTTACGCATACGCTGGACGATAGCCGAGAGCGGCATGAGCTGTGGCCCCAACAAGCCGATCACAAAATCGTTGTCATGCTTGTCGAGGCCGTGACAGGCCAGGCGGATGTCGTGGCCCAGCCCAGCGCGGCCAAAGGCGCGGCCGATGCCGCCGTGCTCCTGGAGAATCACGCTCTGCTCCTGCGCCGAAAGCTGCTCGAACGACCCCGACCGCCGCAGCGGGTACCAGATAACCCAGGGCAGCTTGGGGCCGAGTAGCCGCCGGATCGGCCGCGTGATGAGCGCTTCCACCAGGTCCGGCTCATAGCCCACGGCATAGGTGCGGCCAAACATAGTATATTCGGGCTTGGGTGTCAGCTCGCTAAAAGGTGGTCGTTTGAGGAAGTGGCGCAGATCGCCGACAAAATAGTCTGGCTCTTCGCTATAAGAAACGAGCGCCACACCATAAGGGTCATTCAGATCCTCATAGATCGCCCCCCGGATGTCGGTCCCGGCCAGGGCGTCGATCAGCAGCGCCGTATCGACGCAGCCTCCGTAGGCGAACAATTGCATGTACAACCGCCGCTCCGAGGTGACCACCTCTCCCGACGCCGTGCGGGCAATTTCGCGAATATCGACCTGTTCGATGCCATTGGCGCTCATTAAAGCTTCTCTCCAATTCTCTTCAATCTCTATTTTTCTTTCAGCCACTGCGCTGCGTCTTTGGCGTGATACGTAATAATCAAATCCGCCCCGGCGCGCTTGATGCTAGTGAGGGTCTCCAGCACAATTTTTTGTTCGTCGAGCCAGCCGTTGGCTGCGGCCGCCTTGACCATGCTGTACTCGCCGCTGACATTGTAGGCGGCCAGAGGCAATTCCGGGAAGCGCTCGCGCAGCCGGTGGATCACGTCCAGATAGGCCAGCGCCGGCTTGACCATGAGGAAGTCCGCCCCTTCGGCCACATCGAGCGCCGCTTCGCGCAACGCTTCGCGAGCGTTGGCCGGGTCCATCTGGTGGGTCTTGCGGTCGCCAAACTTAGGCGCTCCTCCCGCCGCCTCGCGGAAAGGCCCGTAAAAACCCGAAGCATACTTGACCGCATAGGACATGATCGGGATGTGGCTAAAGTCCTCTTCATCCAACGCCGCGCGGATGGCGGCCACCATGCCGTCCATCATGCCGCTGGGCGCTACGATGTCCGCCCCGGCCTGAGCATGGGAAACGGCCACCCGCGCCAGGATCGGCAGCGTCTCGTCGTTGAGGACGTAGCCTTCTTCCAGATGTGCGTGATGCTCGTGGGGATTGTTGAGCAGCCCGCAGTGGCCATGGTCGGTGTACTCGCACAGGCAGACATCGGTGATGACCAGCAGTTCAGGCGCTGCCGACTTTAGCGCTCGCACCGCCTGTTGCACGATTCCCTCTTCGGCAAAGTTTTCCAGACCGATGGGGTCTTTGGCCGCCGGGATGCCAAAGAGAAGCACCGCCGGGATGCCCAAACCCAGCACGCTCTCGGCTTCACGCGCCAACTGGTCGATGGACAATTGGAAGACGCCCGGCATCGAGTTGATCGGCTGGCGTACATTCTGCCCGTGCGTGACAAAGAGCGGGTAGACAAAATCATCCGTCGCCAGTTGCGTTTCGCGCACCATTGCACGCAGGGCCGGTGTACGCCGCAGCCGGCGCGGACGCGCAACGGCTGCGGCGTGCGGAGTGGAGAAGGCAGAAGCTGATGGCGCCTGGCTGCCATTGGGTGCGCTCTCTGGTGCGGAAGAGAGAAGCGAGCTGGCTCGACGAGCGGAGGTTGCACTGGTCATGGGCGTCATTTCTCCGGCGAAAAGTAAGTTTGCACTGCCTGCACCAGGCTTTCGGTGGTGGCTTCTTGGGCGATGATGCGTGTCGGGAGCCCTGACTCCTGGGCTGCTTCGGCAGTGACCGGCCCGATGCAAAAGATAGTGGCCCGCTTCACCTGTTTGAAGGCAGCCTCATGAGGCTGCACAGCATTGACAAAGTTGCGCACGGTGGAGCCGCTGGTAAAGAGCACGGCGTCCACACCTTGTTCAAGCTCGGCCAGGTCATTTTGGCGTAATTCAGCAGGCAGGGTGTCATAGACTGGGATCACCGTCACTTCCGCGCCTTGGGCGGTGAGCTGGTCAACGAGCGTAGGCCGGGCTGCGGACGCCTGCGGAACCAGGATGCGGCGGCCAGCTACATCGCCCAGACCAGCGGCCAACTCTTCTGCCCGGTAGGCGGCTGGAACAAAGGCCGGTTCAAAACCCAGGGTGCGTACGGCAGCGGCAGTGGCTGGCCCGACCGCCGCGACCTGCCAACGGCTCTCTCCATTCGCCGGCTGGCCGGCAGCGCGCCAGCGTTCGCCAAAGATTGTTACAGCATTGGCGCTGGTGAAGAGAATCCAGTCGTACGTGTCGAGTTCCGCAATGGCCTTATCAAGCGGCTGTAACTCCGTTCGCGGCACAATGCGTATCGCGGGCAGGATCAACGTCTGTGCCCCAAGCTGCGCCAGTCGTCCGGCAAGCTCCTGACTCTGCTCCTTGGGCCGGGTCAGGACAATTCGCTTGCCGGCAAGCGGCTGGAGTTTGGTTGCAGCCGGCACAGCATCACGGACGAGCAAATCAGCTGCGCCTTGGGCAAGCGTCTCTGCGGCCAGACGCTCGGCCAGTTCGTGGGCTTCACCGTGGCCCTGGATGCGGATCAGCCGCTGGCCGTCGGGCGAGGCCACCAGCGCCTCCATCTGCAAACAGTTGGGCGAGCCAGCTACCGGTGTGGCATAGGCGGCCACCGGCGCCGAACACCCTCCCCCCAGCCGGCTGAGAAAGCTCCGTTCGGCGGTGACGGCCGCTCGTACCGCGCCGTCATCGATGGCAGCCAACAGGCTGCGGATAGCCTCATCACCCCAGCGACACTGGACCGCCAACGCACCTTGGCCTGGCGCCGGCAGCATAACTTCAAGGGGGAGCAAGTCGGTCACATGGTGCGCCAGGTCGAGCCGGGTTAGACCGGCCAGAGCCAGCACGGTGGCGTCATAATCACCGTTCAACACCTTATTGATACGTGTTTCCACATTCCCGCGGATTGGGCGGATCACCAGGTCGGGTCGCACAGCCATCAGTTGAGCGGTGCGGCGAGTGCTGCTTGTGCCGACCACTGCCCCTTGCGGAAGTGTTGCCAGGGTCCAGCCGTTGCGCGCCACCACCCCATCACGCACATCGGCGCGCTCGGGGATGGCGCCAATGGTGAGGCCGGGTGGCTCTTCTACTGGCAGGTCTTTGAGCGAATGGACGGCCAGGTCGATGTCGCCGCTGCGCAGCGCCTCTTCCAACTCCAGCGTAAACAGCCCCTTCCCGCCGATTTCGGGCAGCGGTTTGTTCTGTGCCTGGGTGCGATCGCCTGCAGTCGTAAAGGGTTGAACCACACAGGTCAAACCAGGCCAGGCCGCATGAAGCCGTTCGACAACCCAATCGGTCTGCCACAGCGCAAGTGCTGATTTTCGAGTGCCAACCAGTAGACGGATCGTCGAGTAACGTTTCATAAGCCCGGCACAAGGTAGGAATTAAACATGGCTAACGGATTTGTTAATTCTATGTAAATCTCAGTAAATCTTACCGTAATCTCGATCTCAGGTCAAATTCCATAGCTTTTCAGCGGTAACTATAGCTTACGAATCGGCACTGCGCATCTATCCAATGGCTATTTTGGACCCTGACAAAAGTTATATCCTTGATTTCTTTCGACTCTAGCAGACTGGCGGAAGAACTGAAAACAGCGGTTTGTCCACGGATGGTCGCAGATTGACGCAGATTTTTGGCAGCCTCTGGCGACCAAATCCCAGTTTATCCTGAAAAATGGTAGGGGGTAGCGCAACACTTAACCGTGGTCAGGCAATGGAGTGCGTCGCACGGGCCGCAAGCAAGCTGGAAATACAGGAGAGCCACTGGCCCGTGCGACGTACTCCACGATTAGATGCAGTGCTACCGGTAGGGGCATTATTTCTTGGAAACGGTCTTTGGGAAATGAGGAGTTTGCGCCGGTCTGCTGCCTGGCTTACTTCTTCATCGCTGCGCGTCAGGTATAGTGTATAGTTGACAAGGTTGAACTTCCTGGTTCGAATCTGAGCAAAGCCAAGACTACTGGACAAAATTGAATAGATAGCCGGCAATAGCAGTTCCTGCGGTGTTGTACGCTACGGTCAGGATCGTTGCACCGTACAATCACCAGTGGATGCTCAATGGCAGGGCGAGATCACGCCCATCCAGAGCGGCCACTGCTTTTGAGAAGGTAAATGCTTATGGCTTCTGGTGAGTTTATTCTGCCCATACAGCTCACCCCATTGCTCGGCCGCAAAGAGGATGTGGCCGCAGTTGACGCCCGCCTCTGCCGGCCTGAGGTGCGCCTGCTCACGCTCACCGGCCCTGGCGGCGTGGGCAAGACGCGCCTGGGGTTGCAAGCGATGGACAAGCTGGCAGCGCATTTCTCCGATGGCGCAACCTTCGTCTCGCTAGCGGCTCTGAACGATCCCGATCTAGTCATCTCTACTCTTGCGAAGACGCTGGGTTTACGCGAAGCAGGCAGTGCTTCCACCTTTGAGCATTTGAAAGCCCACCTGCGCAGCAGGGAAATACTCTTGCTGCTCGATAATTTTGAACAGGTCGCGAGCGCTGCACCTGTAGTGGCAGATCTGCTTATTGCCTGCCCGATGCTAAAAGTCTTGGTAACCAGTCGGGCGGCGCTTCACCTCTCGGGTGAATATGAGTACCCGGTGCCACCCCTGGCCCTGCCCGATCTAAACAACCTCCCCAACCTGGAAATTCTCGCTGCTATACCGTCAGTGGCGCTCTTTGTCCAACGGGCTGCAGCGGTGCAGCCTGATTTCACGCTCAATGAGAGCAATGCCCTGGCCATCGCCGAGATCTGCGTGCGTCTGGATGGGCTGCCGTTGGCGATTGAACTGGCAGCGGCGCGCATTCGCGTCCTCTCACCACAGTCGCTGCTGACACGCCTGGAACGGCGGCTCGAACTGCTTACCACCAGCGCACGCAATCTACCAGAACGACAGCAGACCCTGCGCAACACCATCGCCTGGAGCTACAACCTCTTGCCGGCAGATGAGCAATCTCTCTTCCGCCGCCTTTCGATCTTTGCCGGCGGTTTTGCGCTGGAGGCTGTCGAAGCGGTCTGCTTTGACCCGGGACCCGATAGTTCCCCCTCCAGTTCAGCCGTCGATGGCCTGAGTGTCTTGCTTGAAAACAGTCTGCTACTCAGAATGCCACAGCCGGCCGATCGGGCGCCTCGCTTCACACTGCTGGAAACGCTCCGGGAGTATGCCGCGGAGCAGTTGATCACAAGCGGGGAAATGGAAAGCACGCGACAGCGACATGCGGCCTATTACCTGGCGCTGGCCGAGCAAGCGGAACCACACCTGACCCGTGCTGACCAACGCGCCTGGCTGGAACGGCTGGGGACGGAGCACGACAACCTGCGCACCGCACTGCGCGGCGCACTGGATCAGCAAGATCACACCACTGCTTTGCGGCTGGCCGGGTCGCTTTGGTGGTTCTGGTATATACGGGGTTACCTGAACGAAGGTCGTCGCTGGTTGGAAGCGGTGATCGCAGCCGCGGGTGTTTTCCCCACTACGGCTGGCAAGAGGCACACAAAGCCGGATTCAGCAATCGATCGCCCCATGGCAGTCTGGCGAGCCAAAACACTGGCCGGGGCCGGGATCCTGGCCTACTACCAGGGAGATAGCAGCCGAGCCGGCGCACTCTGTAGCGAAAGTCTGGCGCGCTCCCGGCAACTGGACGACAGGCGGGGCATCGCCGTTGCCCTCCACGGTCTGGCTGCGGTCGCCCGTTTGGGCGGTAGCTATGCGGCGGCGCGCGCCATGTACAGGGAAAGTCTCGCTCTATTCCAAGAACTGGGGGATAGGTGGTTCACCGAGTTTACCCGTTTCTACCTGGGTATAGCATTTTGGTTGGAGGGCGATTGGGAGGCCGCAGGACCTGTATTCGAGCAGTGCATGGCCGGCTACAGTGCGTTGGGAGACCGCAAGGGAATCGCTTACGCACACTTTGGTCTGGGACACGTGGCGCTGGGTCGGCGTGATTACGAGCCGGCGCGTGCTCACTTCAACCAATGCCTGGAAACGGCGCGGGTGTTCGGCGATCGGCTTTTTGTTGCCAGGATATTCTATGGGTTAGGCGAGGCCGCCTTCGACCAAAACGATCTGGTTACGGCTCAGGGTCTGTGCCGGCAAAGCATGAACATCTTTCACGAGTTGCAAGACCTACCCCTTGTGCTCTGGTGTCTGGACAGCCTGGCCAGCGTGGCTGTGGCTCAAGGAAACCCAGCGCGGGGTGTGCAACTGTTTGGTGCGGCGGCGGCGCTACGCAATGCCATCGGCATCTCCCAACCCCCGTTTCGCCGCGCCCATTATGAGCGC
>QEUW01000364.1 GCA_003577005.1 Chloroflexota bacterium | reverse complement strand
CGCTTGTTCTTTGTCTCATCTTGCCGAATATACTGGGAACAACCCCACCAAGTTGGAAGGTAAGGTCGACTGTGAATATGAAATTTGCATTTATCCGAAGCATTTGCTTTGCAATTGTAGCGGGTATTAGTCTGTGTTGGTTTACATGGCAGCCCTTTTATGCTCAGGTGGTCGATAACGATGATCAAGGGGATGGTCAGGGGGCCGCACAGTTTTCGATCTATCTGCCTGTAATCCAGGGAGGGGCGCAGACATCCGCGCTCGCTGAGGCCCCAGCCGACGATCCGGCGGAATCCGAGGTGACGAGTGCATCCGCCTTTGGCTGCCCTTGCACGATATGGGACAGTACGGCTACCCCGGCTATCGCCGCGGAAAATGATACGAGCGCCGTCGAAGTAGGGGTCAAATTCCAGAGTGATGTAGATGGCACTGTCCTTGGGATTCGCTTTTACAAGGGCAGCGCTAATACCGGAACCCACATCGGCAACCTGTGGAGCGGCTCCGGCCAACTCCTGGCATCAGCTACTTTTGTCAACGAAACCGCCTCCGGTTGGCAGCAGGTAAATTTTTCCAATCCCATATCGATTACAGCCAATACAACTTATATTGCTTCGTACCATACCACTGTCGGTCGCTATGCCAAAGATGAGAGCTATTTTACGGCGGGTGAGGTGACTCGTGGTCCGTTGCGTGCCCTGGCCGATGGCGCCAGCGGCGGTAACGGTGTCTATGTGTATGGTGCAAGCGCCTTTCCAACTGAATCGTATAACGGTTCTAACTACTGGGTCGATGTTGTCTTTCGGGATGGTCCTGACACCAGCCCACCGATTGTTTCGACCGTCACACCGGCCCCCAATGCCTTTGGCGTCGCTACCGACACCAATGTGACGGTGACCTTTAATAAGGCGATGGACCCGGCTACAATCAATTCGAATACCTTCGAGTTACGCGATGCAGCAAACAATGTGGTAGCCGCTACCGTAACTTACAATACCGACACGCGGACGGCAACGCTTGACCCAACAAATACGCTGGCCGCATCCAACTTTACGGCGAGGGTGCGGGGTGGAACGACAGACCCTCGTGTAAAGGATGCCAATGGAAACGCACTTGCCAGCGATTACGTCTGGTCGTTCACGACCGAATCGTGCGATGCCTTTTTAAACAAGATCGTCTGTGAGAATAATAAGCCGGGCAACCCTGCAAGCGAGTGGGATATTAGCGGGGCGGGTGATCCGAGCATCCAGGGTTTTTCCACCGATATTAGTGTAAACGTGGGTGAAACCGTCCGTTTCAAGATCGATACCGATGCCCTGGGTTATCGCCTTGATATTTATCGCATGGGCTATTACAACGGAATGGGCGCCCGCAAGGTTGCTACGGTTCAACCTTCTGTGCCATTGCCCCAGAACCAGCCGCCCTGTCTCTCTGAGGAAGCAACCGGGTTGATCGATTGTGGTAACTGGGCTGAGTCGGCTTCGTGGACCGTCCCCGCCGACGCTACGTCAGGTATCTATTTTGCCAAACTGATACGTACAGACACCGGGGGTGCAAGCCATATCGTCTTTGTTGTACGCGAAGACAACAGTGGCTCTGACCTGCTGTTCCAGACCAGCGATACGACGTGGCAGGCCTACAACCCGTACGGCGGCAATAGCCTCTATGTCGGCCTCCCGGCTGGCCGCGCCTACAAGGTGAGCTACAACCGTCCATTCATTACCCGCGAAACATACGCCGAAGACTGGGTCTTCAATGCTGAATATCCCATGGTGCGCTGGCTTGAGGCCAATGGCTATGATGTCAGTTACACGACGGGGGTCGATACCGACCGTCGCGGTCAACAGCTCCTGGGACACAAGGTTTTTCTGTCGGTAGGCCACGATGAATACTGGTCAGCGGCTCAGCGCACCAATGTCGAAAATGCGCGTAACGCTGGCGTTCATCTCGCCTTCTTTAGCGGCAACGAGATCTTCTGGAAGACCCGCTGGGAAAACAGTATCGATGGGTCGGGAACCTCCTATCGGACGCTAGTCTCTTACAAGGAGACCCATGCCAACGCCAAGATCGATCCGCTGCCCAATGTTTGGACGGGAACCTGGCGCGATCCCCGTTTCAGCCCGCCGGCCGACGGTGGGAGACCCGAGAACGCCCTGACGGGCACGATCTTTAAGGTCAACATCGGCACCTATGCAATCCGAGTCCCTGAAGCTGACGGCAAAATGCGCTTCTGGCGCAATACGAGCGTCGCCAACCTGGGTCTTGGTGAGACCGCTACCCTCTCTGACTTTACATTGGGCTACGAGTGGGACGAGGAGGCTGACAACGGCTTCCGACCACCGGGCCTGATCCGGCTCTCTACGACAAGCGTCAATGATGCTGTTATTCTGGTTGACCACGGCTCCACGTACGAAGAGGGCCCAGCCACTCATAATCTGACTCTCTATCGCCATGAGAGCGGGGCGCTGGTCTTTGGCGCCGGTACGGTGCAGTGGTCTTGGGGGCTGGATGGCAACCATGACCGAAGCAGTTCGACACCGGACGTACGCATGCGGCAGGCTACAGTCAATCTGTTTGCCGACATGGGTGTTCAGCCTTACACGCTGCAACCTGGTCTGGTGCCGGCAACGCAATCGACCGACACTACCCCGCCTACCACTACGATTGCCTCACCCAGTGCGGGCGCGACCGTCCAGAGCGGTGTTCCGATCCTTGTAGCTGGCACAGCGACCGATGTGGGTGGCGTTGTTGGCGGTGTCGAGGTCTCAGTTGATGGCGGTGCAAGCTGGCGTCGAGCAGAGGGGCGCGCAAACTGGAGTTACAGTTGGACGCCCGCCGGGACCGGTTCCGTGACCATCATGAGCCGCGCTGCCGATGACAGCGCAAATCTTGGGAACCCCGCCAGCATTACTGTCAATGTCACCAATGACCCAGACACTCAGCCACCGGCTGTCACCATTACCAGTCCGGCGAATGGGGCAGAGGTTGTAGGGACGGTGACGGTGACTGCAAATGCAACCGATAACTTTGGTGTTGCCGGGGTACAATTCAGAGTAGACGGGGTAAACCTGGGGGCGGAAGATACAGTTGCGCCTTACTCCATTCCGTGGAATACGGTAACCACGTCAAACGGTTCGCACACGCTGACAGCAGTGGCTCGTGATGCGGCAGGAAATACAACGACCTCCAGCCCGGTCGTCGTGACGGTGAACAACCCGGTCGATACTACGCCGCCGACCGTCACATCGGTCACACCGGCCAACGGGGCCGCAAATGTCAGCCCGGACAGCGTCTTGACGGCGGTCTTTAGCGAGCCAATGGACCCGGCAACCATTAGTGGCAGCACGTTTGAGTTGCGCGACGCCGCCAACAATCTGGTGCCGGCAACTGTAACGTACAACGCGACAACTCAGACCGCCACGCTGACTCCGAGCAATCCATTAGCCAATGCGGTTCAATATACGGCGCTCATTCGGGGCGGTGCAACCGACCCGCGGGTGAAAGATGTGGCAGGCAATGCGCTGGCTAGCAACTTCGTCTGGTCGTTTACTACATCGGCAGGCCCCGGTTCCAACTGTCCGTGCAGCATCTGGGATGGGTCGGCAGTGCCAACCCTGGTCACAGAGAACGACCCCAGCGCGGTTGAGCTTGGTGTCAAGTTCCAGGCCGATATGGATGGCTATATCACCGGTATTCGTTTCTACAAGGGGCCAAGCAATACGGGGAGCCACATTGGCAATCTGTGGACGCGCGATGGACAATTGCTGGGGAGCGTAACCTTTACCGATGAGACAGCCAGTGGCTGGCAACAGGCGAACTTTGCCGCGCCAATTCTGATCAACGCAAATGTTACCTATGTTGCCTCCTACCATACGTCGGTGGGCTTCTATTCACAAGACGTAAATTACTTCGCCAATAGCGGCGTCAACAATGCCCCGCTGCGTGCTTTGGCCGATGGCGCCGATGGGGGCAACGGTGTCTACCGGTATGGCAACAGCGCCTTCCCTGGCCAGTCAGCCGGTTCGTCCAATTACTGGGTAGATGTTGTGTTTGTGGCATCAACTGGCCCTGACACGGCGCCGCCACAAGTCGTCTCCTTTGCCCCTGCCAATGGGGCGACCGGCGTTGGCCTCAACGTAAACGCTACGGTGACCTTTAACGAACCGCTTGATGCTGCGACTGTCGGTGCGAACACAGTTGAACTCCGCGATGCAGCCAATAACCTGATTCCGACCACAGTCACCTACAATGCCGCGGCGCGTACGGTCACGATTGATCCAACCGATCCGTTGACCTTCTCCACCACTTACGTCGTCACGGTCAAGGGTGGCGCCACCGACCCACGCGTAAAAGATGTTGCCGGCAATGCGTTGGCAAGCAACCATGTTTATTCATTTACGACCGCGGATCCGCCGCCGGTCCCACCTGATGATGGACCAGGTGGCCCGATCTTGGTGATCAGCGCGGCCGCTAATCCGTTTAGTCGCTACTACACGGAAATCTTGCGGGCAGAAGGGCTCAATCTGTTCCTTGCCACTGATATTTCTAAAGTGTCGGCGGCCACGCTTGACGCATACGATGTGGTGATCCTGGGTGAGATGCCGCTTACATCAGCGCAAGTGACAATGTTCACCAACTGGGTGACAGCCGGCGGCAACCTCATTGCTATGCGTCCTGATAAGCAGTTGGCCGGCTTGTTGGGCCTGACTACTACACCTGCCACGCTTGCCGAAGGATATCTGCTTGTCGATACGACGACGCAGCCCGGGTTTGGCATTGTTGGCGAAACCATCCAGTTCCACGGCACTGCTGATCTGTATAACCTCGCGGGCGCCAATCGTGTTGCAACGCTTTACACGAATGCAACGACACCGGCAGCCGGCAACGCACCCGCAGCCACCCTCCGCACCGTAGGCAGCAACGGTGGCCAGGCGGCAGCCTTTACCTATGATCTGGCTCGTTCCATCGTCTACACGCGCCAGGGGAATCCTGCCTGGGCTGGGCAGAACCGTGATGGCTTGGTGCCAAACCGTTCCAACGATATGTTCTACGGCAATCTTGAGGGCGCGCCCGAACCAGACTGGGTGAATCTGGATAAAGTCGCCATTCCCCAGGCAGATGAGCAGCAGCGGCTGCTTGCTAATCTGATCCTGTACATGAATGCCGACCGCAAACCTTTGCCACGCTTCTGGTACTTCCCCAAGAATCACAAAGCAGTGGTGATTATGACAGGGGATGATCACGGTGTTGGGTTGACAAAACTACATTTTGACACCTTCCAGCAACTCAGCCCGCCGAATTGTTCCGTAGCCGACTGGGAGTGCATCAGAGGCACTTCGTACGTCTACACCGTCTCACCCTTTACCGCAGAGGAAGCGTTTACCTACAACGCAGCCGGGTTTGAGGTGGCTCTGCATGTAAACACCGGATGCGCCGATTATACGGCGAGTTCGCTCGCTGCCGATTTCAGCAGCCAACTGGCCGGCTTCCAGGCGAAGTATAGCACCTTGCCTGCACCAGTAACCAACAGAACGCACTGTATTGCATGGAGCGATTGGGCTACCCAGGCTCTTGTCTCCGCTCAACATGGGATTCGCCTGGATACGAACTACTACTATTTCCCTGGCAGTTGGGTCAACGGGCGCGATGGGTTCTTTACTGGTTCCGGTATGATCATGCGCTTTGCCGATCTGGACGGGACACTTATCGACGTCTATCAGGCCACGACGCAGATGACCGATGAGTCCAATCAAAATTATCCGGCAACAGCCGATGTGCTATTGGATCGGGCGTTGGGCCCCGAGGGATATTACGGTGCGTTCACGGCCAATATGCACACCGACCGTGACACCGACAATCCTGTTGCGATCATCCAATCGGCTCAGGCAAGGGGTGTGCCCGTCATCACCGCGCGCCAAATGCTCACCTGGGTGGATGGGCGCAATAGCTCTGCCTTCAGCTCGCTCAACTGGAATGGCAATACGCTTACATTCTCGATCAACGCAGGTACAGGCGCTCGCAACTTGCGAGCAATGTTGCCAGCTCAGACTAGCGCAGGCGCCATCACCAGTATCAACTACAATGGGGCGCCAATCAGCTTCTCGACGGAAGTGATTAAGGGTGTCACTTATGTCATCTTCCCGGCCCAGAACGGGCTCTACCAGGCCTCCACTACGCCGATCCCGCCAGATACGGAAGCCCCGACGGTGGCAATCTCTAGCCCGGCGAATGGGGCTGTCGTGACAGGGACGGTTGCCGTGGCAGCTACTGCATCTGATAATGTTGCTGTGGCCGGCGTGCAATTCCGCCTCAATGGCGCCAACCTCGGGGCAGAGGATACGGTTGCGCCGTATGCAGTTTCGTGGGATAGCACGACTGTGGCAAATGGTACGTACCAGTTGACGGCAGTGGCGCGTGATGCGGCTGGCAACACGACCACCTCATCGCCGGTTGATGTGACGGTCGATAATGTGCCGGACACAACACCGCCGACCGTTACATCGGTCACTCCGCCTGCTGGCTCGGTGAATGTTGCTGCCGGCGCCAACATCACAGTCATCTTCGATGAGCCGATGGACGCTGCAACAATTAACGCAACGACGATACAACTGCGGGATGCGGCCAATACTGTGGTGCCGGCCTCGGTGAGCTATAACGCAGCAAATCGAACGGCTACGCTTGACCCGACTGATTTGCTGTTGAGTTCGACTACATACACGGCGCTCGTCCGCGGGGGATCGACCGACCCGCGTGTCAAAGATGTCGCCGGCAACGCGCTGGCCAACGATTTCACCTGGTCCTTTACCACTGCTGCACCGTCGCCCTTTGTAAGCATCTGGGATGAGACAGCCGTGCCCACCCTGGCTTCAAAGGACGACAGCAATGCTATCGAGGTGGGGGTAAAATTCCAGTCGGATATTGCAGGCTATGTCAGTGGCATCCGCTTCTACAAGGGCGCTGCAAACATCGGCACCCATATCGGTAATCTATGGAGTAGCAGCGGGCAGTTGCTGGCGAGCGCGACCTTTGTCAATGAGACAGCC
The DNA here is from genome assembly GCA_003577005.1 of Chloroflexota bacterium. The sequence continues at coordinate 501 of QEUW01000364.1, read as the reverse complement.
TCGGGCTGGCAGCAAGTCTTCTTTGCTACGCCGGTTCTGATCGAAGCAAACACAACCTATGTCGCCTCCTACCATGCAGCAGTTGGTAGATACGCCTATGATGAGAATTACTTCGCCACGAACGGTGTGAATAGTCCACCCTTACGGGCACTGTCTACCGGTGCCGCGAGCGGCAATGGCGTCTTCCGGTATGGGGCAACCAGTGGCTTTCCCACCGAATCGTTCAACGCCTCCAACTACTGGGTCGATGTGCTCTTCTCTACCTCGATTGTAGAGGACACGACAGCGCCAACGGTGGTGGGCGTAGGGCCGGTGGCCGGAGCGAGCGGGGTGGCGGTGAGCACGGTGGTGACGGCGACCTTCAGCGAGGCGCTGGACCCGGCGAGCATCAATGGCACGACGTTCGAGTTGCGAGATGGGCAGGGGGCCGTGGTGGCGGCGAGCGTGAGCTACGCTGCCGGCGCCCTGACAGCGAGTCTGACGCCGGCGAGTGCGCTGGCG
>QEUW01000363.1 GCA_003577005.1 Chloroflexota bacterium | reverse complement strand
TGGCAGATCGAGCGCGGCCAGATTCTCATCGCCCGGCTGGACGGGGAACGGCTTGTGCTTGAAAAGCCGGCCCAGGTTTTACAGCGAGTGAAACGCCGTTTTGCTGCCCTGCGCGGCCAACCAAGCCTGGCTGATGAGTTGATCGCCGAACGCCGCGCCGAAGCTCGCCGCGAGGCAGTTCCATGAAAGTCATTCTCGATGCCTCCGCCTTGCTGGCCTGGCTTCAGGACGAACCAGGGATGGAGGTGGTCGAAGAGGCGTTGAGCGCCGCCGCCATCTCCAGCCTCAATTGGTCCGAAGTCTATCAAAAATCGCTCGTACACGGCATAGATGTCAACGGTCTGCGCAGCGACCTGGAGGCGGTGGGCCTTGTCATCCTTCCCTTCGACGCTGAGGATGCCGAACGTGCCGCCACGTTATGGAAGGCAGGCAGTGGCCTGTCGCTTGTCGACCGGGCCTGTCTGGCGTTGGGCGTCCGGTACAGTGTTCCCGTCTGGACAACTGACCGCGCATGGGCGCAGGCGGCGACGGGCGTCGATGTCCGTGTGATCCGGTCGTGAGGATCATGATGTGATTGAGTAGCCTGGCGAGCGCCGATGACAGTACCGATTTTGAGACTGAAAAACGATGCGTAGCGAACAAGAAATGCTCGGGCTTATTGTAAAAACGGCCGAGAGTGACGCCCGCATTCGCGCTGTGATCATGAACGGCTCGCGCACCAATCCCAACGCACCGCGCGACATCTTTCAGGATTATGATATTGTTTACCTCGTCACCGAGCTTGCGCCTTTTACCGATGACCACACCTGGATCGACCGGTTTGGCGAGAGAATGATCTTGCAGATGCCCGAGGCAATGGACGACCCGCCTCCCCAGAATAACGGCGCCTTTGCCTATCTTATGCAATTTGCCGATGGCAACCGCATTGATCTCACGCTCTTCCCCATCGCCAGGTTGCATGAACTGGGAAGGGACAGTTTGAGTGTCTTGCTCCTCGACAAGGACGGGATCATCGAGCCATTTCCTCCGCCGAGCGACAGCGATTATCTGCCCACCCCGCCCAACGCCAAAGCGTTCTCCGACTGCTGTAACGAATTTTGGTGGGTATGTCCCTACGTTGCCAAGGGCTTGTGGAGGGAGGAGATCCTCTATGCCAAACATATCTTCGATGGGGCCGTCCGGGAGCAACTGATGAAGATGCTCACCTGGTACGTAGGAATGAAGACCCAGTTCTCGCGCAGCCCCGGCAAGTACGGAAAATACCTCAAACAGTACCTCGAACCAGCGCTGTGGGATCTCCTCCAGAACACCTATTCCGACGCCGACTACGAGCATACATGGGATGCGCTGGAGACGACGTGCGATCTTTTCAGGAGGACAGCCCTTCCAATTGCGGCCCATTTTGGCTTTGATTATCCTCATGGCGATGACGAGCGGGTGAGCGCACACCTGCGTCACGTGCGTCGACTTCCCAAGGATGCATAGTTGAGGCGTTACGGCATCAGACCCGGTCACCGGCATGATTGGCAAGTGGGCGAAGACAAGAATGAACCGGGTAATCCCCGACCGGGCCGGAGAGGCGCAGTCGGCGCATCACTGGCAGGTTACGGTGAACCACATGTAAGCTCCAACAGAACTGCTGCTATACAGTGCTTTGATTAGCAGTATGCTGCGGGGTTAAGCCCCGCTTTACGCCAAGAAAAGTGCCCGCAGGCCCCTGGCTGTTGTATCGCTGAGGCGACATTTCTTGATCTGCACCCAACGTTATTCGTCGCAATTTTCCCCACCAACTGTATGGACACAATTGGAATTCCGGTTGTGCCCATGCGCTCACGCCATTGCTCCACCCAGACTGCCCGGAAGGGACTGTGGTCACCTCTGTAAGCACCCGAGGAACAAGTTTTGTCCTTGACGAAGCCACTCCCAATGGATATAATCGTTTCCATGATTACCACAGTTACCCAGAAGAACATGGTTACCATACCTGCTGAGCTTGGACGGCACTACGGCATCAAGCCCGGCTATCGGCTCGACTGGCAAATCATCCAAGGCAAGGATGAGATCCTGGTCCGGGTAATTCCAGACCGGGCGGAACTGGCGCGGCGGCTCCTCGGCGCGGGGCGGCGGTTTTCGCCTGACCGCGACGCCGTGGCAGAGTTGATTGCCGAACGAGAAGCGGAAGGCTAAACCATGCGCTATGTCCTTGACACCTCTGCTCTCCTTGCTCATTATCGCCAGGAGCCTGGCTGGGAGGAGGCTCAAGCCTTGTTTGAGACCGACGATGCCGAGTTGAGCATAGCGAGCGTTTCGTTAACAGAATTTGGTCGCCGCCTGCGAGAGTTGGGAGCGAACGAAGCAGAGGTCGAGACAACGCTCGCCAACTACCAACTGCTGTTCACCGAAGTGATCTCAGTCGATACCGCGGTGGCCAAGGCTGCGTTTGTGATCGGTTGCCACACACCCCAGCGCCTACCACTCGTCGATACCCTCATTGCCGCATGTGCGCAAGCCCGGTCAGCCGTGCTGGTTCACCGCGATGAGCACATGCGCGCCATCCCAGAGGAAATAGTCATCCAGCACGAGTTGAGCGCCTCTGCTCGTACATGAACGAAAGCCTGCGCTGCTCAGGGAATGCAGGATGAGATGATGCCGCAGGCGGCTACGCCATGGTGCTAACGTACGCAAGCGTGATCGCCTTGGCCCTAGTGGAGATGCGGCGTGAGCAAGACCCGGCAGCAAGCTGCACTTTGTCCCCATCTGGTTCGTAGGCTATAATCTGACCAGGCTGCCATCTCTAGACTTGACGCCACTTGTCGTTCCTTCCCAGACTGAGAAGAGGCCGATGAACGAGGAATCCACGCGTTGGCTAACTAGTGCAGTTTTAGCCAGGTTCCTTTGCAAACCTTCCAGGAAGCTCAAAGCTTCCTGGAAGGTGTATGACAAACAACTCTGTTAAATATGCACTAGGCAACCGAAGACCTGGAAATGGCGCGGGTTCTGTTTGACTCGCAACGTTATGGCCCGTGCGCTTTCTTTTGCCAACAAGCTCCTGAAAAAGCGATCACGCTAGTGCGTGCGCTAGCACGATCAAGGCCATGCTCTATCATACAGGTGAGCGACCTTGGGGACATAGTGTTCCTTCACTGTTGGATCAATTGTGCTTCGCACTTCAGATTGATCCACAGAGTGCCCCACAAGCAGAGGCGCAGGCGCTGGACGAGCATTACACGCGCTCACGCTATCCAGATGCGCGCACAGAAGTTGAACTTGAGTACGATGAGGAAACGGCTGTCGCCGCCCTGGAAGATGCGCAGACGGTGCTGGATTTTGTGAGAAAGGCCGCTGTAAATGTTAGAGCAGATCCTGACGACTGATCAACTACCTGTCTGGGCTGAAGAATACGCCTGCTCAGTTGCTACAGCCTACCAGCCCGACTGCATCATTCTGTTTGGTTCCGTAGCGCGCAACGCCCAGCAAAAGGGCAGCGATATTGACATCCTGGTCATTGGCGGCGATTTGCCAGCCGACCCGCGCGAGCGTTTTCGCCTGCTGATGCGCCTGCGCCCGCTGCTGGCCCCGATCCAGGTCCAGTCCTTTACGCGCGCAGAATGGGAGCGGATGATGGCCCGGAAGCATCTCACTGTCTTGGAAGCGCTGAGCGACGGCAGACCGCTACATGGCAGGCCACTCTTCGCTCGCTGGCGACGGCAGTTTCAACACTGGCGGGAGCAGGGGCTACGCCGTACCGGTTGTTCCTGGGTGGTGCCACCCCATGTGTAGGTGGGAGAAGGTGTCCCGCTCTGATCGAAAGCCTGCGCCGCCATGGGTGAAAGAGAGGGTGATCACCTTGGCGATGGCAAAGGTGGAGATAGTGCAGCCGGCGGCAGCTTGAGACTCTTGATCCCATGTAAAAATTAGCCAGCAACTTAACTCGACAATGGTTGTTCTCGGAAGACCCCCATGCCTGAACCCAAAGCAAGTAACCACATTGAAGGCCATGTCGGTGATGATGCCAGTATCGTCGCCATTGGCGCCAATATCACTCAAAATGTGTATATGGGCATCGAACCGGCCCCACCGGCGTTCGACCCAGCGGCGGTGGAGGCGCGCTACCGGGCACAGGTGGTCAAACACTACAACCGCATGACGCTCACTGGTCTCCCCGAACGCGACCCTGGCCTCAACGAACTTCCACTGGCGCAGATTTTTGTCAAGCTAAACGTTGAACTTTCTCAAAGTACTGAACAGCTTATCTCTAATTTTGAGAAATTGTCTCCGCCCCCTCAGGAGTTGCTGGCTTTGCCAACCGGAAGTGGAAAAACTGAACCAGCATATCTAATGCTAGAGCGTTTCCGCCAGTTAGAGAGGGAGGCGCGCCAACCCCAGCGCATCACCCTCTCAGTGGCCGAGGCGCTCGATAGATATCGTCGGCTCGTCATCCTAGGTGGGCCGGGCAGCGGCAAAACGACGTTGACGCGCTGGCTGGCCGTGCTCTTTGCCCACGACAAACAGGCCGATCCAGAAAATCTGGGTCCTCAGTTTAGCCAAAAACGCCTGCCTGTACTGCTCGAACTGCGCCGCTTTGCCGACCATCTAGCTGCGCTTGTGCGGCCGGGCGTCGTGCCAGACCTGGCTGCGGCCATTGCTGCGTTTATCAGCGCCCATGCCTACTATCCCGCTGTCCCTGCCGCCTTTGTCCAACAGGCTCTGGTCGATGGGCGCTGTCTGCTGCTCTTCGACGGGCTGGATGAAATCGCCGACTTGGGGTTGCGCCGCACGCTCAGCGACGCCATCCAGGCGCTCTGGCAACATCCAGACGGGCGCTACCGCGACAACCTGATGGTCGTCACTTCGCGGCCCCACGGCTATCATGAGGTGGAGTTGAGCGGTGCGTTCCAGCGCTGTGAGGTCAAAGAATTCTCACCCGAAGATGTGCAACATTTTATCCGCGCCTGGTATGCCACGGCCTACGGCGACGCCGAGCAAAGCGAAGCCCACGAACTGGACGACGCCATCCAGGCCAACGAACGGGTGGGCGACCTGGCGCGCAACCCGCTGCTCTGCACCATCATCGCTATTGTCTATCGCAACAATCGCGTGTTGCCCAACCGCCGGGTAGAACTCTATCTCAAATGCTGCGAGGCGCTGCTCGACACCTGGGAGCGCAACAAGGCGATCAAGGATTCGGGTCTCATCGGCGGCTATGACTGGCAGACTAAGCTGGAACTGTTGGCGCCGGTGGCCTATTGGCTGCACGGTGTGGCGGAACGGCTGGCCGCACCCGAAGCCGAGTTCGTGACGCAACTGGCCGCCGTCTTGCGCCGGCGCAAGCTGGGCGACCCGGCCCAGGCCGAGCAGGAGGCACGCCAGTTTATCCAGGTGGTGCGCGACCGTAGCGGGCTGTTGCAAGGCCGCGGCGACGGCTCGCTGGAGTTTATGCACCGCACCTTTCAGGAGTACCTGGCCGCCCGCCACATCGCTGCTCAGCCCGACCCTGACTATATCGATCTGGTGATGAAAGAGTTGCATATTGCCTGGTGGCATGAGGTGCATCTGTTGGTGATTGGGTATCTGGGCTCGAACAGCGCCACGGCCGAGAAAGCCTCACAACTGTTGCTGGCAATCTTGACAGCGCAACCGGCCCCGTGGTCCTGGCTGCGTTCGACCTCGCTTGCAGCCGTGGCTCCTGGTTGGTATCGAGGATGGATGGCAAGAGTGTCGGGCGGGTTTGTTGCAACCCTGTTGCGTGCGCCCTATCAGGTGCGGCTGATTGGCCCCGGACTGCTGCCGCGCTGGCAACTCTCGTCCCGGTTGGCCTGGGTTTTGCAGCGCGAACTGGATCTGGCAGTGCGCGGCTACCTGGACTGCACCCCGTTGGGCCTGACACCCGGCGCCGGTCAACGGTTACAGCAGATGGCAGCCGAGTTGCTGCTGCGCCAGGCATTGGACCCTGTCGACCAACGGGAGACCGCCCCCTTTGGCGCTCAGCCCGGGCGATTGATGGAGGAAATCGCAGCCTATCATCCGGCCGTTGTCAACTCACTGCTCAAACTGCTCAGCGACTCCGACGGGTCTGTGCGGGCGGGGGCGGCCAGCGCTTTGGGGCAGGTGGGGCAGGGACGGGCAGAGGTGGTCGAGCCGCTCCTCAGGCTGCTCAGCGACCCCGAAAGGTATGTGCGGGCGGCGGCGGCCAGCGCCTTGGGGCAGCTAAAGAGTGAGGATCGCAGCACGTATACTTGGGTGCTGGTCGGGCTGAACCGCCGGCTACACGATAGCAGTGATAACGTGCGCAGCGCCGCGCCGACCGCCATCCGCTCCCAGGTAGAGGGGCGGCAACTACCGGGTTATCGCTGGGTTCCCTTACGCCAGCGCCGGGAACACAAACGCCGGCTCGCTGCCACGCTGCACTGGCTCCTGCTGCTGGCCGGGGCGGTCATGGCCGCGTGGGCGTTGGCTTATCTGGACGAAGAGAGCCTGAGCATGCGCGTATTGCTGATTCTGTTTGGTCTCATCGGCATGGGTGCGGGGTTGGCGCAGATTGTGGGCAGGTCCTTGCGCAACCCCTGGGAGGGTGAGGCCACTTGACCGGTTCACTCCTTCAGCACTCCGAGCGGGCCCATTTTGCGTGGTGGTTAATTGACTATCTGCTGAGCGCTCGAAGAGACTTCGCTTCGTCGAATTGAAAGCCTGCAGTTCTTGACAAATCCTTCCATCCTCATAATAATGTGTGCAAAATATAAAGTGTTACTTGCTATTCTGCACACATGAGTAGAAAGACTACCCCATCGCCGAACCACGATCAGCTTTATCAAACTGCCGAAGCCCAGGCCGGCTACTTCACCGCCGCGCAGGCCCGGCGAGTCGGATTTAGCCATGCCTTGCTGTCATATCATGTGCAGACCGGTCTCTTTGAGCGCGTCCATCCAGGTATCTATCGGTTGAGGCGCTTTCCGGCTTCAGCGCATGAGGACCTCTTTGTCGCCTGGTTGCGGGCGGGTCCCCATTCTGTAATCTCCCATGACAGCGCGCTGGCGCTTTACGAACTCTCGGACTTGCTGCCCGATGCGATTCATGTGACGGCGCCGCGCACTGCCTCACGACGGCATTCTGGTCTGCGCTTGCACACCAACCGGCTAGAGCCTGGTGATGTGACGCATTACGCTTGCCTTCAACGTTGCCGACCCCACCCGACAGTTGGACTCAGCCGCTGCGCAGAATGGTCGATGAAACTGGCCTTCCCTGGCGTGAAATCCGCGATGCAGTGGCAGCCGCCAAGCAATTTATAGATCCTGTTCTCCAAAACCAAAATGTAGGCAGATGGAATCCGATTGTGTGGACTTGGGAAGCATGACCTTCTAGCCGGCGGCATCGGTTTCGGAGAGCAGCCGGTCGAGTGCCGCAACCAACGCGGTGAGTGTCCAGGCTCGCTGCGCCGTCAGCACGATACCGGCATGGCGCGGGTGGCGACTGGCAAGCGCCAGGAAGTCGCGCACGTTGAACGTAAAGATCAGCCGGCCCTGCGCGGTCGCCCCCAAGAGTTGTCGTTCATCGCTGGCGTCGAGCGGCATCCAATCCACCGGCGTTCGGGTCACATCGTGGCCTCTGGCGACC
>QEUW01000362.1 GCA_003577005.1 Chloroflexota bacterium | reverse complement strand
AGCGCAACGACCAACAGCGACGATAGCAGCAGTTGGCGTGTCGCGCCAGATCTTCTTCGGCTCATCTCTGGTTCTCCTTTTGGTGTACATACTGTGAATGTGGATAGCGCCTGGATTCGATCCACCAACGCCTCTCTCCAATCCGAGGACCTGGCGGACTGTGCGCCAAATTTCTTCAGGCTGCACCGGGAAGCAACATCCGCTCGGTCTACTCGATACAGAGTCCGATCCAGATAGAATATCGGCAGATAGCGTTTGCAAAAAGAATCGCGAGGTGAGGGGACTGCGCACGTATTGTAATACAGGCCGCAGTGAATCTGCAAGTGCGTTTTCACTGCGGCCAGGGCTTTACATAGTCGGCGTGCAAGAGGATCCAGTAATTCTCAACACCACTTACATACGACGGTGCAAAACAAAAAACCCAAGACTACACGTCTTGGGAACGCTCAATCCGTCGAAGGTGGATCGGACAGGATTCGAACCTGTAACCAAGGAGTTATGAGCCCCCTGCTCTGCCATTGAGCTACCGATCCGAGAAGCGCGTCACGGGTGTGAGACAACTGGGGGAGATCTTGCAACCTGTGACACCAGCTACAGCGGCTTCATCCGGCAAAGTGTGAGCGGGTAACGGGAATCGAACCCGTATCACCTGCTTGGAAGGCAGGGGCTTTGCCTTTAAGCTATACCCGCAGACTAATTGTCAATAGCCAATTGCCAGTGATCAATTGTTAACGATAGATCGCCCGGATGTCAATGTGCCCTCGTTAACCATTGACAATTGATCATTGACCATTAAACTGGTCGGGGAGACAGGATTTGAACCTGCGACCTCCTGGACCCAAACCAGGCGCGCTACCACCTGCGCCACTCCCCGAATAGATATATTGTACTGGATCAAGGGGTTGGCGGTCAAATACAGAATACGGAATGCGGAATAGGTTGGCAAGAACGATTTGGCATTCCGTATTCCGCGCCCCATGCTCCTCTAGTTCACCCACTGGATGCCCTGGTCGAGCCAGTTGCCCAGGTCGCCATTGATGGGGGTGAGAACGGCGGCGGCGCCGCCATCCATAGAGACATACCAGATCTTCCAACTCCCGTCGCGGTTGCTGACGAAGGCCACCCATCGACCATCTGGGCTGACCGTGGGTAGCCCGTCAATAGCTGGGTTGTCGGTCAGGCGGAGCACCTGGCCGCTACTGGTATCAAGGCGATAGATCTCCATGTTGCCGTCGCGGCCATCGCTCATAAAGACGATATGGCGGCCGTTCGGTGACCACGCTGGCCGGTTGTCCGCCTGAACGGTAGTGAGCGGCGCACGGTCGCCGCCGCTGCCGTTCATGACCCAGATACCGCAGGCGTTGCCCGTGGCGTCGCACCCGCGAAAGGCGATAAGGTCGCTTGTAGGATGCCACGCCGGGGCCTCGCCGATGGTCAAGGTCGTCGTTTCACCTTCGACTTCAGCCCACTTGGCATAGATGCGCCAGATCCGGTCGCCCTCGCGGTTGCTGGCAAAGGCGAGGCGGTTGCCTTGCGGATTCCAGCTCGGCATACTGTCTTCGGTAAAGCGAGAGAATTGCAACAAGAGACCGGTGCCTGGGTCTACCGCCGCAATGCCGCGCATGTCATCACGCACATTGCGGAAGAGCAGTCGCTGCCCATCAGGCCGGAGCGCCGGCTGGACGCCATCCTCTTGCAGCAGGAGTGGCGGTGCATTGCCTCCCAGGGGCTGTGTGCTGATAAAGTGGCGACCGGTCGTCGTATCGCGTGCAGAATAGAGGATCTGCCCCCGTATGGCTCCGCTTGGCGCCGCCGTGCTGGCGCTGGGCGTATTTTGGGCCGGTGTGTCGCCAGACGTAGCCGCCACGGGCGTAGCCTCACTTGCCCCCGCACCCGCAGCGACAGCAAACGGATCACCTTCGTCGCAACGGGTCATCGCCTCATCTCGTTTGGCAACCAATTCGTTTGTCGTCGCCAGGGTGGCGGCGACAGTGTACTGTTCGACAGCGCCGCACGGGTCCGACCGGGCAACTAGCGCATCGCCGTAAGCGATGCGCGCCTGTTGCAGCCGCACGGCGACATCGCGGTAACCGGGTTCGAGCGCATAGAGTTCTTCCAGAGTCTGCACCGCGCGTTCCCAATCAGCGCCAAAGAAGGTCAATACATCAAGATAGCGAGCAATCAGAGTGCGCTCGGCCCGCACCGCGATATCATCTGGGTGTAGTTGTAGCGCCTTATCAAAGAACGACAGTGCCTCTTCTAGATTGTTCTCGTTATCCTTTTCCGTCCCCAGATTGACGTAGGCCTCGAAGAGCATATCGGTGACGCGGTCTGGCTGATAGGTAGGGTCGGTCTGTCGCAGTGCGACGAGGCGGCTGATGGCCTCCTGCCAGCGACCGGCGCCGTATGCTGTAGCTGCTGCCTGCATCAGTGCTTCGCCGGATGATGTCACCGTGTTGCCAGCCGGCGCGGTAGTTGCAGTGGGGGAGGTCGTCACCGTATTGGTGACCGCCAGCGACGGTTCAGTGACTGCAGCCGGCGCCGGCAGTTCTACCCGTGCCGGCTGCTGACCTCTGGCAACCAGCGCCAGCACATCTTGAATACCGGTACGTGCGGTGTTATTGTCCGGCTCCAACTGGAGAACATATTTATAGGCATTGAGCGCAGCCTCGTAATCACCCTGCGCATGAAGGTCGATTGCGTCGGCCAGGGCGATTGCGACCTCCTGACGATTTTGGATTTCAAGTTGCCGCTGCCCGGCCTGCACACCCAGGACAATCGCAAGGATCAACAGCGCCGCCGCCACAAGGGTCAACAGGCCTACGATCCACATCGCCCAGGAGGGGAATTTTTGCATCGATTCGCGTACCACGTTTGTTCTTCCCTGTTCGCACAATCACAGTGCAAGCCGTGTACTACCTATTGCAAACGACTCACTCATTGGCTTCTGTTCCCTCGCTATCACGGACTTTCGTAGGCCAATAGGAACTTGCCGTCTGGATCTTCCACTCTCACCCGGTGGCTGGCTGTCTTTGGCGCCTTCACTGCGACCAGCTCTCGAAAAGGCATATCCGGTCCCGCTTGAAAAGCGATACGAATTGGCGCCTGCTGGCCGGCCTCGACCACCAACGTGCCTAAAACAGGCTGGGTCGGGTAGAAGCCAATGCGCAACCCGCCGCCCGTCTCGACCACATTGAGCGCACCAGCTTCACCGGCTACCACAAAGCCCCCGATGCCATGGACGGGATACCATGACTCACGCCAGGTGAGCGTACCATTAGGTGCTAGCTGGGCCTGGTCAAAAAAAGAGGAGGCTACGCCGCCGTGGAGTTCGACGTAAACCGAGTCATCATCGGTGTAATTGTAGCTGCCCAAAGCGTCATGCCAGCCCATTGCAAAGACTTTGCTGCCGCGCGCCACATCGGGCGGAAAGATGCGGACGGCGCCGGCATCATAGGCCGGGTCGTAGACACCGGCAAATGGACCCTGCGCCTGCGGGCTTTCAAAGAAGCCGAGATATTGGCGCCAGTTGCCCAATCGGCTCAGGTCACGACTGTTGACATAGGGCCAGGGGAAGGTCTGCGCTGGCGCTGGCAGTGTCGCATCGGCGGTGCTGTGAAGCTGAACGCGATCCGCCGGCAGTACAAAGCGTAGTTGGCCGCTGGGCTGCCCTCCGGAACCCGGCGCAAGGATGGCATCGATCCAGAAGCTGAAGTCCAACGTCTGGCGGCTCCTATTGGTCAATGTCGGCTCTATCGTAAAACGCGCCTCACCCGCCAGTAGCGCCACACGGATGCGCGCCTGGAGCAGCCGGCCATCTGCCGGGGTCATGAAGATGATGGCGGCTTCGTGATCACCCTGGCGCTCAACCGTGTACGCCCACGGAACACCCCAGTCGTAACCGTGTTCGATGACGGGTAGACCCCACTCCAACCCGCCGAGGGCCAACCAACCCAACTGGTTTGGCTGGCCCCAGTGTGTCGGCTTGACTGTCCGGTTCTGATAAAACATGGGCGCGCCGGTTGGTTTGTGGATTACCTGCCAAAGCCGTCCGCCAAGCTCGGGCAGAAAGAGCAATTTGAGATATTCATTTTCCAATACGATCATGTGATAAGAACGTGGCTCCGGCGCAGGAGCTTCAGCCCGAAAGCGCTCGACATCAAACCGCTTATAGGGCCAGCGATAACGAGGGTCAAAGGCGTCGGTCTGGTAGCGCTCAAGGGGATAAGTCAAGAGCGTAACCTGTTGCTCGGCAACGGTGACCGGGGCTGCGACGGGCGCCTGTAGCCGGGGGGCCAGTGTGGAAACGGTAGCCGATGAACCATCCACAGGCCGTACAATCAACGGCATTTGGCAGGCGGTGAGCCCCATTCCTGCCAGAACGAACACGAGCAGCGCCAACTGGCGGCCCGTCGTACGCAGGCAAAACGCGCAAAACCGAGCCACTTGTGAGACAGAGTACAATATCATGTGCAGCATTATACCTGTGTGCTGGGAGAGACCGAAAACTGGCATGGCGGAAAAATGGGGCTCTCTGCCAGCTTCGCCACTGCTAGCGTGGAAGTGCCGTCACCGGCGCCGCCCACCACGAGAGGGTACAATTTCCGCTGTCCACCACGGCCAGATAGACCCTCTCATCGAGCAATGTTGCTGCCACGCCGGTTGGAAGAAGCAGGCTGCCCGGCACCACCATTTGCCCGCGCGGTTGGCCAGCGGGTGTATGATACAAAACGAGACTGCGACCTGGGTCGCTCAGAAAGAAGGAACCATCGGGCAGACCGGCCAGGTGCGGGCCGTTGAGCGTATTGGTTGGCTGCACCGCAGTAATAGCGCCGCCGGTATCGAGCCGCCAGAGCCGCCCATCTTCAGCGGTGACCGCCCAGAGATACGCGCCCGCGGCCAGCACATCCACCGGTTGGCCGTGGGCGAGAGCAGTCTCTGGGCCACCAAATTGGCCTGTCTGAACACCGTTGTTTTGTAACATGGCAATACGGCCGCCACCAGTATCGGCCACGAGCAGGTTGCCCATTGGATCCACGGCCAGACCGCGTGGCCTGTAGAAGCTAGTCCCGGCGAGCAGCGGCTCGGCCACACCTGCTGCCAGATCCAGCCGGAAGATCTGTTGGGCAAGCGCATCCAACAGCAGCGGCGTCCCATCCTGGCCGGCAGCCAAATCAAACGGCTCCTCAAAGCGCTCGTCCTGGATTGTACCAACCAGCGTTCCTTGCCAATCAAAGAGCACGACGCGCCGGTTGGCTGTGTCCGCAACCAGGATGCGGTTGCGCGCCGGGTCGATCAAGACGCCGTGCGGCTGGTTGAGCAGACGGTCGTCATTACCGCAGCCTTCACCCGACTGCCATTGCAGCACAAAGGGTAGGAGCGGGAGCCCGGTTACGGGGAAGCGAACCTCCGGCTCTGCGCCGCTCAGCACCTGGCTCAACGCAAAATCATCATTTCCCAGCCGTTCATCCAGCAGGGGTGTGGGCGGTGGAGCCGGTGGAGCACCTGTTGCACCCGCAATGACTGGTGCAACATAGGGAGAAGCCAACGTAACTGGTGCGCTGCCAGCCGGTTGCCAGACCAGACGCAGAGTGGGCCGCTCGGTGGCCGGCGCAAAACGGAGGTCGAACTCATACCAGCCTTTGTTCAGATAGATCAGGCTTTCGCTGAGCAACGGCTCACCCTCTGCTGGGGCGTCGCCAAAGATGAGCGGTTGGCCAGCAATGCGCAGGTGAACAGGGCCATCGGCTAGGATAGCAAAGTGATAGTCGCCGGCGCGCGGCGCGGCTATCTGCCCCTGCCACCGCCCGCTGTAGGGCAAGGGCAGCCCGGCTGGCGAGGTGATGATCCACTCCTTGCGCGTTTCGAGTGGCGGCCCTTCCCAGGAGGGGTTGCCGTAATATGTGGCTGAGAGGCCGGCTGGCGGGAGCGACGCACTCAGTAGCGCGTCCTGGGGAACCACATCCCACTCGGCGCCAGGTGGTCGCCAGCGCACGGCGAGGGGAGCTTGGCTACCGTTTGGTGCGCTGGAATTGCCGGAGGGAACTGTGTCTGCTCGATAGAGAACGTCGATACGATAGAGACCCGTCGCCAGCGGGATAACCTTTTCCAGATGCCCCTGGCCCGCATCGAGGAGCAACTGTCCATCAAGATGGAGTGTAAAGCGGTCAGCGTTCGGGTTGACCCCGGCGACGCCAAAACCATAGTCGCCGCTCACTGGCGCAAGTAGTATCCCTTGCCAGAAGAGGGTAAGGGGCGGCTCCACCCTCCAGTTCCAGGTAAGGGGGCCAGCCGGGAGCGGGTATTGCCCCTCATTATCGGTGATGACGGCGCCCAGCAGTCCCTGGCGGGCTTCCCACACAGCGGGCGTGATGGTTACAGCCGTAAAGAGCCGGTGGCCGCTTTCGTCATCCGTGTGTACTACCGTCTGGGCGTCGGGGAAGAGTTGGCGCAGCAAGTCCAGCCACTGTGCTTCTTCAGCCGGGATCAGAAAGCGGAGTTCGCCGCTGGCGCCGCGAGCCAGGTCAGCGAGCGCAGCTTCCAGTGGACGAAACCTATCCGCAAGTGCTTGAGGATTGGCGCTCAGACGCAGGCTTGCACTGTTGAGGATCACCGCGGGGGCATATAAGGTAACCGCCGCGGCCTCACCCGTTTGTAACTCCTGGGCAAGATAGCGGCTGATTGCTGCCTGTTCCGGCGTCAGACCGGCTGTGCTGAGCGATCCCAACTGGTCGAAGAGACGGGCGCTGTCGCGCCAGCCGATCAGCACCACTGCTGACAGCACTACGCCCAGGAGATACGCCGGGCGAACCAGGATGCGCCAGTTCTGCTGAATCTGGTCGAAGAGCCGGTCCAGCGCTAGCGCGGCCAGCAGATAGAGTGGCGTCAAGAGCGCCAGGATATGGCTAAGCTCCGCCAATCCAAAGCGAGTGCCTAAAATAGTCATCAATATCGACACAACAAGAAGGAGGGCAAAGCGCGCACGATAACCGTTGCGGATGGCATACCCCAACCCCAGCAACCCCAAAGCCAGTGCCAGGATGTGAGTCCAGGGCGGGTCGGCGAACAACAGAGCCGTCGCCCCGCCAGTTGGCTGCAACAGCGCAGCCAGCAGGGCAAAATCGGCCTCAGCAGGCGCCATACGGGCAAGTGACCAGAGCTCGTTGACCAGCACGATCAGCAGCAGCGCGGCGCTGACCCCATAGAGCCACAACGATGGCCGTGGAGTGGCTGAGCGTGGTGCGGATAAAGCGCCCACTAGTGTCCACAGCAGGAGAGAGAGCAGCAGCGGCAGCGCGCTGGCTGGGTCACTGCTACGGCTGCCCAATAGATGCCAGGGGGAGAACGCCAACAGCGCCGTCACCAGCAACGCACCGGGCGGCAATGTCCAGCGCCGGGCGGCCAGGTAGAAGGCAGGAATGGCGAGCGACCCTAGCAAAGCCCCGCTCCAGCGCAGGCTGGCGAGACCCTCACCCGTACTGGCAAAAAGAACACGAGCTAGGCCACCGAAGAGGGTCATCGGGCCCATCCCTTCGGCCAGGCGCAGCGCCTGCTCACACTCGGCGTCGAGGCATTCCGGCGGCAGGGTGGTCACCTGCCAGAAGCGGACGAACGTCGCGATCAGCGTAAGTACAGTCAGGAGCGGCCAGCTGG
>QEUW01000019.1 GCA_003577005.1 Chloroflexota bacterium | reverse complement strand
CATCGGCCATGCGGCGGACAAGGTGGAATTGCTCATCCTCGGCGGGACGTGGAGCGCCTATAGCAAGGACTACCGTGAGTGGTTTATCCAGCGCTGTTTTGACGCGATGAATGCCGCCGGCAATCCAGCCTACGCTGGTTCATCCTCGCTGGCCGAGGCGCAAGCGTACAACGTCACCGCCGCCCACCGCAACGTCGGCTTGGTGGTCGAGACGCGGCCGGACTGGGTGACGCCGGACGAGATCCGCCACCTGCGCAAGCTGGGCGTGACCAAGGTGCAGATCGGCGTCCAGAGCCTGGACGATGAGATCCTGGCGCTCAACAAGCGGCCAAAGACCGCGAGGATTTCGCCCGTTTCTTCGATGATCCGGCTATCCGCCCGGACGAGTTGAAGATTTACCCCTGTTCGCTGATCGGCGGCACGGAGCTATACGACCTCTGGCGGCAGGGGCTCTACCACCCCTACAGCCTGGAAGAATTGGTGGGGTTGCTGGCCGATGTCAAGCCGGCGATTCCGCCCTACACACGCGTCAACCGGCTCTTCCGCGACATCCCGGCGCACCACATCGAGGCGGGGGTCAAAACGAGCAATCTGCGCCAGCTTGTCCACGAGGAACTGGCGCGGCGGGGCCAGCAGTGCGGCTGTATTCGCTGCCACGAGATCAAACGCCGCCAGGTACGCGCCGAGGAGCTTGAACTGCGCAGCTACACGTATGACACCGATCTGACGCACGAGCACTTTCTCTACTTTGCCACACACGAGGGGAGCGCCCAGCCGGGTCTGATTGCCGGCTTTTTGCGCTTGAGTTTGCCGCTGGCGCCTGGTGTGGGCAGCCGGGCATTTATCGATGAGATCGCCGGGAGCGCCATGATCCGCGAGGTGCATGTCTATGGTCCGGCGCTGAGCATCGGCAAGGAGAGCGAAGGCCGTCCGCAACATGCCGGGCTGGGGACACGGCTACTGGAAGAGGCGCGGCGCATCAGCCGGGAGGCGGGTTTCCAGCGTATCAGTGTGATCGCAGCCACGGGGACTCGTGGCTATTATGCTGCGCGCGGCTTTGAGCAGGGTGAACTGTATATGAGCGCGACGTTGTAAGGAAGAACGTTGTAAGAAAGAAGGGCGCTGCTGGTTCGGCACCCTCTGGGCCTAGCTTGGGAAGAGCACCGGGTCGGGAAGAACGGGGCATCTTCTTCTACCGAAACGACAACTTCTCCCCAACCTGGGGGAGGGGGTAAGCGGTTTATTGCCCGACTTTCATTTTTCCAGTAAAATGGAAATATGAAAACAACCATTGAATTACCCGATCAACTCATGACCGAAGTCAAAGTGCTCGCCGCCCGTGAACGCCGCAAGCTGGGTGAACTCATGGCCGAATTGGTGCGCACCGGGCTCGAACAGCGCCTTGCCCAGCCGCCGGCCGACCAGGCTCAGCGTCGCGCCGCCGCCGAACAATGGCTGGAAGAATGGCTCAAGCTCGGCGCAGAGACGCTGCACGACGCGCCGCCAGGTCCAACCGCCACCGAAATTCTGGCCGCCGACCGCAACCGTCTGGAGCGCCGTTGACCATGCTCACGCTCGATGCCAACATCTGGATCGCAGCCTATGATCCCACCGATCACTTTCATGCACAGAGCACCGCCTTCCTCGTTGCCGTTACCCGCCAGGCGCAGCCGCTCAACGGCCCCGCCTTTGTGCTGGTCGAAGCCGGCTGCGCGCTCGCCCGGCGGGCACAGGGTACAGCCGCCGGTCAGGTTGCGCTCCAACGCTTGCAGCACCATCCTCTGCTAACACTGCATCCGCTCGACGATGCCCTACTCGCCACTGCCGCCCGGCTCGGTCCTCAATACCTGTTGCGCGGAGCCGATGCCCTCTACGCCGCCACCGCCGAAATCAGCGGCGCACACCTGATTTCCTGGGACGATGAACTCGTCCGCCATGCCGGCGCCATCACGCCCGCCGACTGGCTCGCGGCCAATCTCTAACCGGTTCCGCTGACATGAACAACGAAGAGGTCAGCCAATTGTAGGTCGCCGCCTCCGGCGTGACGATAGTTTGTAGCCACCCGTTACCACACGCATCATTTTCAATATCCTCATCTCACTTGTCAAACGATAGACTAACAGAGTGCAAGCGTGGATCATACGCCTGAGCCTTACACTCTTACTGAGACATTATTTATTGCCTGAACGGCAACCGGACGACAAGAATTTGACTGAGGAGTAGAGAGATGCGTCTAGATAAATATACCCAAAAAGCGCGCGAGGCATTACTCGAAGCGCAAGGACTGGCCGAACAGTACGGCCATGCCTCGCTCGACCCCGAGCACCTGCTGGCCGCGCTCATCCGCCAGGAGGGAGGCGTGGTCCCGGCGGTGATCAACCGGATCGGCGCCGACCCGGCGGCTATCCTGCGCAGCGTGGAGGGGGCGCTGGCGGCCAAAGCGCGCGCCACAGGCGCCGCCATGCGCCGAGCAGATCGCCCGCAACATGAAGGATGATTTTGTCTCGACCGAGCATCTGCTGATGGCCATGGCCTCGACCGCAGGCAAGATGCGCGACCTGCTGGCCCGGCACGGTGTCGATTACAATGCCATCATGCAAGCCTTGGCGAGCGTACGTGGCAGCCAGCGGGTGACCACCGACAACCCGGAGGCACAGTACGAGGCGCTGGCAAAATATGGCCGCGACCTGACCGCCGAGGCGCGCAAGGGTAAACTCGACCCGGTCATCGGCCGCGATGAGGAGATCCGCCGCGTCATTCAGATCTTGAGCCGGCGTACCAAGAACAACCCGGTGCTCATCGGCGAACCGGGCGTCGGCAAGACCGCCATCGCCGAGGGGCTGGCGCAGCGCATCGTCAACGGCGATGTGCCGACTGGCCTGCGCGACAAGCAACTCGTGGCGCTCGACCTGGGCGCGCTCGTCGCCGGGGCCAAGTATCGCGGCGAATTCGAGGAACGGCTCAAGGCCGTGCTCAAGGAGATCACGGCGGCCGAAGGGAGGATCATCCTCTTTATCGACGAGATGCACACACTGGTCGGCGCGGGTGCGGCTGAGGGCGCGATGGACGCCTCCAACATGCTCAAACCGATGCTGGCGCGTGGCGAACTGCATGCCATCGGCGCAACTACGCTGGACGAGTACCGCAAACACATCGAGAAGGATGCCGCGCTCGAACGGCGCTTCCAGCCGGTCTTTGTCGACCAGCCCAGCGTCGAGGACACGGTCAGCATCCTGCGCGGGCTGAAGGAGCGGTACGAGGTGCATCACGGTGTGCGCATCACCGACGGCGCGGTCATTGCCGCGGCGACGCTGAGCCATCGCTACATCACCGACCGTTTCCTGCCCGACAAGGCCATCGACCTGATCGACGAGGCGGCCAGCCGGCTGCGCATGCAGATCGACTCCAAGCCGCAGGAGCTGGACGAGATCGACCGCGAGGTGATGCAGTTGGAGATCGAGCGCGAGGCGCTCAAGAAAGAGAAAGATGAGGCCAGCCAGCAGCGTTTGGCCGATCTGGAAAGCGAACTGGCAAACCTTAAGGAAAAGAGCGCCGAGCTGACCAGCCGCTGGCAGGCCGAGCGCGAGGCCATCACCGCGGTGCGCCAGTTGAAAGAGCAGATCGACCAGGTGCGCACGCAGATCGAACAGGCCGAACGCGCCTACGACCTGCAAAAGGCCGCCGAACTGCGCTACGGTAAGATGCGCCAATTGGAGAACGAACTCACTCAAGCGGAGGAGCGCGTGCGCCAGTTGCAGAGCCAGGGCGCGCTGCTCAAAGAGGAAGTCGATGCCGACGAGATCGCAGCCATCGTCAGCAAGTGGACGGGCATCCCCGTCTCCCGCTTGATGGAAGGCGAGCGCGAAAAGCTGCTGCGCATGGAGGCCAAACTCCACGAGCGCGTCGTCGGCCAGGAGGAAGCCGTGCGCGTGGTAGCTTCCGCCATTCGCCGCAGCCGCGCCGGTCTGCAAGACCCGAACCGGCCCATCGGCAGCTTTATCTTCCTGGGGCCGACGGGTGTGGGTAAGACTGAAACAGCCCGTGCGCTGGCCGAGTTCCTGTTCGATGACGAGCAGAACATCGTGCGCATCGACATGAGCGAATACCAGGAGCGCCACACCGTCGCCCGGCTCATCGGCGCGCCGCCTGGCTATGTAGGCTATGAAGAGGGTGGCCAGTTGACCGAGGCCGTGCGTCGCCGCCCCTACTCGGTGGTGCTCTTCGACGAGATCGAAAAGGCGCACGCCGAGGTCTTCAATGTGTTGCTGCAAGTGCTCGACGATGGCCGGCTGACCGACAGCCAGGGCCGCACCGTGGACTTCAAGAACACGGTCATTATCATGACTAGCAACCTGGGCAGCCAGTACATCCTGGACGTGGCCGGCATCGATGAGGAGGTCGAGCGGCGAGTGCGCGAGGTCTTGCGGACCCACTTCCGGCCTGAGTTCCTGAACCGGGTAGACGAGATCGTCATCTTCCATGCCTTGCAGCGAGAGCAGCTCAAATCGATCATCGAGATCCAGTTGGGCCGCCTGCGCACGCTGCTCAAGGAACGCGGTATCACGATGGAGCTGACCGACAAGGCCAAGGAACTGATCGTCCAAGAGGGCTACGATCCCGCCTTTGGCGCTCGCCCGCTCAAGCGGGTCTTGCAGCACAAAGTGGCCGACCCGCTGGCGCTCCAGTTGCTCGAGGGGCGCATCGAGAGCGGCGACCACATCCTAGTGGATGCAGTGGGCAACGAGTTGGCCTTTACGGCCATCGAGGCGCTGGAGGCGTAAGCCAACGAACGGCAGAATGCAGAAGTTACATCCTTTCATTCTGCCGATTCTTTGCTTGCCGGCCAACAATCTACCTGAGCGAACGCGACCTTCCAGGAGACCCTAATTTCCTGGAAGGTCGTTTGTATTTACCGGCTGACATTGGGCAGAAAGGCGCGCGGGCGAAAGTCTCCCGGCGGCGTCTGAACCAGCGTAGGCGTCGGCGTAACCGTGGGGGTGACAGTGGGTGTGGCTGTGGGCGTGGCTGTGACAACGGGACACTCGTCACCGTCGCAAACCGTGCTCTTCCAGTGTTGGAGCAAGGTGAGCAAGGCCTGTGGTTGATTGGCCGGCGTGGCCTGGCCTGCCTGGTCCAGTTCGCTCAACCCGTGACAGGAGCCGCAGACACGAATCTCGCCGGGCTGGAAGGTAATCCAGTTGCGTTCGCGCACCACCCCTGCCCCATTGGGGTCGGTGAGCTGCCAGGCCAGCGCCCGGCGGGCGGGCACAAAGGCCGCCACCGAGCCATCGGTAGCGATCTGGACACTGCCGTCAGGGCCGCTAGGGTTGGCAGGATTGATGGCGAGCGCCGCCTGATCATGTAATACCTGAGCTATGACCCGCCGCCCAGCTCTGGGCGTGACGCCGCAACAACCAGTCCAGCCGCGCAGTTGGTCAGCCTGAAAAATCTGTAGATGGGTTACATCATACACTTGATCGCTTGCTGTAAAGTCGCTGGCGACCGTCTGCACGCCCCCGGGGACGCGCAGGTTGAAAGGCTGTTGCCGGTCAAAGTCGTCACGCGTGGTCACATTGCGAGTGACGAGCAGGGCCAGGTTGTGCTGGCTGAGATAGGCCCGGAGTTGGATGGGATCAACACCGGCCTGGGCGAAAATTTGCTGCTCCGGGCCGGGCAGCGGGGCGACGAGGCGTGGGGGCCGCGGACGGGCACGCACCTCCACCGGCTGGAGTTCCCACAATTCACCGTTGTAGGTCACCTTCACATCGGGGTCCCACCAGTTGACATTTTTGCTGATCCCCGCAGTCAAGAATTGGCCGGCGGCCATGTGTCCATTGGCCCCCGGCGCCAGCACTTTGAGCCGGAACGCATAGCGAGATTGTGGCTGCTCACGGCTGCCTTCATTTCTATCCTCACGGGTCTCGCTGGTGTGGGCCACGACGACCGAGCCATCGGCCAGCGGCAGCGGGTCACGATAGAGACCGGAATGGTCGGCGCCTGGCGTATCATCAGTGCCCGACGTATCGCGGTGGGTGACATAGGTGATCTGGATGTGGTCGGCATCCAGCGTGGGCGGTGCGTTGAGGCTGACGACCTGGCCGGCGGCGTGGGTGCCAAATTCCGGCGCATCGATGCCAAAATAGAGCCCCGGCGTGGCAGACGACTCGCGCATCTGCAACAGATTGAGAATCCGGTTCTGGTTGAAGCGGCTGTACTGCCCGTAGTACTCCACGACATTCTCATCCCCGGTGATGCTGGCGGGGATGTAGCCGTGTAGTTCGTGCCGTCCCAGGTGGTTGAGGATTTCTCCCTCTGTGCCATCTTCGTTGATCTGCCAGGGCAGAAAGTGGTTGAAACTGTGCCCGGCCAGATTGGTGCCGGCCAGCAGATCACCCCGGCAGGCGCGCGGTTCGGGGAAGATCTCGCTGCGGTCGTCGAGGATCGCAGCGTTGGCCGACTCGTCTGAATAGTTAAAGGTGCCATAGGTGGCGCCGCCGTCACAGTTCTGGCCGGTGCCGGCGTTGGCGTCGCCGTCGGCCTGCTGGTCGCGTTGCAGGTGATCCCACTGCGTAAAGACCACACGGCCAAAGCTGTCGAGGATCGGCGTAAAGTCGCCCGACGGGGCGTGGTTGAGTAGGCGTAAGTCACCGGTGGCAGGGTCCAGACTCCAGAGACCGGAGACAGTAGGGGCGAGTTCATATTCATCAAGCTGGGGGTAAAGATGGGCTTCGCCGCTGCGCGGACGATCGGTGGTAAAGATGATGCGGTCATCGGTGCCATAGATCGGGCTGATGTTGTTGTAATTGGCCGGCTGATTAGGCACTTTGCTGATCACCGGCGTCTCATTCTGGCCCAGCCCGCTGATTTCGTAGAGCTGCCAGTAGTAGGTTGCCACCTGATATTGCTCAGTGGGCGCGCCGATCACCATGCTAAAGATCGCCTTTGTCCCATCCCAGTGGATAGCTGGGTCGCGCACGGCAATGGCGTTGGCGCCTTGGAAGCCATCCGTGCCGTAGCCTGCGGCAGCGGTCAGATTTTTGAGTGCGCCATCGGGATACCAGATCCACAGATCGCCCCCGCGGGTGGATTCTTGCATCCCTGCCTTGTGGTTGCCAAAGACGGAGTTGACGGTTGTAAAATCGCCGGGCAGCGGCGGCTGGGTAACAAAGAGGATCGGGTGCGGGGTGGTCGGTCCCACGCCGGGGATCAACGAGGGGGCGGCTTGGGTTCCAACCGGGGGTGCGGAATAGCCTAGCAAAGCCAACAGTATCATCACACATATAATAAGCGTTATTCGCTTCATACTGGCATCCTCTGTAGGCAGAATGAGAACGGATAAGGGGCTATTCGAGTTGATGAGTGATTACAGCAAATAGCCTCGTACGGTAGATCAATCCCTCTGCAAATCCTGTGCTGGGTGATACAGAGAGGATGTGATCTACGTCACGGTCAATGGAAAATCGGCCTTGAATAAACTAGCTTCACCGGGGGTGAGCTAGCGCTATGCACCGAACACCAGCGTACCGTACATAACAGAAGGCGTCAAGCAGCAACCAGGCGCCGCAATCGCGCCGGCTGGCGTACGGCTCCTCATCAAGCTTCATACTCCGCACGTGATCAGTTCCTTGCGCTAACAAAATATTGGCGCAGTACTGACATATTGCTAACGCACCGTCAATGTTCTGCTGACTTTTCTGATTTAGAATGACAATTACTATGGGCGAATGAGCAAGCCCAAAACGAATCTCTCTGACTGTAGCGTTCGAGAAATTTGTTTGATAGGAGGTAGTAACTATGACTACTTTGACTCGTTGGGAACCGTTCCGTGAACTGGCCGATATGCGGCGCAACATGGACCGCATGATGGAACGCTTCTTTGAGGACCCAATCTTCGGTAGCGCGCCAGCCTGGTCTCAGCGCAACGGCGGCGCGTGGAGCCTGGCCCTCGACGTGGCGGAGGATGCCGACAACTACATCGTCAAGGCGTCGGTGCCCGGCATCAACCCCGATGACATCGAGATCACCTTGACCGACAACGTGCTGACCATCAAGGGCGAAACCAAAGAGGAGACTGAGTCCAAAGAGACTAACTGGCACGTGCGCGAACGCCGCTATGGTACCTTTATGCGCAGTGTCACCCTGCCTGCCTCGGTGGATGCGGACCGGGTGGAGGCCACCAATGAGAATGGTGTCTTGACGCTCCGTCTGCCCAAGTCTGAGGCGGTCAAGCCCAAGAAAATTGCGGTCAAGAATACGGTCAGCCACGACTAGATTCTGTCGAGTGTTCGATCTGCCGCGTTTGGATACACTATCCGGTGTCCTGACCCTTAGAATCACAGGTCTAGCCCTGCTGTCATCGTTGCCATATACTGGCAACGATGACAGCAGGGTTTTTTGTTGCGTGTTGGCGCTACCGCGTTTAGCTGGAAGCCATGGACGACAGTACCGCTAAATTTTGGTGGGCTTGATTGTTTTTGCAGAGCCAGATTTTTGATTTGTCCTTACTTTGGGTATCCTACGAGAATTGTATCCGCCGTTGCGCTGGTTCTCTGCTTTGTGGCGCGGGCGTTGACTGCACTGGCTGTCTGGAGGGTCGGTTAGTGAGATTCGCCTACGGCCAGTCTCCTAACCAACGAACATCAAATTGGGTTTGACGTAGACGGTGCATCAGACGCTCATCATTTCAGTTAAACTTCAACCGTGCTACCACAATCACACGTTGCTTATACCTGGCTGGCTCTGAGTCTTGCCCAAGAACATTTGGCGATTGGGCGCACCGCGGACTATCGATTGGTGGCGCTGGCTGCGATGGGGCCAGACCTGGTCGACAAGCCGCTGGCCTGGGCCTATTTCTACAAACGATACCGGTCGGCGGTGCTCTTTGCCCACACGCTGCTGGCTCACCTGGCGCTGGTGTGGGCGACCACTCGCTTTGCCCAGCAGTGGTGGACCTACAGCCTGGCCTTTCTAGGGCACGCCGTGCTCGACCGGCTCTGGTTTTTCCCCGACACCTTTTACTGGCCCTTGCGCGGCTGGCGTTTTCATGTTTGGGGCAAACGAGGTTCGGAACAGCCCGAGATCGGCAAGGCCTATTGGGTAGCCTTTACCCGCCGCCCGGAACTTTGGGTCTGGGAGGTCGGCGGGCTGTTGGCGTTGGTCTGGTTTATCTGGCGCCACCGGCTCTATCAGGTGTCCCGGTTACGCCGTTTCTTATGGACCGGAAAGGTTGACTTCTGAACAGCGAGCGCATTCAGCGTGGGGAGGATACCGCCCCGCCACGGCTCACAAGTAGCGCCCACACCGGTCGCCGGGTGATGGCCAACACGATTGCTCTGGCGGGCTCCAATCTGTGGCGTATTGCGACCAGCTTTCTCTTGCAGTTGCTGATCGCCCGCCAACTGGGTTTGGAGATGCTTGGCGCCTACACCATCGCCATGGCCTATCTGAACGTCTGTCAGGTGGTGGGTGAACTGGGGTTGCCGGGTTTGCTCGTGCGTGACCTGTCGCAGCGGCCGGAGCATCGATTAGCTTATTTTCGCATTGCGTTGAGCCTCCAACTGGTTGCCAGTCTGGTGATCTGGGGGGTGCTGGCGTTGTTGGCCTGGTTGTTGCCGCTCACGCCGACCACCCAAATGGCGCTCTGGATTGTCGGTGCATCGCTCCCATTTGCCGCGCTCACCTCGGTGACGCAGACCCTCTTTCAGGCAGATGAGCGGATGGAACTGATACTGGGTGTCGAAGCCGTGATCAACACGTTGATCCTGGTTGCCAGTGTTATCGCACTCTGGTTTGGCGCAAGTCTATTTATACTGGTCGGCCTTTTGATTGCCACACAAGCGCTTTCGGCCTTGATAGGATTGCTGCTCGTGCGGCAAACGGGTCTATTGGCGGCGCCACAGGAGACGGTTCCGCTGGATCTGGCCCGCCTGACCCGCCGGGCGAGCCCTTTTTTGGGTTTCTCTATCGCCGATGTGCTGTTGCAGCGCATCGATATCCTCCTGTTGAGCGTTGTGGCGGGTGAGACAGTCGCCGGCATCTACAGCGCCGCCTATCAGTTGGTGCGGGTCTTGCTCAAGTTGGTGCAGAGTTTCTGGCGCGCACTCTACCCAACCTTGAGCCGGCTCTATCAGGAGGTACAGCCGCGCTATGTGCGGCTGGCGACGCTCGGTTTGCACGGGGCCTTGCTGCTGTTGTTGCCCTGCGCAGTTCTGCTTTCGCTCCTGGCGCAACCTGCGCTTCAGTTGGTCTTTGGTAGCGACTCCCTGCCGGCAACGCCCGTTTTGCAGATCCTGGTTTGGAGTGCTCCGCTTCTGCTCATCGAAACCTTTGCTGCCACCGTGCTCATGGTGGAACAGAACCCCGTGCAGAGTTTGTTGGTCAGCAGTATACACTTCGTTGGAATCGTACTATTGCTGCCGGGGCTGACTACCACCTGGGGCGCTGTTGGAACGGCCTGGGCGGTTGTGCTTTCTGGCCTGTTGAGCGCGGGAGCCGGTCTCTGGCTATTGCGCAAGGTAGCCATGCCGCTCAAAGTGGGCCGGGTGGTGCTGTTATTTTTCCTGGCGATGCTGCTTACCCTGGCCGGCGTACAGCTAGCCTGGCCGGCTTTTGTGACGTTTCCTCTGGCCGTTGTTCTCTATTGGCTGGTCGTCTGGCGCACTGCTCTCTTTGGCGTGCATGAATGGCGGCTGGTGCGTAGCGTATGGGCGAATCCACAGGCTTGATTTGGCTCCCCTCTTTCTTTTCGTATAGAATAGAACATCGTTTGCTGGCCGATCTATCTGCTCAACCGGTTGTACAGATTATCTGCCCACAGCGCAGATCAACGAGTACGCGACATTGCCAGAATGTTAAACCATGCCATCCGCTATCAACCCATTGTCCGCACACTGGAACGGTGGCGTCCCGCGCGCATCCTTGAAGTGGGGAGTGGGCCGGAAGGATTGGCGCTATTCTGGCGTGGGACGGTGGTGGGAACCGATGTGGTGTTCAAACGGAGACCGCTTCACCGTGCTGTGGTGGCCTCTGGCTTGCGCTTGCCCTTTGCAGATCGCAGCTTTCCGCTAGTGGTTAGCTGTGATATGTTGGAACATGTGACGCCGGTGCAACGTTGCGCCGCGGTACAAGAGATGGCGCGGGTGGCGGATGAGGGATTGCTGCTCGTCTTTCCAAGCGGGCCGGCGGCCGTCGCCGTCTACAACGAACTAGCCGAGGCGCTGGCGCCGGCATTGCCGCAGTGGCTACAAGAGCACATCACCAATGGCCTCCCAGATGCCGGTGAGGTGGCGGCATGGCTGCGACAGGCGGGCTGGGTGGTCAACGTCCAGTGGTATGAATCTGCTGCTGCCCACAAAAAGTTGATGCTGTATGAGAATCACTGGCCGGTCAAGGTAGCTACTTTTGCGCTTATGCGGCTGGTGGGTCCCCGGTTTGTGCGGCTGGTGGGGTGGCCCTCGGCAGGACCGTGGTTGCGGGTTTTGATCAAGGCGGAACGACCGGCTCAACAGCACGCAGACCTTACGGCATAACAAGAAGTCAGTCGCCAGTACGGGTCAACAGAACCTACTCGCCGGCCATCAGTCACTGATATGAAGCCAAGCATTGACGTACAATCGACAGCGGTAGAACGTCCCCCCGGCATGGCGCGGAGCTATCGCATCTTGATGGTGGCCCCCACCAGTTTCTTTGCCGACTATGGCTGCCATGTGCGAATTCTGGAAGAGACGCGCATCCTGCAAAAGCTGGGGCATGAGGTGACGATCATCACCTATCGCAACGGCAACGATGTACCTGGGGTCGATGTCCACCGTACGCTCCCCATCCCCTGGCGGACTCAATATGAGGTGGGTTCCAGTCGCCACAAGATTGCCTTTGACGCCTTGCTCGGTCTGGAGACGCTGCGGCTCTTATCCCGGCAGCGGTTCGATGTGATCCACGCCCACTTGCACGAAGGGGCCCTGATCGGTCTCCTGTTAGGGCGCCTCTTCCGTACCCCCATGGTCTTTGATTTTCAGGGGAGCCTGACCGAAGAGATGATCGACCACCGCTTTCTGGCGCGCGGGAGCCTGCTCTACAATCCGTTGCGCCGCTTCGAGCGCTGGCTCGACCGTTCGGCGCCTGCCATTCTGACCAGCACCGCCCACGCTGAGCGACTTCTGATCGATGAGTTTGGTTGCGAACCCAGCCGGGTAGTTGCGCTGCCCGACTGTGTGGACACCGATGTGTTTCGCCCTGCCGCTGCGTTTGACCCGGCAGTACGGGCGGCTCTACGGCAGCAACTAGGCATCCCGCCGGACGGCAAAGTGATCGTCTATCTGGGTCTTCTGGCCGAATATCAGGGCACAGGTCTGCTCCTGGCCGCAATGCAGCGTATCCTACAACGCCAATCAAACGTCTATCTATTGTTGATGGGCTTTCCCGGGGTAGAACACTACCGGCAACTGGCCCAGAACCTGGGCATTGGCGAGCGTGTCATCCTGACCGGGCGAATCCCTTATGCGCAGGCGCCGATCTATCTTTCGTTGGGAGATGTGGGGGCGGCGCCCAAGTTGAGCCTGACCGAAGGGTCGGGTAAATTGCTCGACTACATGGCGATGGGGCTGCCCGCCGTTGCGTTTGATACGCCCGTGGCGCGTGAATACCTTGGTAATTACGGCTTCTATGCGCAACGTGGCGACGAAGCAAGCCTGGCAGAGATGCTGCTGGCCGCTTTGAATGAACCAGAGCGAGGGACGGCGTTACGAGAACGAGCTATCCACCACTTTTCCTGGTTGCGGGCTGGCCACCAGATTGTCGAGGTCTACAACCGGGTGACCGGTAGCCGGCCACACCAGATCGAATCTTCGATGCAGACGGTCATTCAGAAGTGATGGGGTTGTGCCAGATAGAACAGTTGAACCTGGTTATCCGATCTTCGCCGCATTGACCGTAGTCTGGCGAGTCGCACAGATTTGGCGCCGCCGGTGGGCGGAAGTCGTGATGCGCGGCAAAGACCTGTAGCTAGATCAAGGGTGCGCATGCAAGGGATTTTGGGCCAACGCTTCGTCTGGTTGCGCCAGCTTGTGACAGGAACCCTGGTGTTGGCCGCACTTGCCGGATCGACAGCCGATGGAAGGGACATCTTCGCACAGGGCGAGTTGGCTGTGCCGGCAGGGGCCCCGAACGATGGGACTCTCTATTTGCCGCTGGTGGCAGATGGGATTCCACCCCTGGCGACGCGGTTGGGGTACAGTGTAACAAATGGCCCGCTGACCCGCTATCCAGCGCTCCCGACGTTGAGGGCCGGTTGGTATCTTGACTGGGCAGTCAGAAAGGCGCCAGCCCGGACGAACGGTATCGAATATGTGCAGGTCATTCGTGTCCATCAGCAATTGGCCTGTGGCGAGCGCTATCATAGTGACCGTATTGCCTGTCCGTATGCCGAGCCGCTGGATTATCTCTTTTTCCCCGACGCCGACACCATCATTGCCGCAGCAGAGGCCAATCCGGGCGCGCTCTGGTTGATCGGCAACGAAATGGATCGCCGTGATTGGGCCTACTGCGTTCAGTGGAATGGAAGTCACTGTGAGGTCATTGGCTATGAAGGCCAGGATGAGATGTTACCAGAGACGTATGCGGTCGCTTACCATGACCTGGCCCAACTGGTGCGCGAGGCCGACCCTACTGCGCAGATTGCCATCGGAGGGGTGATTCAAGCAACTCCTCTCCGGCTGGCTTACCTAACCACAGTGTGGGATGAGTACCTGGCTCGCTATGGTGAGCCCATGCCCGTCGATGTGTGGAACGTTCACAATTTTATTTTACAGGAGCAACGCAACAACTGGGGGGCCGATGTACCACCCGGCAGCGCATCCAATGAGGGTGAATATCTTGGTTCAACGCTCACCCACCTCGATCTGGCGATCTTTGACCGCCAGATCCGCGCCTTCCGCCAGTGGATGAAGGATCGCGGCCAGCAGGAGAAACCGTTGATCGTCAGCGAGTACGGGGTCTTGTATCGCAACGAGGTGATGGGGCTGCCGGCCGGTGATGCTACACCGGTGTATGATTTTCTGGTGGATACTTTTGACTATTTTCTCGATACAAAAGATTGTACGCTGGGCTATTCGCTAGATGAATGCCGGTTGGTGCAGCGTTGGAACTGGTTTAGTGTAGACCACAGCACCGAAGGCTTCAACCCCTATGGCCGGCTTTTTGCCTACGATACCCTCGAGATGACCCCGACCGGGCAACGGTTTCAAATATACGCTATGCAGCGAGGGCACGAATTGGCGCGGCGCGGCTACTAGGTTCTGTTGACATTTGTCGGGCGGCGCATGACCCGGCCAGGGTGCGCACGTGCGTGGCGCCTGAGACGTGCATCGCACCGCTGTGCAGGCTGAAATATCAACAGAACCTAAACACTTGAGTTTGTCAGAAATAGCTCGCTACCAGTGGCATACAAGGAACAAGGAAACATGTACTTGCCGCCTGCTTACCTGTCTACCCAAGTCTGTCATTTCGGAGAATGTTTGCTGATTTCTTAGGTTGAACATGATGTTGAGGATTTACCCTAAGTTGATTTCTGTGTTGCTCATCGTCTGGCTGATTCCCCTGGAAACAGCCAACGGCCAGGTTCAGGTGATTGATGGGCGGCAACACTTTATGAAGGAGTATCTGATTCCGGCTGCGCCGCAGCATATCGTGGCCGAAGCGCCAGGCCGTGTGTGGTTCACTTTGCCCGATGCCAATGCCATTGGATCGCTGGCGGTGGAGTCAACAGCGGTCTACACTGAGTACTCTATCCCCACGCCTGGCAGCGAGCCGTACGCTCTAGCCTATGCCGACGGCGCTATCTGGTTTAGCGAACGGGCGGGTAACCGCATTGGGCGTCTTGATATCGCTACCGGCGACATCGACGAGTTTCCCATCCCCACAGCGGATAGCGAGCCAACCGGCATTGGCATCGCGCCGGATGGCCGGGTCTGGTTTGTCGGTCGCAGCGGCAACCAGATTGGCCGCCTCGACCCGTCCACAGGCGTGATCGAGGAGTATATCTACCAGACACCCGATGCACACTTCGAGGGGATCGCAGTTGCCAACAACAAGGCGGTGTGGGCAACTGCGCCCAATCTCAACCAGGTGGTCTATTTGGATCTGAGCAGGGGAACGCCCCTCTTTAGCTACGTCTTTTCCAATCCACACCCGCGCCCGATGGGGATCGTCTTGGACCCAGGTGGCAATCCCTGGGTGGCCCCGGCGGGTTCCGATTACATTATCCGTTATGCGCCGGGGACCTTGAGCCTGTGGCGTCCTTACCGGCTCGCTGCGGTTAACAGCGAACCGGTTGGTATTGCCTTCCGGGAGAATGGCAGCATCTGGGAACTGTGGTTTACCGAGCATGCTGCCGGTCGCGCCGGTCAACTCAGAGTTCGCTCCAGCGCTGCACAGGTCAGCCTACGCGAAGCCCGGCTCCCTGCAGCCGACGCAAGACCGGCGGGAATCGCCGTCGATGCAGATGGCCGGGTCTGGGTTGCTGACAGTCAAGGCAGTACTATCATCGAGTGGTCGGCCCCCTATTTCCATTTTGCCCATCTTCCTTTGGTTCACCAACAATGATCCGCTTACCTTGATCTACCAACCGTGATCCAACAATTAGGAGAAACAGTGATGAAAGTGATGTTTTCTGTAATTCGCACCCCTCTCTTGTGTATTGGCCTTGTGCTGGCCACCACTCTGCTGGGGGGGGCGCATGTGGCGGTTGCCGCGCCTGTGGCCCAGGGGGCGAATATCTTGCCATTGGTTTTGAACGGCAACTGCCTGGGGGGAAAACCGTACACACCTTTTGCCGTCCAACTCTACAGTGGCTCCGGCCTTGCGAGCGGTAAGTTGCCGGCCCTCAATAGTAGCGGCGCCACCTGGGTCCGCAATCAGGTCTTCTGGGAACTCGTCGAACCGACCAATCGCACCCCGCCGCAATACAACTGGGTTGTGGTTGATCGAACCGTGGGCGCCGTGACACAGGGTTGTTTTCATATGATCCTAACGCATGTTTCGAGCCCTACCTGGGCGGCGACCAACGCGCCTGGGCTGATCGACAAAGTTGGGTTCGACCGCTTTGCCCAGTATATTGGCGCCCTGGTCGAACGCTACGACGGTGACGGCATCGCCGATGCACCTGGTTCGCCAATCGTTGAATACTTCGAGTTCTATAACGAACCCGACGCCGGCCCGCGGCCCCATGGGGAAGCCTGGGGCAACTATGGCGCCGAGTACGCCGAGATGCTCAAGACCGTCTACCCGGTCATCAAAGCGGCCAACCCAAACGCCCAGGTCGTCTTCGGCGGTATCGCCTACGATGGCTTTACCGAGAACGGTGGTATCTTTGTGCGCAGCTTTCTCGATGACGCGCTTGCCGCCGGGGCCGGTGATTATTTTGATATCATGAATTTCCACCAATACCCGGCCTTTGCCGCAGCCTGGACAAACAACAAGGGGCCGGGTCTGTTGGAAAAGACAGAGGCGATCCGCCAGAAGCTGGCCGAATATGGGCTGGACAAGCCGATCATCATCACCGAGACCGGCTGGCACAACAACGCACACCCCCTGGAAGAGTTCTCCAGCAACGACGAAATTCAGAGCCGCTATGTGGTCTCGCTCTTTGCGCAGGGGCTGGCAGCTGACGTGAAGATCAACACCTGGTGGCCGTTCATTGATATCGGTCCCACCTACGAGTACGATTCAGGGTTGATCACGGTCGATGGTCAGCTCAAGCCGGCCTACGGGGTCTTCCAGTTGATGACCCAGGAGCTTGGCTCGGCCCAGTACGTACGCACCCTGACCCAGGCCCAGACAGGCAACGCCGATCTGGAGGTTCACGAATTTACCGATACTGCGACCGGCCAGACCCTCTATGTGGCGTGGCGCAACCCGGTGGACAACCCTAGCCTGCCGGGGCTGCCGCTAGCCCTGAATGCCGCACAGGTATTGGTCAAGGATCTGTACGGCGCTACCAGCGTGGTAAATGACGCAGATGATGGTTCAGCCAACGGGCGCGTAACTGTGTCCGTGGGGAGGCCGGTTTATATTCGGGTGTTGCAGTAAGAGCAGCCCGAATGTCTAGGTTCTGTTGACATTTTGGTTCAGACCAAAGGTGCAACGCACTTTTCGAATGCATCGCACTGAGTAAATTCACCAAATGTCAACAGAACTCTAGCTGGCGGGTGCGTCCAGGATTTGGGGCGAGGAGGTGACTGTCACTGGGCGCTGGCGCGGATGGGCGAAGAACACAGGATGACGCCCAGTGACAGTCACCTGGGGCGCGAACATTTCGGACGCACCCCTAGTCCTACAACGAGACTTCATGTGACGGGCCTACCCCTACCTCCGCGCCCAAAGGGTCCCTGTGACCAGAATCAACTTTCTTGACCAGACAATTTCCGGTCACGGGGGCCCTTTGGGCGCGGAGGTCTTGACAGCGACGATCATCAAAGTCTCGTTGTAGGACTAGCTAGCTTGATGGAAAGTGTGGTTATGGAAAAACAAATGCTTTTGTGGAACAGGCTGCTTGTTTGGCTGTTTTTGGCCGTCGCTGGTGTGCTGGGAGCCGTCTTTGCGCCGCAAGCACTGCTGGCGCAGGAGGCTGAGGCCTCCACCGCGGCCGCGGCGCAACAGCCCCATCCCCCCTTGTGCCGGCTTGGCGTCAACGCCCTGCATGGGGCTACCAATACGTTTGATGAGGTGGACCTGGCGCCGCTGCGCGTTGGCTGGTATATCGATTATCGCGCCGTTCCCCCTGAAGCACCCCCAAGCGGCGTAGCACATGCCCCCGTGATCCGGATCAGCCGGGACGGCGCCAGCGGGTATGTCTCTTCGCCCCGGGGCACCGCACTGCAGCAGGCCATTGCCGATAACCCCGGCGCCGACTGGATCATCGGCAACGAACCGGATCGGCGCGCTGTGCCGGGTGGGGCGACCGATGACCTGTTGCCCTCAGTCTATGCGTTGGCCTACCATGACCTCTACCATACCATCAAACAGGCCGATCCTACAGCCCGCATCTTTGCCGGCGCCATTGTGCAGCCGACGCCGGTGCGGCTGCAATATCTGGACCTGGTCATGCGCAGCTACTATGAACAGTTTGGTGTAGGGATGCCAGTGGACGGTTGGGCGATCCACAATTTTATCCTCAACGAGAGAAGCTGCGACCATTACAAAGATGCACAAATTTGTTGGGGTGCCGATATCCCGCCGGGCATCGATGCTACCGACGGGTTGGTGGTTGAAGTCGACCAGAATGACGATTTTGACCTTTTTGTCGAGCAGATCCAGCGTTTTCGGTTCTGGATGGCGAGCCGAGGCTATGGGGGCAAGCCGCTCTACGTCTCTGAATACGGTGTGCTCATGCCTGAGCGGCTTGGCTTTTCCTCCGACCGGGTAAACCGGTTTATGGAGCGCAGTCTCGACTATCTGTTGAATACAACCGACCAGGCGCTGGGCGACCCTACCGATGGCTACCGTCTCGTCCAGCGGCTGGCCTGGTTTAGTACCGTTCCCAGCGGCGAGTTCAACGGCTATCTCTACGAACGCGACCAGCCCAACGCACCCTTTCGCCTCTCTCCGATGGGAGAGAACTGGGTAGCGTATGCCAATGCACTGGCGGTTGAAACCGACCTCTACCCGGTGCAGATCGCGTTTGACCCACCGGCCCCGCTGGCCGACAGCGGGAATATAACATTTACCGTCAAGGCGCAGATCGCCAACGCTGGCAATTCCCAGGCGGCGCGATCGTTCACCGTCCGCTTCTATGATGGCGATCCCAATCAGGGCGGCGCCCCCATCGGCGGGCCGCAGACGGTGTCGTTGGCGGGCTGCGGCGACCATGCCCAGGTTTCGGTCGTCTGGCCGGATGTGGCGCCCGGCGACTACCGGGTCTACGTCTGGGTCGACCCGGTCGGTGCAGTAGGGGAGACGGATAAGAGCAACAACCTGAAGAGCGCAAGCCCCCTCTTTGCCACGGATCAGGCCTTCTTGCCGTTGTTGTTCCGGACGCCGTTTATGCAGTAGCGCGTGAATTTTACAACCGCCGTTAGTTCTGCTATCCTCGTCACGAGCAGGGCCGCACGTACCGGTCCTGCTCGTTTTGTGCAAATTCAACAGGCGCTCATTGTCCATGATCGGTCAGACACAACAGCCAGGGGTCTTTGCCCAACTGTGGGGACGGCTGTACGAGCTTTACCGTTACCGTGAGTTGGTTCGCAACCTGGTGGCAAGCGAACTAAAAGCCCGCTACAAAAACAGTGCGCTGGGTTTTGTCTGGAGCCTGCTCAACCCGCTGGCGATGATGTTGGTCTTTACCGTGGTCTTTAGCGTGCTGGCGCCCGAACAGCAGATAGACAAGTATCCACTCTTTGTGCTTTGTGGTCTGCTGCCCTGGTATTTCTTCTCCGACAGCATCATGAGCAGTGTCAACAGCGTCGTCGGCAACGCCAACCTGATCAAGAAGGTCTATTTTCCGCGCGAGGTGTTGCCCATTGCCACTGTGCTGGCGCAACTGGTCAATTTTTTACTGGCTTTTGTGATTCTCTTTGTTGCGCTGCTCATCTTTCGGGCAAGTTTTAGCCCCTGGCTCTGGACATTACCCTTCGTCATTTTGATCCAGACCGGCTTTACCATCGGCATGGCGCTCATGCTCAGCACGCTCAACGTCTTCTACCGCGATACGATGATCGTCATGAACGTGGTCATGCTTGCCTGGTTCTTTTTGACCCCTGTTTTCTATGCGGTCACGACGCTGCCGAGCACATACACCCTCTACGGCATCCCGTTCAATGTGCAGCGGCTGGCCTATATTTTGAACCCCATCGCCTCGCTGATCAACATCTACCGCGACCTGCTTTACTACGGCTATCGCACCGACCTGGATTTCTTTGTGCGGACGACGGTGACAGCGCTGATCGTGCTGGTGGTGGGGTATTGGCTCTTTATCCGCTATAGCGACCGCTTTGGAGAAGAGCTATGAGCGTCTACCGCAGCGAGCGCTGGGAACCGGGGCAGCCGCAGATCGAACTGCGCAAGGTGTCACAGCGGTATGAACTCCAGCGCACCCACCAGCGTTCTCTGCAAGAAGGTTTTATCCGCCTTTTTCGCCGCAGCCAGAGCGAGCCGAATGAGTTCTGGCCGCTGCGCGAGATCAGCTTCTCTATCGGGCGAGGCGAAAGCGTCGGCATCATTGGCCCCAACGGGTCGGGCAAGAGCACGTTGCTCAAGGTGCTCAGTGGCGTCATCACGCCGACTGAGGGCGACCTGATCATCAACGGTCGCATCTCATCTCTGCTGGAACTGGGCGCCGGCTTCCATCCCGAACTGACCGGTCGCGAAAATATCTATCTCAACGGATCGATCTATGGCTTTAGCCGCGCTCAGATGAACCGCCGGCTAGATGCCATCATTCGCTACGCCGAACTGGGCGACTTTATCGACACGCCGGTCAAACATTACTCGTCGGGGATGTATGTCCGGCTCGGTTTTGCCGTTGCCATCCAGACAACGCCCGATCTATTGCTGGTAGATGAGGTGCTGGCGGTGGGTGATGCTTCGTTCCAACGTAAGTGCCTGGCCAGCATCCAACAGTTCCGTGACCGCGGCGGGACGTTGATCCTGGTTTCGCACGATCTCAACACCATCCAATCGATCTGCCGCCGGGTCATCTGGCTGGAGCAGGGCGAACTGCGGGCCGATGGCCACCCGACCGATGTGATCATGGCCTACACGCAGCACCTGATGGAAAAGGAAGGCGAGCTCGAGCCCGACCCCGTCGAAGAGGACCAGCCCTCAAATGCGACAGGTGGGCCGGGTCAGAATGGCGTCGTCCAGTCGGCGCCGGTGCGCCGTTGGGGCAGCGGGCGCGTGCGGATCACAAAGGTCGAACTGTGCGACGACCAGGGCGAAGCGCGCACCCGTTTTCGCACCGGTGCCGGGTTGACCGTGCGGCTTTTCTATGAAGCCGAGGAGCCAGTCGAACAGCCGATCTTTGGCATCGCCATCTATCACCAGAGCGGCACCCACATCTGTGGCCCCAATACAAAATTTGCCGGCTTGTCTATCGCCTGTGTCCAGGGCGCGGGGGTGATCAGCTACCGGGTGCCGGCCCTGTCGCTGCTGGAGGGCTCCTATCTCCTGTCGGTCGCCGTGGTTGATGAGGCTGACACTGAGACGTATGATTATCATGACCGGCTCTACCCTTTTCATGTCTACCGCGGCCAGACGGGGGAGAGCTACGGCCTGGTCACCCTGAATGGGACGTGGTTGCACGAGCCCGCGGTCCAGGAGGAACGGAGAACGCAGAACGCAGAACATGAGAAGGGATAGTGCCCCGTGCACGTTCGTGAGAGGTTTGCAGGGTGACCGAGACTTTGCCCACCGAATTTGTTAATTGTAATTTGTGCGGTGCCCAAGATGCTTCTGTTGTTTACCCGGAAGTACGACGCATCGATACAGTAGGCACACAGGTAGTCCAGTGCAACGGTTGTGGCCTGGTTTACCTGAACCCACGGTTGAAGCGCCTCGCTGATAATTTTACGTTGAACGAGGCCTATCTCCGCCAGTTTTATTTACCTCTCTATCAAAATGTGGGGTTGCTAGGCCCCGACGGTGCTCTGGAGGCGGAGAAAATCTACCAGATTTATCAGCGTTATCTCAGCCAGATGCGCAGCTACCGGCAGACCAACCGGGTTCTGGATGTCGGGTGTGCGATCGGTCTCTTCCTGGTGGCAACCAATGCGGACGGTTGGGAGAGCTATGGTGTTGACCCATCGGAGCCGCTGAGCACGTATGGACGTGAGAAGTACGGCGTGGAAATCTATCACAGTGAACTCAGCCAGATGGCTTTCCCGCGGCGCCATTTTGATGTCGTGACGCTGTGGAATGTGATCGAACATCTGTTGGACCCGATGGCTGTGCTGCGCGAGGTGCATCGAGTGCTACGGCCCGGTGGCTTGCTGATTTTGCAGATGCCCAACTGGGATGACATCGCGCGCGAGTTTCTCGGCCCCCAGTGGGACATGTTTGTCACCGACCATTTCTACTACTTCACGCACGCAACCACGCGCCAGATGTTGGCCAGGACTGGATTTACACTCAAGGATATAGAATCCGCCGAACTCTGTGCATCCGAGGTTGATGAGATCGCGTCAAAGAGGGACCGCGCAGCAGCCGACCAGGCTTTGCACCGGCTAAAGGTAATGCAAGCTTCAGACCGAGGTAGCACAATCACCGCGCTGGCCGAAAAACCGGTGACCCAGCGGGATAGGCTGGACAAGGTATGGCAGCTTGTTAGTTCGGGTCGCTGGCAGGTGCTAGGGCAAGAGGTGTGGAATTACATCCGGTGGAAACTAGCGGCGATAGCTTAGGCCCGAAGACATGAATCGGACGAGAGCGTTACATTTGGGGGGGCGCCAACATGCATGGCGCCGGTTGTAGCAATCGTCCACGGGACATCAATTATATGCACCACCCCGGTCTAGACTATGCCTTTCTCAACTATCTCAACGTCTCCATCGAGGGCGAGGCGGCGCTGCACGGTTTTTACCTGCCCTTCCTGGCGGGGCGTAGCCGCGTGCTCGACTTGGGCTGCGGACTGGGCGGTTTTGTCAAGCTTCTATGCGAGAACGGCCACGACGCCTACGGAGTGGACTCGGACCCCCAGTGCAT
This sequence comes from Chloroflexota bacterium, assembly GCA_003577005.1. The sequence continues at coordinate 22,081 of QEUW01000019.1, read as the reverse complement.
CGCCGATGCGCAACGCCATGATCTGCCCGTAGTCGAAGCGGACGTGGTCGAGCACCTGCGCACCCTCGACCCGGCCAGCCTGGACGCCATCTTTTCGGCGCACATGGTCGAACACATGCCCTATCCTGCCGTGCTGGAGACGGTTCAACTGGCGTACCGGGCGCTGCGGCCAGGCGGGCGGTTGCTCCTGGTGACGCCCAACCCGCGCGCGCTGGTGACCCATCTCGAACTCTATCATATGCATTTTGCCCATATCGCGCTCTACCATCCCAACCTGTTGGCCTTTTTTATGAGCTACAGCGGCTTCACTCATACCGAGACAGGCGAAAACCCCCACACGATGCCCCAGCACGTTTCGGCAGAATCGCCGCTGCGCCATCTGGTCCCGCCACCCGGCCCGGGCGCGCGCCAGAGCCTGGGCGAAGTGTTGCCCAGGCCAACCAATCCTCTGCGTCGCGGCATCTGGTATGTTAAAATGGGGTTGGTGCGCTGGCTTGTGCAGCCCTATCTGGACCGTGCTCAGCAGGAAGTACAGCAGGTGCAGACGCAGCTCACCCAGGTCGAACAGTCGTTGCGCACGCTGATCGAGGCAACCAACCGCCCTTTTGAATGTTACGCAATCGGCGACAAGGACGCCAACCCATGAAGCAGCTACGTTCTCTGTTCTGCGTTCTACGCTCTGCGCTCTACGTTCTATGAAGAATGTGCTCTTTCTCAGCGGGATCGACGGCGACACCCGGCGCTACCGCTGTCTTCACCACCAAGAACAACTGGCGCTTCACGGCGTTGCCAGCACGTTGCGCACGGCGGATGACCTCCAGGCCTATGTGAACATCGCCACCCATGACCTGCTCATCCTCCACCGCACGCCTGATACGGACGTGGTAAAGGATCTCATCGAAGTGGCGCGCCTGCGCGGCATACCGGCTATCTTCGAGACCGATGACCTGATCTTTGAGCCGGAACTCTACGATTCCATCGCCTTTCTCGATACCCTCAGCCCGGAGGCGGCCAGCCGCTTCCGCCAGGATTTGCACGGCCAGGCCCGCGTTTTCGCCGCCAGCGACTTTGTGCTGACGACGACCGGCTATCTGGCCCAGGCCGCCGCCCGGCATGGCAAGCGGGCCTTTGTCCAGCGCAACGCGTGCAGCGCCGAGATGCTCCGTGCGGCGGAGGCCGCCTACGAGCTGCGCCAGCAAACCAGGCGCGCCGCGGGGGGCGAGCAACAGGAGGTCGTCATCGGTTACTTTAGCGGCACCGGCTCGCACAATCGAGATTTTGCCCTGGTGACGGCGCCGTTGTTGGAAGTAATGGCCCGCTATCCTCACGTCTGGCTCCATGTCAGCGGCCCGCTTGAGCTGGACTCACGCTTTCACTCCTTCCGCAGCCGCATTCGCCGGGCGCCTTTTGTGGCCTGGCAGGAATTGCCCAACCTGTTGGCCCAGGTAGACATCAACCTGGCGCCGCTGGAACTTGACAACCCGTTCTGCCAGGCCAAGAGCGAGATCAAATACAGCGAGGCGGCGCTAGTGGGTGTGCCGACCGTCGCCAGCCCTACGGACGCCTTTGCCTATGCCATTATCGACGGCGAAAACGGTCTGCTCGCCGGCAACGAAGAGGCTTGGCTCGCTGCGCTCACCCGGCTGGTGGAAGATCCTGCCGAACGCCAACGCCTGGGTGAAGATGCCCGCCGCCGCGTCTATGCCGAGTATGCGCCCGAACCGCGCAGCCAGGAGTTGGTCGCCACGTTGCAGCAGATTGAGCAAGAGTACACAGCAACTGCCGCCGACGCTGGCCGCATGGCGGCCACCCTTGCCGCCGCCATGAAACGCCAGATCGACCGGCTGCAAGCAGAGCAGCACCAGCAGGCGCGCCAGCTCGACCAACTGCGCCAGACGCTCGCCACCTGGGAAGCCACCCCCGCCGACTCCCAGCGCGATTTCTGGAAGCGCAGCTACGAACAGACCGCAGCCCACCACACCGAAGCATTACGCACAATCCTGGCGCGGCTTACGAACGCGGAATATGAGTCCAGAACCCAGCCCGGCACGCAGAACCCGCAGACGGATAGCTCAGGCCGTTACTCATGACGCATCACGTATTACCGATTACGAATTACGAATTACCGATTACGAATTACTGATTACGAATTACTTGTCACCCATCTCGCATCACGACTCATGCACCCAATCTCCTCAGCTCTGATCCTGGCCGGATGTCTCCATGCCACCGTTAAACTCTATCGCTGCACCCATCTGCAGGAGCAATTTGCCCAACTGGGCATCCAGGCCGAGGTGCAAGATTGGGTCGATCAACCGTTCCCGGCCAGCGTGGCGGACCGATATGACCTGCTCATCTTGCAACGCACCGCCCTGACAGCAAACTTACGCCGCCTCATCGACCAGATGCAAGCGCAAGGGAAACTGGTGCTCTTCGACACCGATGATCTCGTCTTCGAGCCGGCCATGACCGCCTGGCACCGGGGCGTCTTGCGGCTCTCTCCTGCTGAACAAGAACTCTATGTCGATGGCGTGCAGCGAATACTCGCTACCCTCAACGCCTGCGATGGCGTCCTTGCCGCCAGCCCACTCCTGGCCGAACTGGCGCAACGCCGGGGTAAACCGGCCTGGGTCCATCGCAACGCTGTCGGTCGCGAGATGCAAGTGCTCGGCGACCAACTCTATATCGGCCCAGAACGTCAGGAGAATGATAGGATCATTATTGGTTACGGCAGCGGCACGCCCACGCACGATATCGATTTTGAGGTGGCCGTGCCAGCGCTGCTTGACATCCTGAGCCGCTATCCCCAGGTGACGCTGTGGCTCATGGGGCCACTGGCGACGCCGCCGGCGCTCGATCTCTTTGGCAAACGTGTGCGCCGCTATCCGCTTACCGGCTGGCAGGAATACCTGAGTCTGGCAAGCCGGCTGGACATCGTCCTGGCGCCGCTGGAGCCAGGCAATATTTTCTGCCGCGCCAAGAGCGAGATCAAGTTTGTCGAAGCCGGGCTGCTGGGCATCCCAACCGTGGCGTCGCGCATTGACCCATTTGAGTATGCCATCGAATCCGGTGTGGATGGTTTTCTGGCCGCCACTGCGCCAGAGTGGATCGATGCACTCGACACGCTCATCACCCAGCCCGAACTGCGCAACCGCCTCGGCCAGGCTGCCCGTGAGAAAGTCATCAAACGCTACAGCCTTGCCGCCCGCACCGCCGATCTGGCCGAAACGCTCGCCAAAGTGAGTACGATAGGAGCCGGCAATGGCGAGACGCGGAGACTGGAGACTGGAGACTGGAGACAGGGGATTGGGCAGCAGAAACCGGAAAACGAGCATACAGTCCCAAACCCCACACCCCACGCCCCACCCCCTGACGTTCCCCTCGTCCTCAACTGGATTGTCACTGAGCCTTTTCGCGGCTCTGGGGGCCATTTGGGCGTCTTTCGCATGATCCGCTACCTGGTGGAGTTTGGGCACGAATGCCATGTCTATGTCGTGCCGGTGGAGAAGATGCACCATCTTTCTGCCGAGGAGATCCGCCGTTTTGTCGACTACAATATCCTCGTCACCGGCGCCCATTTCCACCGTTGGAGCGGGCGCGTCCAGGAAGCCGATGCAACCATCGCCACCTACTGGTCCACGGTAAACGATGTGCTCACCCTCCCCAACCCTGGCCGCCGCTATTATTTTGTGCAAGATTTTGAGCCATTGTTTTACCCGGTAGGTTCCGACTATCTGCGCGCTGAAAATAGCTACCGCCAGGGTTTTCACTGTATCACACTGGGGCCATGGCTGGCCCGGCTTATACGAGAACGATTTCAAGCCCAGGCCGACCATTTCGATTTTGGCGTCGATCTAGATGTCTACTGGCCGCAACCACAGCCCCGGCCCGCCCACCCGCGCGTAGCCTTCTATGCGCGGCCCAGCACTCCACGCCGTGCCTATGAACTTGGGATCGAGGCGCTGCGCCTGGTGAAAGCGAGATACCCAGAGACCGAAATCATCCTGTTCGGCGCCAACGATCTGCCGGCTATGCCCTTTATGGGCATGAACGCTGGTATCCGCAACCCGTGGGAGCTGGCGACACTCTACTCAAGCTGCCATGTGGGGCTTGTGCTCTCGCTTACCAACCCCTCTTTTGTCCCCTTCGAGATGATGGCCTGCAAGTGCGCTGTCATCGATCTCTGTAGCGAACGGGTGGAAGGGCTCTTGGTCGACCGCGAGAACGCACTGTTGGCCGAACCCACGCCCGAGAGCATCGCCGATGCCGTCCTCGAATTGCTCTGGGACAAGACGCTGCACACCGCCATCACCGAGCGGGCCTATGAACAGGTGCAGCAACATTCTTGGCAGTCCTCGGCGCGGCAGATCGAACGCATCTTGCTCGACCATGCGCCTCCCCCCACGGAACGCCGCTTCACCCGCCGTGTCTACGAACAAGATGCGGACGGCCTGCTCTGGCAGATTCACCAGTTGCTCGACCGGCATGAAGAAACGACCCGGCAGACTCTTCACCTGCACACGCTGCTTCGCCGTACACTGGAGGAAAAGGCGGCCCTGGCCGAACAATTGCGCCGTACCGAAGAGGCGTTGCAAGCCTATCAGCGCGCTGGCCGCCCGGTGAGTTTGCTGCGCAGCGCCCCGGTGCAGGTGTTGGAGCAGGCACCCGGCTGGGTGCTCAACAAGCGGCCGTTGGGCAAATTGCCCATTGGTCCTGCGCCTGTGGAGCAACAGTTTGCCGCCACCGCTTCTCACTTATGCCAGATCGAGTTGCTCTTCACCCCTGCCGCGGCGGCAACCGGTAGCAGGCTGCACATCGTCTTATATGACCTGGTTCAGCCAGAGACACCCATCGTCGACCGCATGATCCTTGCTACCGAAATCCCGTCTGACCGGCCATTCCTGTTGGACTTTGCACCGCAGCCCTACTCAAACGGGCGGAGTTATCGGCTCACCCTCTTGGCCGCCGATAGCCAGACCTTTGCCCATGCCCTCTGGCGCTCTTGGGCGGCGCCCCCGGAGACACAGTTGTTCCGTGGGGGGCGGCGGTTGCGGGGACAATTGCTCTTTCATCCTGGCTATCAAGCGCAAGCTGCATCGGCGGGCCGGGTAGCAGCCGCGCCTTGGACGGTCCCCCCACAACCGCTCTCGCACGCACTCTGGCAAGTGGGGAAACACAGCGTGCGCGAAGGAAGCCGGTTGGCGCAAAAGAGCTGGCAGGCGTTGCGCACCCAGGGCGCCGCAGGGCTGATGCGCGAGGCGACCAATTATCTACGTTGGCGATTGGGTGGGGGGGCTGAGTCGTGAGTGCTGCCGATACAGTGTCGCACCGTCTTTTAATTATCAGCCATGATCGGGTGGGCGAACACATGGCCGGGCCCGGCATCCGCTACTATCACCTGGCCCGTGTGCTGGCGCAGCATCTGCCTACGACGCTGGCCGCGCCCGCAGCGCCCGGCGAACACAAGGCGCAGTCGCAGCCCTTTGACTGGGTACACTACGATCCGGCTAACTGGTCGTCACTGGTCACTTACCTGCGCACCCATACGATCTGCCTGGCGCCAAGCGCAATGGTGGATCAACTGGCGCTGCTGCCGGTGCAGACACCCTACATCGTGGTCGATGGCTATGACCCGCTCCTGGCCGAGTGGCTGGCGCTGCCCAAGCAGATGTCAGTGACAGAACAGTTGGCAATGTGGCATGAACAGCTGGTTGTGAATCGCTCTCGGTACTTGATTGGCGATTTTTATCTGTGCGCCAGCGAACGCCAGCGCGACTGGTGGCTCGGCCAGCTTGAGGCCAGCGGGCGCATCAATCCGGCTACCTTTCAACACGACCCGTCGCTGCGTAAGCTGATCGACGTAGTGCCCTATGGCCTCCCTTCGACACCGGCGCAACCGACGCGATCGGTGGTCAAAGGGGTGTGGCCCGGCATCGAACAAAGCGACAAGCTCCTGCTCTGGGGCGGTGGGCTGTGGCCCTGGCTCGACCCAGTGACAGCCATCCGCGCCGTGGCCCTGGTCCGGCAAACGCGCCAGGATGTCAAGCTGATCTTCCCTGGCACGCGCCACCCCAATCCAGAGGTGGCAGGAATGCCCACCGCAACCGCAGAGGCTCGCCAGGTTGCCGCCGAACTGGGGTTGGTTGACCAGGCGGTTTTCTTTGGCGACTGGGTCTCCTATGCCGACTGGCCCAATGTGTTGTTGGAAAGCGATCTGGCGTTGAGTCTGCACTTTGATACCTTGGAGACACGACTGGCCTTTCGTAGCCGTGTGCTCGACTATATCTGGGTCGGGCTGCCCATCATTGCGACCCGGGGTGACGCCACCAGCGAACTGGTGGAACAACATGGCCTGGGGGCTGTGGTCGATTACGGCGATGTCGAGGGGCTGGCGGTGGCAATCCAGATGCTGCTGGCGGAACCGGCGCAGGCGCGCACAGAGGCCTTTGCTACGGCGCGCTATGCACTGACTTGGGAGAAGGCCGCAGCGCCCCTGGTCGCCTACTGTCGTGAACCCTGGATGGCGACCGACCGTTCCTTTGTCGAGAGCTTCGAAGATGATGAGCCGGCAGTCGAACTCGCCCAATTGCGTCAGGAACGCGACTACTGGCGCGACTTGACCGGCGCGTATGAGCGCGGCCGCTTTATACGGTTCATGAAGTGGGTCGGCCACTTTCTCCCGCGCCGGAGGAGAGAACATCCTCCAATGCGCCCAGCCACTGTGTCTACATCACACCTGGAAAGGCCAAGGATGAGCGATCTCCAGACTATCTCGGTCATCATTCCTGTGCGTAACGGCATGCCTTATCTGCGCAACTGTCTCGATGCGCTGCTGGCTCAACAACAGGCTGCACCGGAGTTGAAGATTCAGATCGTCGCCGTTGACAATGCCTCGATCGATGGTTCAGCCGACTTTATCGCTCAGCACTATCCCATGGTCCGGCTCATCTGCAACAAGGTCAACCGCGGTTTTGCCGGTGGTTGTAATCAAGGGTTAGCCGCCGCGCCCGCGGGGATCGCGATCCTGCTCAATCAGGATACGCGGGTCTACCCTGGTTGGGTGCGCGCCATCGTACATGCCTTTGCCGACCGGACAACGGGCATCGTGGGGTGCAAGATCTACTATCCTGACGGCAAAACGCTACAACACACCGGTGGCCATCTCCGGCGCCCTGACCTGAACGGCATCCACTTTAGCCACGGGGATGCGGATGAGGGACAAGGGGACCAATCCCGGCCGGTCGAATGGGTGACGGGGGCGGCATTTGCGATCCGCCGCCGGGTGATCGATGCCATCGGCTATCTCGATGAGGGCTTCTGGCCCGGCTATTATGAGGATGTGGACTACTGTTTGCGCGCACGGGCGGCCGGGTGGCAGGTCTGGTACTGTGCCGAAGCAGTGCTCGAACATCAGGAGACCTCCTCGCGCATCGATGAGAGGGCGGTGCAGCGTTTTTATCACCGGGGCCGGTTGCGTCTTGCCCTCAAACATCTTTCGCCCGCTGAGTGGTGGCGTGATTTTCTACCGTACGAACGGAGCCAGGCGATGCGTGCGGATGCGGCAGTCCAGAGCGCCTACCTGGATGCCGTGCTCGCAGCGCCTCTCTTGCTCAAAACTCACTGGCATGCTGACGATCAGGAGGTCCGAGAGCTGGTTGCTGCGTTGCGCGAACTGGCGCAGTCCGAGGAGAGCCGGTTCACGGCCCTTCCGGCGCCGCCACCTGAGTCCCTATCTACACAGAGGCTCGTATTTAACGCCCTCGGTCGCCTCTGGTACAATGTGAAGGTACGAGTATCGCCGCTCCAACTGCAACAGCAGCAGGATGCGGTCAACTGGCAGCACATGCAGCAACTGGCCAGTCTCCAACACCAGATCGACCAGCTCGAACTGGCCAATGCCGCCCTGACCCACCAACTGGCACAGGTGGAAGCGACTACTGCACAGGCGAATGTGGCCGTCACGCCCAGAGTAGAGCAATAATGCGTATTCTGTACATCACCAACTGGTTTCCACCCGAAGTTAAGGGTGGCGCCGAAGTTTCGCTCTACCACACCTGCCGCGCAATGCAACGCGCCGGTGTCGAATGCTCGGTCTTGTCGATCAACTATCGGGGCGCCACTGCCGCCGACGAATGGTATCAGGTCGACCATATCCCTGTGCACCGTGTGCATTTTTCTACGCACTGGCCGCTCCAAGAGACGGTAGACCTGCGGGTCTACCGGGTGGTTTTGCGCGAATTGGCCGCCGTTAAACCCACGCTTGTCCATATCCACAATGTCTCGGGAGCCTCGCTGGCGCCGTTTCTGGCTTGCCGGCGGGCGGGTGTGCCGGTTGTCAACACGCTCCACGACCTGTGGTTGCTCTGCCCAAACAACATGCGTTACCGCGCCGACGGCTCGTACTGTGATGTGGCTCGCTTCCCCAACGGCTGTGGCCGCTGCTTTCGCCGCTATGATTATTGGGCGCCGGTGCCGCAACGCCGCCGTCTCTTTGCCGCCTTGACCGCAAATGTCCACGCGTTTATCTCGCCTAGCCAGGCGCTCATTGATCGCCATGTCGAGGCAGGATATGCGCATGAGCGGTTTCGGCTGGTGCCCTACGGCATCGATGAGCCACCGGCGGCTGCGCCACGCCACCCGCTTGTGCAACAGATTGTCCGTGGCGCCGGAAGCCAGCCGACGCTGGTCTTTGCCGGCGGCGGCCACGAACATAAGGGCGCCCAGGTCGTTCTTGCCGCCATTCCGCGGATCCTGATGGGGGTCGAAAACGCCCGTGTGGTGATTGCCGGTGGCGGCGAGGAGCGTCTGCTGGAACGGTTTCGTTCCTATGGGCCACCGGTGGTCATGCTTGGTTCGGTGGGGTTTGCTGATATGCGAGCGCTCTTCGCCGCCGCCGACCTGAGCATTGTCGCCTCCGTCTGGCACGAGAACTCGCCGCTGGTTATCTACGAAAATTATCAGATGGGGACGCCAGTGGCCGGCTCCCGTTTTGGCGGCACAGTGGAGTTGATCGACGAGGATCGAACCGGGTATCTCTACCCTGTGGGCGATGCGGCCGCGCTGGCTGCACAGGTGGCGCGGCACTTCCGCAAAGCGCCCTGGGAGCGGCGACAGATGCGGCGCTCCTGTGTGCAGGCTGCGCGCACCCGGCTCAGCCTATCGGCGCACGTGGCAGCCCACCTGCGGATCTACGAGGAAGCGCAAGCGGCATGACCCTGCGCACATTGCACGTGACCCACCAGTACGCGCCGGCCATCGGTGGTTCGGAACGGTACATCACCGACCTGTCCGAGGAACTGGCGCAGCGCGGCCACGAAGTAGCCGTCTTTACCAGCCAGTCGTGCGACTACCACACGTGGCGTAGCCAGTTGCCACCTTTTGAGGTGCGCAACGGTGTCTATATCCACCGCTTTTCCAGTTGGCAACGCGGCCCGCACACCTGGCGCCTCCTGGAGTGGGGGCTGAGTACCTACCATCAGACGCGCTCATCCCTCGCAGCGCCGGCGATCTTCCTGGGCAATGGGCCGGTCAGCTCGTCGCTCTTTTGGGCTCTCTTGCGGCGGGTGCGTGGCTACGATCTGATACACATCAACCAGTTGCACTACGCCCATGCCTGGACGGCCTATCTTGCGGCGCGGATACGGGGGGTGCCCATCGTTCTCACGCCCCACATCCATGTGGAACAGCCAGAGACGTACGATGTGAACTATCTTTGGCGTATTCTTCGTGGGAGCGATGCCGTTTTGGCAGTAACTCGCGCTGAACAAGAGTTTCTCCAGCGCCAACTGCCCGACCAAGCGGTGGTGCAAGGGGGGAATGGGCTGTCGCTTGCCCGTTTTCCGCCACGCGACGCAGCCAAGTGCCGGCAACGTCTGGGGCTGCCGGTGGATAGTTTTGTGCTCCTCTTTTTGGGCCGCAAGACGGAGTACAAGGGGTTATCGCAACTGTTGGCAGCCTTTGTCACCCTGCGGCGCCAACACCCCAACCTCTATCTACTGGCAGTCGGCCCGGAGACTACGTACTCGCAGATGCTCTGGCGCCAGTATGGGGAACTGGACGGGCTGGTGGTGCATGGGGCAGTGGACGAAGAGCAGCGTTTGGATGCGCTGGCCGCCTGTGATGTGCTCGCCCTGCCGTCTACCGGTGAAGCGTTTGGTATTGTCTATCTGGAAGCGTGGGCTTACAGCAAACCGGTGATCGGCGCCAATATTCAATCGGTCGCTTCGTTGATCGACGACGGCGTCGATGGCTTTGTGGTAGACCCGCTGCAGCCGGGCCAGTTGCTAGCTGCTATCCAGGCCCTCATTAGCAATCAGCGGCTCGCCCACCACATGGGCCGGCAAGGGAATCGGAAGCTTCACCGCCGTTATACAATTGGCCGCATTGCTGGCATTGTAGAAGGTGTCTATCTCCGCACCCTGCGCCGTGCCCGCACCAGGGTCGGCGAGGGCGTAGAACGTAGAGCGCAGAATGCAGAACGTAGAACGTAGCAGCGTGCAGGGTGCAGTCGCACGGCTAGAGGAAGCGATAGAGGCTCGATGCAAGTCAGTCTGATCACACCCTACCTGAACACAGAAGACGCAATTAGCCAGCGGGTGGCAAGCCAGGCACATTTTTTTCATGGCCGGGGTGACAAGGTTTTCATCTACTCTGCCCGCCCGCCAGCACAGCCGGTAGACAGCGAGTCGTTGCCAGCGCGGGTGGTCGTCAGTACGGATACGGCTCTCACCGACGATGCGTATTTCGCCGCAAGTGAACTCTTCATCTTTCACGGGGCGGGGTTCTATCCCCTCCTGGCGGTATTGCCGCAGTTGGAGCGGGGCGCTGTGATCTTTTACTATCATTACGACCCGGCGGGCGGTGGGGAGGCCGGCCAACCCGCCCTGGCATCGCTTATTACATGCGTCGACCTGGTGGTGGCTGAAGGGGAAGAGGCGGCCCGCAGTCTGGCCGAACGACACGACTATCGGGCAGCGCCCGTCCATGTGCTGCCAGTGACTGCAGCGTCTTCAGCGGCTGAGTATGCACTGTTCTGGACCGAGGCAGTAGCCGCGGCCACTGCCTGGCTGCCCAATCGCCCGTATCCCTTTGGCCGGTTGCCGGCATGGGAAGAACTGCACCCGCCACCACGAGCTAGCGAGACAACGCCGGGCACCGGAGCGGATGGTCTCACCGGTGCAGTGTCAGAGGCAGAAGCGCAGAAGCTGCTGGCGGGTGCGGCGACCGCACAACGCGACTATGTTGTGCGCTCTCGTCTCCCTATCGTCGGGCCGCTGATTGCTTGGGTGCGGCGCAACCTGACGTCGCACTTGCGTGAACCCTATATCGATCCAACGTTTGAGCGGCAGGAGAGTTTTAACCGCCAGGTCGCCCAGGCACTGGCTACCCTTATCCATCAAAAAGGCGCAGAGCAGGCCGCGCTCGAGGAACGAATCCGCCGGTTGGAACAGCGCCTGGCAGAGTTGAGCAGGCGCTCGCAAGCCACCGGCGATCCTCAATCACTCAACCCTCCTGCTGAGAACCGATTGCAGCCATGATCAACTTTCAGACTGCCGACCTCATTGGTCCGAGCGTTCGGACGGGGGATGCGACCGGCAACCATCTGATCGAAATTGCGCGTATCCTCCGCCAGGATGGTATCCGGACGCAGATTTACTCGAATTATCCTCCTGGCCCTACGCCGGATGACATCCGTCCTCTGGTGCGCCAGACCGATTACGCCGGCTATTCGCCGCAGAGCGATCTCTTTATCCTCGAATACCCAAGCTGGTATCCACTGGCTGAACGGATTCGCGACACAAAGGGTGCAACCCTGTTTGCCTATCATGGGGTGACACCACCGGAACTGTGGAAGGTGGAGGCCGGGCGCGAGCAGATGGAGATTTCGCAACTGCGGACACAACTGGCCTGGTTTGCGCACCTGGCTATTGCCGATAGCCCTTACATCGGGCGGGAGTTGCACAACCTTTCTGGCTACCCGATGGAACGCATCCGCATCATCCCGATCAGTGTGCCGGTGGACACCATCCGCCAGCGCCCGTCCGAGGCCACACTGGCGCAGTTGCGGGCGCAGTGGCGGCTGGAGGGGAAACAGGTTATGCTCTTTATCGGGCGAGTCGCGGGCAACAAACGGATCGATGCCGCCGTCGCTGCGTTGGCCCGGCTGCGCACAAGCAACCCGGTGTTGCACTTATTGGTGGTCGGCAGCAAAGAGGACAACCCGGCTGAGCGCGAACTGGCGGTGCGGCTGGCCGACCAGGCTGCCCGTTTGGGGGTCGCCGACCGGGTCACCCTCACCGGTCGTGTGGATGCGGTCGAGCCCTATCTCCACCTGGCTGACGTGGTGGTCTTGCCCAGCCAGCATGAAGGCTTTGGCGTGCCGCTGGTCGAGGCGATGGCCGCCGGTACACCAGTCGTGGCGGGTGCGACGGGCGCCATGCCCTGGGTGCTCGATGCCGAAAAAGGCGAGGAGCGCGCCGCCGGCCTCCTCTGCAAGCCCGGTGACGCCGAGGATCTGGCGCGCCAGGTACAGCGTCTGTTGACCGACGCGGAGTTACGCGCCACGCTAGTAGAACGAGGGTATGCACGCGCTGCGGCCTTTAGCCCGGCTGTTTTTGCCCACAATTTGCGCACCGTGCTAGCCGAAGCAGCGGAACTAGCCAAGGAGCCGCCGCCGGCTGCGCAATCTCCGATGGGGCGTCTCATGCGCGAGTCAGACATTGCGCTGCGCAGCTATCGGGTGCGTTCGGGGTCGCCTATCGTGGGCCGGCTCATCGAATGGGTCCGCCGTAACAGCACGACCCACGTCAAAGAAGCCTATCTCGACCCAATCATCGAGCGACAGGTCAACTACAACCGGTTGCTGGCCGATGAAATTCTCAAATTGCAGATGGAGAATCGCCGGCTGCGCGCGGCGAACAGTGGAGTGCGCACAGGCGTCGATCTGATCGAGATCGCGCGTATCCGCACTGCGGTGGAGCGGTATGGCGCGCACTTTCTCGAGCGCGTCTTCACCGCAGCCGAACGGGCCGCCTGCAATGGCCGCACTGAGTCGCTGGCCGCACGCTTTGCCGGGAAAGAAGCGGTGGCCAAGGCGCTGGGTACAGGCATCTGGCGTCATGGCATCACCTGGACCGATATCGAGATTGTGCGGGTGGCCGAAAGTGGTGAGCCGGCGCTCCATCTGCACGGCGCGGCCGCAGTGCGCGCGGCGGGGTTAGGGCTGGGTCAGTGGTCGATCAGCCTGAGCCATGACCGCGAGCGGGCGATTGCGGTCGTAGTGGGGCAGGGTGGTATCTAACCCATATACACTCCAGGGCTGCTCAAAGGTCGGGCGAAGGGGTGAGAACCACGGATTTTCAGAAAGACCCGGATTGGAGCTGCTTGAGCCAGATCCGTGTCTTTCTGTCCATCCGCGGTTCTTAGATGTACTTTGAGAAGCCCCATGTACACCCGATAACAATTTGACAGCATAAGGTAATGGTGATATAGTACTGTTTGCAAGACAGGGTGCGCCGCAGTGGCGGAATTGGCAGACGCGCTACGTTCAGGGCGTAGTGGGAGTACTCCCGTGGGGGTTCAAGTCCCTCCTGCGGCACCAGAGGCGAGGAGTCTTTCGCATGGTACGGTGGTTCGACCCTGATCGGGGTCCGCGCCGGAGCTTGTTGCGAAGCTCCTTTTTTATTTTCTACCCTTCCAGTTGATGGATAAAGAGGGATGATGACCATGAACAGCGCATCCAACCGGCGACCGTTCGTCTTGTTGGCGTTGATCCTTGGTTGTCTGCTCTTCATCCTTGGGTACACGGGGCGGCTGGCCGAACAGGGCCGGCTGCGAGCGGAGGCAGCGCGCTGGGAAGAGCAGATCGCTGTATCCCAACAGCGTCAGGCCGAGCTGGAAGCGCAACTGGCGTACGTGCGCAGCGAGGCCTATATTCACCAACAGGCGCGTGAGGTGCTAAACCTGGTGCAGCCGGGCGATGAACTGCTCATTCTGATTGAGGGTACGCCGGTTCCGCCAACCGTCACGGCGATGAGTGAAGCCGGGCCTGCCGCGCTGCAACTGGTTCCCAACTGGCAACAGTGGCTTGACCTCTTTTTACCTGCTGGGGAGAGTCACTAGGGTAGACAGGGGCTCACGCAACCGATTTTCGAATTGTGATAATTTGACGTATCTCGAACGGTATAGTATACTATAACAGTAAGTTAACGCGGGGTGGAGCAGAGGTAGCTCGTCGGGCTCATAACCCGAAGGTCGTAGGTTCGAATCCTACCCCCGCAACTGAGATGTGAAAACCGCTGGTGAAAACCGGCGGTTTTCATCTGGCGACGTAGCTCAGTCGGTCAGAGCGAGGGCTTCATAATCCCTAGGTCGTGTGTTCGATCCACACCGTCGCCACTCTACAACCGTTCGTAGACAACCTAGAGCCGGTTGGATTTACACCGTTACAAGATGTGACGGTGTATTTGTTTTGCCCAAAATATGCTGAAGTACAATTTTTTGTGCATCTAGGTTCTGTTGGCATTTGGCGTATTTACTCAGATGTGATGCACTTGAAAAGTGCGTTGCACCTCTGGTCTGAACCGAAATGTCAACAGAACCTAGCCAAACGCCATCGGCAGGACAAAGGTGTTGCAACCAGGCGCGTCCACCCGGCGATGCTGAAGATTAACTTGATTAAACCGGCGCTCAGGCGGGTTCTCAAGTGCTTTGCTTGGCCCCAATTGTCTCCAGCGCAGTCTGGATCATCTGGTTGGTAAAGCCCCACTCATTGTCATACCAACACATGATCTTTACGAGGTTGCCACCCACAATGCGTGTCATATCCAACTGGACAATAGCGGCCCGGGGATCTTTGATGATGTCGCTGGAAACTAATGGCTCATCGGTGACGCCCAGAACGCCTCGGTACTGCTCGCTGGTGGCTTCCTGGCGCAGTACAGCGTTGATCTCATCCACTGTTGTCTCGCGCGCCAGGACAAAGACCAGGTCAGAAAGCGAACCCACCGGCACGGGGCCGCGCACGGATACGCCATCAAACCGCCCTTCCAGTTCTGGAAGCGCCTTTGTCGTCGCGATGGCTGCGCCTGTGCTCGCCGGCACAAAGTTGGCGGCGGCAGCCCGGCCGCGCCGAAAGTCTTTCTTTTCACCGGGAGCGTCTACCAGGGCTTGGGTGGCTGTATAGGCATGGATGGTCGTCAACAGTGCCTTCTCTACCCCAAAGTGGCGGTGCATGATCTCCACCACCGGCGCAATGTTGTTGGTCGTGCAACTCGCACAGGAGATGATGGATGGGTCACCGGACGGCCGATTAACGCCATAGACGACCGTCGGAACATTCTCGCTGCGTGTTGGCGCGGAGAGGATAACCCACCTTGCCCCGGCCTGGATGTGTTTTGCAGCCTCTTCCTGTTTTGTAAAGCGGCCCGTGCATTCAAAGACCAGTTCGACACCAAGCTCGCGCCAAGGCAGCTGCGCGGGGTCACGTTCGCTCAGATAGCGAATGCGTTTGCCGCCGACAATGAGGGCGCCATCTGCTGTTTCTACGCTCTGGTCATAACGTCCGTAGACAGTATCGTATCTGAGCAGGTAGGCCATGTTTTCGAGCGAGCCGATATCGTTGACGGCAACCAGGTTCAGGTCGGGCGTTTCCATCAACAACTTGAGCGCTGCCCGGCCAATGCGTCCCAGACCGTTGATTGCTACTTTGTGTACCATGTATCTCTCCTATCATCAACATCCCTTCGCCAACTCTACCTCAGAAGCCCTCATCGCTGCGTAACTCCTAAATGGTTTCCTTTTACGAATTTCTCCTTTTCCCGTCTGCATGTCATGACAGTTCATCACGGAGTGCAGAAAATGCTATGTGCCTGGTTATAGAAAGGCGTTCCGTTTTGTGGTATGAGCAGGCTCAACTGCGCCGGCGCCCCTTCTGTACCAAACGCTAAAGTGGAAGCACCTGGAGACCCTTTTCTAGCTTGAGTATGATCCGTCGGGTACTGCTCCTGTGCATATCAGTGATCCGCGGGGATTCACGCCGGTGGTTGCAGGCTGAACTGGGCACGGTGGAAGGCTATTGGTTTGGCCTTCATAACCCAGGATTCGGTAACTTCCTGGCCTACACCAGGGGGGCAAACAGGCGGGCAATGTTTTCGACAAAGCGCTTTCTGAAAGGTCGCTGGCGCCACCTCTTTAGATCCATCGGCTGTGAGCGGGCAATGTAGCTGGCCTCAATGGCGCGCAGCCTGGTCACTGCCTCTGCGTTATACCAGATAGTTGTCACTTCCAGGTTCAGTTCAAATGAGCGCATGTCCATGTTGCTCGACCCGATCACGGCAATGCCATCGTCAATGCTCATGGTCTTGGCGTGCAAGATCACTGGTGGATCCACCTCGCAGATCTCCACGCCTGCCTCCAACAGCTCCTCATAGAACGACCACTGCGCCCGGCTGACAAGGAACTGGTCGGCGATGCCGGAGACAATTAACGTCACCTGCACGCCGCGCTGAGCAGCGATCTGCATCGCCGCCAACAACGCATCGTCTGGAACAAAATAGGGCGTGATGATGACGACTTTTCTGCGCGCCTCATGGACCAGGGCAATAAAGAGCTTTAGATTGTTGCGCATCTCGTGCCCTGGCCCACTCGGCACAACCTGGGCTAGCATCTCTCCTGCCGCGCGTGGCTGGCGCACCAGTTCAGGAAAAGCCTCCGGCTCCAAGAGGATATCGGTCTCGGCATACCAGTCGGTGACAAAGACAGCTTCCAGTTGTAGCACCACTGGCCCGCTGACTTCCGCTACCACTTCTTCGTAGTAGATGCCTTGCTTGATGGTGGCCAGCTTGTTGTAGGTGTTGTTGATCGCATTCTGCGAGCCAGTAAAGCCGATCTCGCCATCAATGACCACGATCTTGCGGTGGTTGCGCAGGTCAGGCCGGTTCCACTGGCCTTGGAAGATTGAGAAAGGCAACATATACTTCCACTCGACGCCCCCTTCGCTCAGCCGCTTGACCAATGGCCTGCTAAACCGTAAGTTGCCTATATGATCGACCAGCACGCGCGTCTTCACCCCGCGCTGCTGCGCCCGCAGCAAGGCATCCACCACCAGCGAACCGCTTTCGTCATCGGCAAACATAAAGTACTGGACATGGACATAGCGCTGGGCTGCGTCGATCCGTTCGACGATGCGTTTGAGCGCGCCCAGATAGTCGGGAAAGAGCTCAATGTGGTTGCTGCCAAAGATCGGCAGGCCGCCCAGCCGCTCATTGAGCCGGATGATACCCTCGTACTGGTCCGGCAATGATGGGGCAAAGAGGACGGCTAATTCCGGCCGTTGCTCCGCCTCGTTCACCCGCTGGGCAATCAGCCCGTCCATATACTTTTGTTGGGCGCGGCGGTGGGTGTTGAGCTTTGGACTGCCCAGCAACAAATAGAGCAGCCAACCAATCACGGGAACGAAAAAGGCAAGCAGTAGCCACGCATGGGCATAGTGCTTTTTTTGCTGCTCTGGGATCACCACCAGCCCCGCCAGCCGCAACAGCCAGGGCAGGAGGGCAAAAAAGGTAAACAGGATCCAGCTAATCCATTCTTGAATGAATTGCCAGAGATTTGCAAGACCTTCCACGTTCCCCTGCCCTTTTTGCGGCTAGACTGCACTCCAGCCAGCATCGGCAGGAATAATCGCACCATTGATATGGCGTGACTCATCCGAGGCAAGAAAGAGCGCAAGCGCCGCGATATCGCCTGGGTCCAGATAGGCCGGAGCAAGTGCAGAAAATGCGCCCGTACGTTCCAAACCGGTTGCGTCTAGCCGCTCTTGCGGCATCGACTCGGCGATGTTCGTGATGGTCGCGCCAGGGCAGATAGCGTTACAGCGAATCCCCTTTTTCGCATACATCCAGGCCGTGTTGCGCGTCAGGCCGACCAGCCCATGTTTGGAGACCGTATAGGCAGCGCCCGCGGCCCCGCCGTGAATACCGGCGGTCGAGGCAATGTTGATGATGGACCCGCCGCCGTGCGTGAGCATATGCTGAATCGCCCGCCGGCTCGTAAACATGGGGCCATCCAGATTGATACTCAGCACGCGATGCCAGATGTCATCCGACAGCTCGCCTACACCCTGCATATAGTCCATCACGCCGGCGTTGTTGCAGAGTACATCCAGACGACCATAGGTGCTGATTGCCAGGTCGATAAGTCCCTCGGCAGTTGCCTGGTCTGCAATGTTGCCCTGGGCGCCGACAATCGCGCCGCCATTTGCCTGAATACTCGCAACGGCGGCATCCAGCCGCTGCGCATTCCAGTCACCCGCGACGATACTCGCCCCTTCCGCTGCAAAGCGTGTCGCCATCGCCAGCCCCATCCCGGAGCCAGCACCCGTAATCACCACAACTTTTTCCTGAAGTCGCATCGTTGCCTCCTGAAATTAGCCATGCTACTCGAGAGCAGATCCAAAGAGCGTACCCGTTAATGATCCTGCCAGCCTACCGGCAAACAACCAGGTATTTCAAAAATGTTCAATCACCTCCTTGTTTCGCTTCAACCTTGCTATCACCATCGATGTGGGGTGGCACTCGCTCGATTTCAGCCTGCTTGCCCTTTGCCTTAGCTGCAATCTGCTCGATCTGCGCACCGCTGATGACTTCTTTCTCTTGCAATACATGGGCAATCTCATGTAGAGCTTGAATGTTCTCGCGCAACAGGTCAAGCGCCTGGTTTTGGGCGTGGTCGATCAGCTGGCGCACCTCCTGGTCGATGAGCGTTGCCGTCTCTGGGCCCAGGTCAGGGCGCATTCTGGATTGCACGCCCAGGTAGCCCATCCCCTCATCGGTGACGTAGCGCACCGCCCCCAGCGAATCGGTCATGCCAAATTCAGTGACCATGCGGCGGGCAAGTTTTGTGGCCATCTCCAGATCGTTGGCGGCCCCGGTGGATGGTTCCTTGAAGATCAGCAGTTCGGCGGCGCGCCCGCCCAGCATCACGGCCATACGCTCGCGCAGTTGTTGCTCGCCCAGCAGATATTGGTCTTCTTCCGGCATTTGCAGGGTGTAGCCCAAGGCCCCTTTGGCTGTCGGGATGATGCTGACCCGGTGGACCTGGTCGGGCGTCGGCAGCAGACTTGCGACCAGCGCATGCCCACCTTCGTGATAGGCCACCCGGCGCCGCACTTCGTCGCGCAGCGGCGTTTTGCGTTGTAATCCTGCAACAACCCGTTCGATCGCCAGGTCAAAATGGTGCATGGTCACCATCTTGCTTTCTTCACGCACGGCGAGCAGCGCAGCCTCATTGACAATATTCGCCAGATCCGCACCGGAGAACCCGGGCGTGATCTGCGCAATCCGGTCCAGTCGCACATCGGGCGCCAACTTGACATCCTTTGTGTGGATGTTGAGAATCTCGCGCCGGCCCGGCTCGGTCGGCAGCGGCACCTGGATCTGGCGGTCAAAGCGTCCGGGGCGTAGCAGCGCCCTGTCCAACACTTCGGGTCGGTTGGTGGCAGCCATGATGACCACGCCGTTGTTGGGCTCGAAACCATCCATTTCGGAGAGCAGCGCGTTGAGCGTCTGGTCGCGTTCGTCGTTGGTGACAATGGCGCCAGCGGTCGAGCGCGACTGGCCGATGGCGTCAATTTCGTCGATAAAGACGATGCAAGGCGCTTTGGCCTTGGCCTGCTGGAAGAGGTCGCGCACCCGCGACGCGCCGACACCCACAAACATCTCGACAAAGTCCGACCCGCTCAGCAGGAAAAAGGGAACTCCTGCTTCCCCCGCCGTCGCCTTGGCTAAAAGCGTTTTGCCCGTCCCCGGTGGGCCGACCATGAGCACACCCTTTGGCAACTTGGCCCCCATCTCTGTAAAGCGGTCGGGATTGGTGAGAAAATCGATGATCTCTTTGAGTTCAACTTCAGCCTCGTCTGCGCCCCCGACATCGGCAAAGGTGATGCCAGTCATCTCGCCCGATATCTCACGCGCTTTGCTCTTGCCAATGGAGAGGACATTGCCGCCGGCAGATCGCATCCGCCGGAAGAAGAAGTACCAGATGATTACCAGAGGTAGGAGCGGGATCGTCCAAGCCAGGATGGTAACCAGCAGATTGTTCGCCGGCGCCTCGGCGCTAAAGGTGACTCCCGCAGCAAGCAGATCGTTGATCAAGTCTGGATCTTCGACGGCGACGACGTTGTAGGCTTGTGGCGCTCCGGTGGACTCCGCCGGAGCCGTTCCACCCCACCACGGGAAGAGGCCGCCCGCGCCATCGTCCGCCGGTACTGCCGGTGTTGCCTGGCTCTCGGCATCGCTTTCTTCTGTCGCCGCAGTGTCAGGTACGGTTTCTGGCTCGACACAGCAGGTATAGAAGATACGGTCACCGCTAAAGGTGACTGTGTCAATTTTACCCTCCGCCAGATCCTGGCGGAACTGGCTGTAGGGCACCTCCGCTTGGTTGATGAGAAAGGGCTGGATGAAGAAGATTTGAATCAGCCAGATGCCCAGTAAGGCAAGTAAGAAATATCCAATGGAAAATCCGACTTGTTTGCGTTGTTGATCGTCCAAAGTAGGCTCCTTTGTCCTGTGGCGCTTGTGGCATGACTATCACGCCATAAGGGTGGCTGAAACCGGCCACGAGGGTACTGGTTACGGCATAAAATTCTAAACAGCGATAGTCAATAGGTTTAAGAAGCTGTTTGAAAAGGGTCGGTGCGTTGCACTCGCAGAGTGCGATGCACCTGGGCCGCCGGGCATTCCTGAGGTGCAACGCACCTTGTAGGTACACGCACCAGCGTAGGCGCCCACCTTTTCAAACAGTTTCTCAGCTTTGTTTGCGTAGATACGCGATCGCGCCTGGCAGAGCCTGTGCCATCCAACCGCCTTGCCACTGCAAGCTACAGTGTGCGATCTACGCTAGAATAGACAGAAGTTCAGAAAATACAATGGGTGAGGATATAGGGGCCAGATACATGTACAAGCCCCAAAATTGCGAGGCGCAGTCAAGTAAGTGCCCAAGAAAAGGCTAGACTGCT
Source organism: Chloroflexota bacterium (assembly GCA_003577005.1). The sequence continues at coordinate 1,068 of QEUW01000019.1, read as the reverse complement.
TGCCATTCACTGACGCTCCTTCGGGTAAACGCCTTCGAGAGGTGACCAGCATAAGCTGGCCGGGGAAGCGGCTTCTGGTCACCTCCCGGAGGTAAAACCGTTCGAGGGGAATACTATCGTTGTGGTAGCCCGTACTGTCACCTGCGGCTATGATCGAAGGTGCTGTGGCTCCTCCAGGTGACCGCCAGCCTCGGCCTGGTCCAGCACGGCGAGGATCGTCTCCACCAGCGCGCGGGCCGCCGGCGCGCTGAGTTCTACGGCTACGCGCGCACCGGGCCCGCGCGCCTCGTCGACAAAATCGATGTTGAGCGCATGTTCAAAGGGCGCATGAAACGGATGGTCAAACGAGACATTGGCCTGGCGCACCGGGAACCAGCCGGCTGTTCCTTTGCCGCTGCCCTCGATAGGCGCTTGCTGTACGATCATGGTACACATGATGAGGCTCCTTCGCTTGGTGAGGAGGGATGGGAATCGATAATCGGTAATGAGTAATGACCGCTTACGAATTACGCATCACGAATTACGCATCACGAACTACGCATCACGAACTACGCATCACGAACTCAAATGCTTCTCCAAAAAGGTGAAGATCTTCTTCCAGCCGTCCACTGCCTGTTCCTGGCGGTAGGCGGGGCGGTCGTAGTAGAAAAAGCCGTGGCCGGCATTGGGATACATGTGGAACTCGTAGTTCTTACCATGTTTTTTGAGTTCCTGCTCGTGTTGGGCCACCTGTTCAGGCGGAGGGTTGCGGTCTTCTTCGCCAAAGAGGCCCAGGAGCGGGCACGAGAGGCCGGCGGTGTAGTCGATGGGTGCGACCGGTTGTTTGGGTGTGAGATCTTGCTGGCTCATCACGACTCGCCCACCCCAGCAATCGATGGCAGCGTCAAAGCCCTGCACGCGGCAGACGGTCAGATAGGCATGGCGGCCGCCGGAGCAGGTGCCAAAGATGCCTACTTTGCCGTTGGAGTAGGGCTGTGACCGCAGAAAGTGCATGGCCCCAGCCAGGTCACCCACTACCTGGTCGTCGGCCACGCCGCTCTCTGCCCGCACTTTGGCCGCCACATCTTC
>QEUW01000361.1 GCA_003577005.1 Chloroflexota bacterium | reverse complement strand
GCCGTAGACATGGGGACCTTTGTCTACCCTATCACCTTTACGCTGCGCGATGTGGTACACAAGGTGCTGGGGCGAGAGAACACCCGCCTGCTGATCGTGACGGCTGCGGCCATCAACCTCTTGATGGCGCTCTACCTCATGTGGGTAGCGGGCGTGCCCAGCGACCCGGCGTGGGGGTTGGGGGCCGAATTCAGCGCTATCCTGGCCCCGGTCTGGCGGATCGTCGCCGCCTCGATTGTGGCCGAAGTGGTCAGCGAACTGGTCGATACCGAAATCTATCACTGGTTTGTGACCCGAATCACCCGGCGTTTCCAGTGGCTGCGTGTGCTTACCAGCAATAGTGTCAGCGTGCCCATCGACAACCTGATCTTTGCCGTGGGCGCCTTTGGCTGGACCTTGCCATGGGGCACTGTTTGGGAGATTTTTCTCTTCAATCTGCTGGTCAAATATGGGATGACACTGGTCAGCCTGCCGCTGATCTATGTGGCGCCCGACCGTCGCCATGCGGATGAGGAGCAAAATCGTTAAAGTCTCCCCTCAATCTCCCTTGATCTCCTGGCTGTTATGGGATTGGGGGAGAGTGGAGGGATTGAGACGTTCCAGTTTGTGGAGCCATATGATGTCCAACCGGTACAGTGGACGGCTGCGCGCCGCCGGTTACAAGCTAACACCGCCGCGCCTAGCCGTATTGCAGGTTATTGAAGGGGATGGGGAACATCTCAATCCGGCGGAGATCTTACGGCGGGCGCAGGCGATCCACCCCACGGTAGGTCGCGCCACGGTCTACCGGACGTTGGAGTTGCTTACCCAGCTTCAGATTGTGCGACCGATCTACATTGGCGAACAAGGGCCAACCTATATCCGCGCCGAAGGGGGCCACCATCACCTCGTCTGTTCAGATTGTGGCAAAGTGGTGGACTTTGACCAGTGTGTTGCTGACCAGATGGTCGAGGAACTCACGCAGCAGTTCAACTTTGCTATCCAGAGCCATCTGCTAGAATTCTATGGAGTGTGTGGGGACTGCCGGAAGGGTTAGAGCCATTCTTCCAATTCCGCAACAGACGACACGACCACATCAGCTTCACTTAAATCTTCGGCGCGGCCCAGGCCGGTGAGGACGCCGGCAGTGGCCATCTCCATGGCGCGGGCGGCGCGCAGATGCAGTTCGGTATCGCTGACCATGAGCAACTGGCCCGGCGCCAACCCCAACCGTTCGGCGGTCGTTACCAGGCCCTCGCTGTGGGGGAGCAAGTTGCGTACATCATCCCCTGTCACCACTGCCGCAAAGAGGTTGGGCGGGAACCCGGCGCATGCTAAAAAGCGCGCCACGGTCTTTTCACTGCGCGTGGTAATCAGCGCCAGTCGATAGTTCGGCGCCAGCCGCGGCAACGTCGTGACTGCAATCGGTAACGGCTCGAGCTGGTCACCGGACGGGTAACCCCGCATCAAATTCAACACTAGCAACAGGCGGCGCACTTTAGGATGTTCGCGCCAGCTAAAGCGGCGAATCTGGCTGATCAGGAAGTTGACAATTCCTTCCAGCGTGATCATCAAGCGCCGGGCGATCTGGCGACGCCGTTCAGCCGGGAGTAGCCGCTCCAGCCAGTAGAAATAGCTCACGGCCCAGCGCGTGGCGCCCCAATCCACCGCCGCCAAGGCGCCGTCCAAGTCAAAGACGATGCCCTCGATCTTGCGACCGGCAATCAAACCCGGAATCCGCACCGCCGTCTGTGTGGCGCGCTGTGGCTCGAACGGTTCCAGATCCAGCAGCTTCCGGTAGATATAGATAAAGATGATCCGCGCACTGGCGATAACAGGAGAAGCGAGCAGCACCCCCAGCACCCCGAAGACCATCGCACCGGCAATAATGCCCACAAACGCAACCCCAGGGTGCAAATTGACCCGCCCACCGACAAGCTTTGGCACCAGATAGATGCTCTCGAACTGGGCGATCACCATGTAGATGACCATGACGATCAGGGCAAAGGTCACGTTGCCACCAGGCAACTGGAGCCAGGTGGAACCCTGAAAGAGCGCGAGCAGTGTCCCAATTGTACCGCTGATGCCGTTGCCAACCCCTGGCACAAACTCCATCAAACCGGCCAGGACGGCCAGCCCACCGGCGTTTGGCATCCCAACAATTGCAAGGGGCACCCAGGCAATCACACCCACCACTAGGGCCAACAGAATCTGCCCTCTTAAAAAGGCTTGCCAGGTCTGGCGGAGTTCCTCGGCCAGCCGGCTTACATCCTCCTGGTAATCGGGTGGGATCTGGTCGTAGATAGCCCGGCGCAACTTATGCAGGTCGGTCAGCAGCCAGAAGTTGAGCACCAGCACGTAGAGCACCGTCAGCACGGTATAGGTGACGTTGCGGAAGAGCAGAAAAGGGTTTGCCGTCCCCAGCAGCACATTTTGTAGCGTCTCGGCGACCTGTTGAAAGATCACATCAGGGGAGAGATCAAACTCCCCAAAAGTCACCAGGAGACCCGTGCTGGTGCTCTGGAGTTGGGCGATCAACTCTTCGATGGTGGCCCGCAATGAAGTTGCTAGCGTGATGGCACGCGGGATAAAGAGGACGGGCGCTAACGCCAATAGACCCAACAACAGCACATAGAGCACCACCACAGCCGTTCGCCGCGCCCACCCGGTCTGCCGCTGAATCCAGTTGACCGGGTAGCCGAGAATAAAGGCCAGCAAAAAGGCAACGATCGTCGGCGGGATCATCGCCCGGAACATGACTACCAGAAAAATGACAAAGAGAACCAGCGCGGCAGCAACGATAATTTTGGTGACGTTACTCCACCGGCGCGAGGTCATGAGGTGATAGAGAGATGCGTGCTCCGTCGCGCGCACCGCGTAATCCGTTCAGCAGAAGTGGCCAATGACGCAGTACGCATTACGCAGTACACATGACGATTTTGCGGATACTTGCTTCGTTGAAACGGCCTCAGAAATAGGCAAACTGGCTAAGCGGCCAGTAGCGGAGCCAGACGCGCCCGACAATGTACTCGCGCGGGATCGGTCCAAACGAACGGCTGTCGTTGCTGTTGCTCCGGTTATCGCCTAACACAAAATATTCCAGCGGGCCCAGGCGGCGGGGTGGCATGTCTTGAAAGGCCAGGTCATGTGGGAAAGGTTCGGGCACCGGCTCCCCGTTGATCCAGACCTGCCCGTTGAGCAGAGCCACTGTCTCACCCGGCAGACCGACGATCCGCTTGACCAGCATTTCATCCATGTGTGGCAGACTGATGACGACGATATCATTGCGTGCGGGTGAGTGTAGGCGGTAACTCAACTTATCGATGATCAGACGCTGGAACTGGGAGAGATTTGGCTCCATGCTCTGGCCATAGACCACGGTCGCTTGAGCCAGAAAAAGATGAACGGTTAGTGCCAACAACAACGCCGGGGCCACTACCTGTACCAATTCACGCAACCAGACCAATACCACGGCTGCCTTGGGCTTGTCAGGCGTTTCCGGCTCCAGATTGTATTCACCTTCCATGACGTTCCTCACCTCCAAGTTCGTGTTCCACTAGTATAGTAGGCGCGGGGCTTTTGTCCAAAATCACAACCCCTTAGCCTCAGCATCAGCAACCCGCCCGCTACCCCATCTACCCAATGTGGCGGAACACACATCGCCAATCAAGATGACAAAATCGATCAAGACGACAAAGCCGTGCCCTTAGTTGGTAAATTCTCAGCAAAGTGTAAGCTAACTGAAGTTCAGACTAGCTGCTTCCACCGTAAACAGCAAAGCATGGGGTTTGACGCACCACCTGACGACGACTATACTGTAAGGGTTCATTTGCGCGCCGAAATGATAACGAATCGGCCATTGATTGCCCTTTGTCAGTAGATTGTGTGCTGCTGGGCCTGACTCAGGGCTGCGGACTACTGATGGTTCGTCTTCCCCTATCAACAAGCGAGGCCGTCACGTGGGATAGCGACCGCGGGTGGCAACGGCAATGTGTTCGCCACATCCCCGGGCATGTTCGAGCGAAAGCGAGTAGAGTTGTTAAGACCGTTTTTGTCGCAAGATTGTGCTAAAAGGCTTTATTGGTGGCTCACGCTGCTGGTTCTCTTTGGCGTTTTGGCTGCTGGCGTTGCTCCGGTGCGGGCGCAGGTAGCGACGCCGACGCCGGCCGCAAGCGCCCCGGCCGCCGACCCGGCCCTGGGACAACAGGAAGAGACGCTCCTGACCGAACAGGTGGAAGCCATTCTGGCGCGTATGTCGCCCGCCGACCGAGTGGGCCAGCTCTTTATGATCACCTTTACCGGCCGCGACACCACGTTTAACAGTGACATTGCCCGGCTCATCTACGATTACCGTATCGGTGGTGTGGTGCTCAGCCCACGGACATTGAATTTTAGCAACGGCAAGAATGTGGACACGCCACGCCAGATTGCTATGCTGGTCAACCAGTTGCAGGCGTTGGCGTACGGCGTCTTACTGCCGCCAAACCAGTCGCTGATAGCCGTTGCCGATCAACAATGGCCCCCGCCCGGGCTTGTGTTGCTGACTAGCGAAAGCGGCGCTCCCCCACCCAACGTGCCGTTGTTTATTGCAGTAGAACAATGGGGCGATGGATTGCCCTATACCGCCTTACGCCGGGAATTTACCCCCTTGCCGTCGCAGATGGCGTTGGGTGCAACCTGGAATGCGGATTTGGTGCGCAAGGTCGGCCAGATCGTGGGCCGAGAACTCAGTGCAGTAGGGGTAAACATGCTGCTTGGCCCCAACCTGGATGTGTTCGACCAGCCGCGTGCCGATAGCCTAGGCGCCCTCAGCCTCCATTCCTTTGGCGGCAACCCCTATTGGGTGGGGCAGATGGGCCGCGCCTATGTTGCCGGTGTCCATGAGGGCGGTAAAGGGCGCGTCGCCACTATCGCACGCAACTTTCCTGGTCAGGGCAACATTGACCGCCTGCCCGATCAGGAGATCGCCACCGTTCAATTGGGGTTGGATGAACTGCGCCAGACCGCACTGGCGCCTTTTCGCAGCGTGACACGCCAGACATCGCTCGTTTTGCGCCGCACCGGTGACCTTCATACCACCGATGGCTTGATGACCAGCCATATGCGCTACAGCGCGTTGCCCGGTCGCGCTACTCCTATCAGCCTGGGCCCCGAACTAAGCATGACGCTTGAACAAGAGGGTTTCGCCGACTGGCACAATCAGGGCGGTATCCTCATGAGCAATGCGATTGGCTCCCTGGCGATTCGCCGCTACTATGACCCAAACCTTAAGGATTTCTCCCCGCGCCGTGTTGCACTCGATGTCTTCTCGGCCGGCCACGACCTGATCTATCTGGGCCGTCTCAGTCTTGATGAGAACTGGGATGCCGAAATGCGCGCCATTCGCGAGACGATTGGCTTTTTTCAAGAGCGCTATTCCAGCGATCCGGATTTTGCAACCCAAGTGGACGCCGCAGTGCGCCGCATTTTGCGTCTGAAAATGCGGTTATATGGTCCCTCGTATGTCCCTGCCGTGCCCCTCACGGACAACGGTGTGGTAACACCTACTGCAACCATGTCGGCCACCGCAGCGTTGACACCGACCACGGCGACCATGCGACCATTGATCGCGGCGCCGCAAGTGCTCGTGCCTGAGGAGAACTTGAGCGTCTTTACCGGCACGGTGCGCGCCGACGCCCTCGGCGTGATCGGCCAGGTGGCGCGCGAGTCGCTGACGCTGCTCTACCCGGATGTTCAGAATCTGCCGGCTGCGCTCCCCACGGCCCCCCAAGCGGAAGACAAGCTGTTGATCTTTAGCGACAGCAGCCGCCTGATGCGCGAGTGCCAAACCTGTATGGCTGAGGCAGCCCTCGGCCCCGATGAGTTAGCCAGCATCATCATTCGTCTCTATGGCTCAGAGGCTACCGGGCAAGTGCTGATCCAAAATGTCGAAAGCCAAACCTTTTCCGACCTGGACCAGTTGCTTTTGAGTACGCTGCCGTCCCCTGAGGCCACGCCCAACACTGCGCCAACCATCACAGTGACGACCGGGATCAGCCCGGCACTGGCCGCAATTGCCATTGACCTCGAAGCCAGCGAAATGCCTACGCAGACTGCGGAAACACTCGATAAGCTCGCCAGGCTGGAGAAACTGATTGACGAATCTACCTGGCTGATCTTTGCCATGCTTGATGTGGACACGCAGCATCATCCCAGCAGTGATATTGTCAAGCGTTTTCTCAGCCAACGCAGTGAAGAGCTGCGCGGCAAGAATGTGATTGTATTGGCGTTGAACGCACCTTACTACCTTGACGCTACCGAGATCAGCAAGCTGACTGCTTACTTTGGCGTCTACAGCAAGACGCGCCCCTTTCTTGAGAGTGCGGTACGGGCAATTTTTCGCAGTTATACACCCGTTGGCGCGCCACCGGTGAGTGTGCCCGGCACCATCTATGGCAGCCTGTCTGAACGGCTGCAACCCGACCGGCGCCAGGTTGACCTGCGCTTGCTCAATGGCGACACCGAACTTATACCCGAAGGCGAGGATGGCGAGCGACCGTTGTTGTCGGTGGGCGATGTCGTGCGGATTCGAGTTGGGCCGGTGCTTGACCGCAATGGCCGGCCTGTACCAGATGGTACGCTGGTCTCTTTCGACCTAATCTATGAGGGCGAAGCGCTGGCGCTCAACATCGAACCGGCAACAACGCGCAATGGCTTTGCTACGCGCGATGTGCCACTGGACCGCAGCGGTACATTGTTGATCGCTGCGAGCGTTGGCGCAACCAATACGGGCCCCCCCTATGCGCTCGGGGTGCAGGCGCCTGCAACCGCTGATGTGGCGGCAGCGACCCCAGTGAGCACTCCTTTGTCAGTAGCAGCAGCGATCACGCTCGCCAATCCACCAACTGTGAGCCAGACAAATTTTGCCATCAACCCGTTCGACAGTGATTCACTGGCCGCCACCGGTCGCCGTATAAACATTGTGACGCTGGTGATCGCACTCATTACAATTGTGATTACGCTCTGTCTGCTCCTCATCGCCCAGGTGCAGATTCTGCCGCGGCAAGTATTAATGCACAATATGCTTTGGGCGACGATCTTTGGCCTGGCCGCTTACATCTTGTACGGGTTGGGGATGATTCCCGGGGTCGAGCTCTTGCAACGGCGGCTCGATGTCCTGGGGCCGGCCGTCGTGGTTTTTATTGCGATGCTATTGCCCCTTTTGTGGCTCCAGTTGCGCACCGAGCAGTTGCCGTAGATGCTGCATCCTCCAAATCAAAAGCCCTGATCAGCCAATACAGATCAGGGCTTACCCTCAACCAACAGTACCCCCGACAGGACTTGAACCTGTGCACCCGGCTCCGGAGGCCGGCGCTCTATCCACCTGAGCTACGGGGGCGGATCAATGGTCAACTGTTAACAAATGTTACTGGAGGACCACTGCGGTTCTTTGCACGCTGATCTTGCCAGTTACATCTTATTTTATACCACAACCAGGGCGTTTTAGGCAAATTGAGTTGGAAGGTCGTCGCAGCGGTGCTATAATCAAACTATGTATCTAGACCGAACGTACCGGCCGCGGCGCCGGCGACGAGGATGGGCGGATTATTGGCTGGTCTATCTGGCGGCGATCATTGGGATTGTCCTTTACGAACAACAGCCAAGTTGGCTGGCGCCCCGTGACGCAACGCCTACCCCTGTCCCGACGCGCGCCGCAATTGCGTTTATTGCCGATGCTAACCAGGCCCGCGCCGTAGGCGAT
>QEUW01000360.1 GCA_003577005.1 Chloroflexota bacterium | reverse complement strand
CTCCTGGTCGTCGAGCCGTTTGAGAAAGCGCAGGAAGGAGCGTTGCTCGATGGCGTGGAGGGGGTTGGTGAGACCGCCGGACCAGAGTTTGTCCCAGAGTTGGTCGACTTGTGATTTGAGTTTGGGATCGGTGAGCATGGTTGTCAGTGATTAGTATTCAGTAATCAGTACGCCAATAAGGTGGGTGGTCGTCATACTCAAGTTAGAATGCGGATCGGAGTCATTCAACCCCCTCCTAACCTCCCCCAGCTTGGGGGAGGAACCGAATTTTTGTCTGTCCCGTGACCGTTCTCTCCCAATCTGGGCCCAGAGGGCGGGGGCCTTTCGGGCGCGGCTAGGGATGGGTAAAACACCGGGTTACAAGCCGCCTGTGGTTTGCTCGATGGCGAGTTGGTTGGCGAAGATGAGCATCTCTTGCACCTGGTTGGGTTGGAAGAGGCGGTCGACGGCGTCCTGGCCAAAGCGGGTGAAGGGTGGTTCGTAGAGGTCGGCGCTGTGGAGGCGGCGTTGGCGCAGGAGCACGCTTTTGACGGCGCGGATAAAACGCACCTGGTCTGCCGTGTAGGGGTGGGCGGCGAGAAAGGTCGTAAACTGGCGCTCGACGATCTCCTGGTAGTCGGGCAGACCGTCGAGGGCAAAGAGGTGGCGCAGGAAGGCCAGAAAGCTATCGACTTTGACGGCATAGGCTTTGCGGATGTTGAGTTCCGAGAGTTCGAGATCGTCGCGGGTCAACTGGCGGCGTAGGGTGCGCTCCAGGTCGATGAGCTGCCCGTCGCTGACGGCTTCACCGCGCTCGATGGCGACGATGGTGGGATGGCCGGCGACCAGGTCGAGGATGCGCTCCTCGACGCGGCGGCGGTAGTCGTCCACATAGACCTTTTCGTTGCGCCGGGTCAGGATAATATAGCCGCGCGTTTCGACAAAATCGGGCAGGTCGAGAACCAGAAAACTGTTGGGAGTAGCGCGGCGATTCTTCATGTGCGGGGCCAGCCGCTCGCCGACCTCGTCCAACTGGGCGGGGGTGGCCGTGGCCAGCGCCGGGCTGAGACAGCGTTGGGCCACCTGGGCCAGGTGCGGGTCGTCAAAGACAAAAGTGGGCAGCCGGCTGACATCCTCGGCAATGGACTGCACCGTGCTCGTGGTGGCGCGACCGGTGAGGATCTGCAGCTTGAGACGCTCGACCTTGCTGGTGAAGGTAGCGGCCTCGACGTCGGTGGGCGGGGCGTAGCGCAACAGCGGCCCCACCTTGAGCCGGAGAAAATCGAGCTTGTCCTGGGTGAGGTAGAGCCAGAAGCTCTCTTCCCAAACGTGCTGGATTTCGGGATAGATGCGGCGCACGGAGAAGGAATCGACCGGGATGAGCGCCAGTTGGCCGCGCAGCTTGGCGACGACACTTTGCGGGTGCCCTCTGGGCGCGGCGTGCTGTTGGTTGTGCAGGTACTCGGCAAGCTGGTCGAGCCGGGTGTTGAAGAGCGTGACCAGGACGGGCAGACTCTGGGCCACGGCCTTATCGGCCGGCTGGTTGAAATCGTTTTCCCAGAAGTCGATGATGAGAAAGTCCTTCTTCTCGCCATTGGGCAGCCATTCGAAGTGCTTGCAGGTAGACTCGTGGCGGGTGCCGCGGCCGATCATCTGTTCGAGCTTGATGCGTGACTGCACCGGTTTCATAAAGACGAGGTTGACCACCTCGGGCACGTTGATGCCGGTGTCGAGCATGTCCACCGAAATGGCAATACGGGGCAGATCCTCTTTTTTGAACTTTTCGATGGCCTGGCCCTTGTAGTCGGAAGTGTGGGTGATCATCTGCGCCAGGCCGGGAAATTGCGGGTACATCTCCTCGAAGGTTTCGAGCAGACGCAGGGCGTGCTCCTGGGTCATGGCGAAGACGATGGTCTTGCCGGGGAGCTGGCCGGAGCGGTCTTTGTAGCAGACCTCCAGGATCTCTTCCCACTGCTGGCGCAGGGTGTCTTTGTTGCTGACCCGGGTTTCCAGGTGGGTGCCGCTGTAATCGAGGTCGTCGGGGTCGATGCCCTGCTCGATGAGGATGTTGCGCTCTTCCTCGGAGAGGTCCACCCCGCGGATGCCCCGGCGCTGGAAGCGCGTCTTGGCCAGGTAGAGATTGTAGTCCACCAGGTATTCGTCCTGGATGGCTTGGGCATAGGTGTAGAGGAAGGTGGGCGTGCCGTCGGTGCAGTCGAATTCGAGAAAGGTGTTGCGGTCGATGAACTCGGCCGAGGTAGCGGTCAGCCCCACCAGGCGGGCATCGAAATAGCGCAGCACTTCGTTCCACTTGTTGAAGATCGAGCGGTGGACCTCGTCAAAGATGATGAGGTCAAAAAAAGCGGGCGAGAAGTGTTCAAAGCAGTTGCTGAGCGTCTGCAAGGTGACAGCATAGAGCCGCTGGATGGTGCTGGTGTGGACGGCGTGGGTGACGATGCGGGTGCAGGGTTCGTTGGGCAGAAAGGCCTGAAAGCCTTCGCCGATGGCCTGGCGCACCAGCGCGTCGCGGTCGGCCACAAAGAGAATGCGCTGCGCCTGTTGCGTGCGCAGAAAGAGGTCGATGAGCGCCATGACGGTGCGGGTCTTGCCCGTGCCGGTGGCCATGACCAGGAGCGCCTTGCGTTTGCCCCCGGCAAAGGCCTCGCTGACGCGGCGAATGGCTTCGATCTGGTAGTCGCGGTCGACGATCTGCGGGTCGATGGGCGCCTGGGTCAGCGGCGTGCCGTGGCGGCGGATGTGGAGCAGGTTGCGCAGGTCTTGGGGCGTAAAGAAGCCGGAGACGAGGCGTTTGTTGGCGTAGCCGACCTCCCAGAAATAGATATCGTAGCCGTTGGTCATAAAGGCGAAGGGGCGAAAGCTCTGGCGTCGCTCGATGTGGCTGACGTAGAACTCGGTCTGCGCCTGGGCGATGCGCGGGTCCACGCTGGTGCGTTTGGCCTCGACCACGGCCAGGATCTCGCCATTGTCGGCATAGAGGACGTAGTCGCTGATGCCGGCGGGCAGGTTGGTGTGATAGGGGACGCCTTGTTGCGCCAGTTTGCGCAGTTGGCTCTGCAGCGTCTGCCAGGCCTGGGGGTCGGCGCCGTCGACGGGGATCTCTTGCCCCACGAGCGTGCGGTTGGTGGGGTCCCAGCCGGCGCGGGCGAGCGCCTGGTCGATCAGCTGGCGGCGGGTCTGCGCCTCGGTGAGATTGGGCATGGTAATCGCTTGAGTGTAAAAGAAAAACACCCTCAACAAGGGCAATGCCCACGGCTGAGAGTGTGCAACTGGCAGATGGTGTGGTAAACTGGGAGCCACAACCTGCTGCTGGGTGTTCAGCAGTGGGTACTGCGCCGGAGGGGTGTGCCATCCCCTGTCCGGCGATTTTTGTTGGGAATAGTATAGCACAGATGTAGAAGGTCAGGAAACTGACAACTTGCTTACAGTTTTTCGGGCGGATCATCCGGTGGTTGCTGTTCTTGCAGGTCGGCCAGGAGTGCGGTGAGGTTGTTGCGCACGGTCTGCGTGTTGGGGTGGTCGGGTCCGAGTCGCGCTGTGAGGATGGCCAGCGCCTGCTCGTAGTAGGGTCTGGCCCCCGCCAGGTCGCCGGCAGCCTTAAGGTGGTAGCCAAGATTGCTGCTTAACGTCGCACTGCGTTCATCCTGCCGGGTGAGCGCCTGGTCGGTGACATAACGCAGATGGACCTGCCAGGCCAGAAGGGCAGCCGGATACCCTGCCGTGTTGAGCTTGTAGGCAGCGCTGATTACCGCCCCCTCCACATCGTCTTGCGCCTCAGTATCGGTTGCTACCCCTTGTACAAAGAGGACGATGAGCCGGTGCAGACGCACCGCGCCGTCAACTTCCACCTCAATCAGCCCCAGCCCGGCCAGCCTCGTCAGCGCATCGGCGGCAGCGGTGTCGTCCTCGGCCCGGTCCGCACTGGCGAGCAGGAGAGAGCGCGGGATGGGCAGGTTAGGGGCAAAGTGGGCGGAGCGGGCAAGCAGGCGCAGGGCGAGCGCGTCGGTAGGATCCTTGACATCCAGCCGGTCGTAGGAGAGGGCAAAGGTGCGAGCCACGTTCTGTTCGTGGCCGGTGGGCGAATGGCCGCCCATTTGGAGCGAGCGGTGTTGCAGGATCTGCGGGCTGCGCAACTGGGCGAGGTAGGCCTCGGGCGTGACGGTGTGGCGGTAGCGGTCGAGATAGCTGCCGGCCAGGTGGAGGGCGAGGGGGAGGTCGCCGAGTTCGGATGAGATAGCGTCGAGAACCTCAACCCCTGTCCCCCTCTCCAGGTTGGAGAGGGGGGACTCGTTGGGAGAATTGGTCGTGGATTGGTGTCCATCCAAAAATTTCAGGAGCAGACGGATGCTTTCGGCTCTGGGGAGGGTTTCGAGGGGCAGGAGGGTGACGTTGAGGGTGCGTTCCCAGGTGGCGTGGCGGCTGGTGAGGAGGATGCGGCAGTGGCCGGTGCGGGGGCGGTAGGCGGTGAGCAGGGCCGGGTCTTCGCAGTTGTCGAAGATGAGCAGGCGGGGCAGGTCGTCCTGCCAGGCGGCGAGCACGAGGCGCAGTTGGTCCTCCAGTTTGAGGGCGCCGTAGTCGGGGCGCAGGTCGAGGTGGCCGGGTCCGCCACAGGTGGCGATCTCGGCGTGTATGCTGGCGGGGTCGGCAAAGCTGAGCCAGAAGACGCCGGCGAAGTAGCAGCCATAGCGGTGGGCAAACTCGGCGGCCAGTTGGGTTTTGCCGATGCCGCCCCAGCCGGTGGCGGCGGCGGTCTGTACCTGGCCGATGGCGATGGTTTCGCCCCCTTTGAGCGTGCGGGCGAGGGTGCGCAACTCGGATTCACGACCGACGAAGAGTGGGTTGGGGCTCAGGTCCAGCCGTGAGCCGGGCGGCAGGGGCGACACTGGCGGGAGCGTATCGATGGGCAGGGCGTCGAGTTGGGCGAGGGCGGCGCGCAGGGTGGCCTCGTCCACCGGTTGGGGGCGGGTGTGCTGATAGATGTGGTTGACCTGGGCGATGTGGGCGCCGATGGCGACGGCCTGCGCGCCTTCGCCTACGTAGCCGGTGACGGCGATATTGGTTTGCGCCGTTGTGTTGGTGATGGTGGACGCCCCCAGTTGAGCGGGGGCTAGGCTTTTGGGGCGGGGTTCTCGACCGTGGCGGAGATGTCGCCCTTGACTTTGGCGTCGCGCACGGTGGCGTCGCCTCCGGTTTTGGCCGCGGCGCTGATGTTGCCACCGGCCTGCGCCTGTTCGGTGGTGGCGGCGCCGGGCGGTGGGGCCGGGGCGGTGGTGTTGTCGCCTTGCACGCGCACCTTGCCGAGGGGTGTGTCGATCTCAGCGCTGGCGCGTTGGCGAAAGAGGATGAGGGCGGTGATCGCCACAAGGGCCAGTACGAGGAGGGCGATCAGGATGGCGGTATTGGGTTCCATGGGGGACTCCGTGTTCAATCGTTGTGACAGGACAGGGGGTTCAGGTTGTGTGCGGGTATTATGTCTTGTGGCGGTGGATTTGTCAATCGTGTTTTTGAGTGAAGGCCAGGGTAATCACAAACGTACAAGATGGATGTCACGCCGGAGGCGATGACCTACGTCAGGTGTGGGCAAATAAGTTGGCGATGGCCGTGTGCGTGAGTGCCGGCAGGATGCCGGCGCTCCCAGAAGTGCTGTGTGTTACCAGGTTTCGCCCACGGTTTGGGCGAGCGCCGTGCGGATGAGTCGGTCATCGAGACGAAGGCCCGCCGCCTGGAGCGCCTTGAGCAGCGGGGCCGCGGCAGGGATCAGCCCGGCCTGGCGGGCGCGTAGGATCACAGCCAGAGTGCCCAGCAGCGGAATGTCCAGCGTGCGGGCGCAGCGGCGGGCCATGCCATCATCGACCACAGCCTTCCAACCCGGGTTGTGGAGGGCGTAGCTGAGCACGGCGGTTTCGCCCGCCCCCAGGTCCCAGGCGAGGACGGTTGGGTCCGGGGCGACGGTCACCACCGGCAGCGGCCCCGTGCTGAGGAAGAGACGGGCAGGGTCATCCGGTGGGCCGGCGTCTATCTCATCCACGACAGCTTGCGGCACGGCCAGGCTGTCCGCCAGTTGCGCCAACAGGGCCTGTTGCTGGATCTTGGCGAGGACGATCAAGGGTGAGGCGTTGACCACCCACCGTTCAGGCATGGGTGGTCTCGGCGACGCCGGCTTCCTGGATCAGCTCATCGACGGAGAGCTGAAAGGGTGTCACCCCAAAGCGGCCCAGCGCGGCCAGAAATTCGGCGCGTGAGAGCCCGGCGATTTCGGCGGCTTTGGCCTGGGAAACCTGTCTCGTCTCGTACCACTTGACCGCCGCGGCTAGGCGCATCTCACGCAAGAACTCTTCTGGTTCCTGGCGCAAGGCCGCAAAGAGATCACGTGGTAATTCCAGGGTGAGTTGAACGGTATTTGTCATAAGCTGATTGTACCATACCATTGGCGACAGGTAATAGTCACGGTAAGAGTGATTGTCACCTCTACCAAACAGGTTTCTGAGTGCTGCCCGGTAGAGAACATTGGCGTCGAGAAAGGCGGTGAGCGGCTCCATGAGCTATTCGAGACCCAGCTCCTGGTCGTAGGCGGCCAGCTCAGCGAGCGCCTGTTGTCGCCGGGCATAGCGCTCCTGTTTGTAGGCCAGCAGGTCCTTGAAGCGGATGCGGCGGTGGGCGCCGACCTTGTGAAACGGGATCTCGCCCTTTTCGAGCAACTGAACCAGAAAGGGGCGGGAGACGTTGAGGAGGTCCGCCGCCTGCTGTGTGCTCAGTTCGGCGTGGATGGGCGTCACGGTGACGGCGTTACCCTGCGCCATCTCCGCCAGGATCTGGGCGAGCAGGCGCAGGGCGGAGGCCGGGATCGCCAGCGTTTCGGTGGGGTGGTCGTCCTCGACAAGCTGGATGTACACCTCGCGGCGGTCGCCCAGCAGGGAGGCCAGGCGGTGGCTGGTCTCCTTGGCCAGTGCCGCTTCAGTCTCGCTGGGGGCGAGTAGGGTTTCGTGTTCGAGAGATAGGGTGTTCATCGGTCTTCTCCTCGGTGCCATGCCGTAGAGAATGGTGAATTGTGAACTGAGCGTTGTGAATTGTGAATGGGAGTATCTTCGTAAACCAGCCGGTTGGGCAGAAGCAACCACAAGGTCAGCGGCGAAGCCTCTTAGCAATTCACCATTCACCATTTGGATGGTTCACTGTAGCATAGGACAGAAATAAACGCAATATCCGAAATATACGAAACCTCGTCACGCTCACAGGTCGTCCAGACGGAGAGAGGCGAGGGCAGCGCCGACTTCGCCGGGTAGGTCAGGGTAGAAGGTCAATATATGCTCGTTGGAGCAGATGGAATGCAGGTTGGCCATCCATTGTTCGGGGCTGCCGGTGCTTTTGCCTCGCCCGTCGACCATGCGGGCAAAGCGCGCATCGTCGCCGCGCGTCCACTCAGTGAGATCGTGTAAGTAGAGGGTGGCGAGTTGGCGTTTGATGCTGGCGATCAGCGCGCCAATCTGCGTGTTCATGAGGTATTTGCCTCCTGAATTGCTGCCAAAACTGCTTGCCGCTGTAGTGTGTCCATCTTCTGCCACCGTGTGACCCAGCGCCGTTTTAACTTCTTGATGCGTTCCCTCTCCCGGTAGCCATCGCCTATAGTGAAGGACAAAGCAGGAAAAACAGAGGCTTGCGAGAGGCATTTCAGGGGTAGCGCATGTCTGGCTTGATGAGGGTAAGCCAATCTCGGTGGTTCTGCTGT
>QEUW01000359.1 GCA_003577005.1 Chloroflexota bacterium | reverse complement strand
CATGAAGGTGTCGCTGATTTCGCCCGTGGCCTTGGAGACCGGCAGCCGCTTCGCCATCCGCGAAGGCGGTCGCACCGTCGGCGCTGGCGTCATTACCGAGATTCTCAAGTAAGTAGGGAAACAGGTAGACAGGTAGTCAAGTCCTTGTTTACCTGTCTACCTGTGTACTGATACAAGGAGACGTATGGCAAAACAGCGAATCCGCATCAAGCTCAAGGCGTATGATCACCGGGTATTGGATCTGTCTGTGAAACAGATCGTGGATGCGGCGGAACAGACTGGCGCTCAGGTGGTGGGGCCGGTGCCGCTGCCGACACGTATTGAAAAATTTACGGTGATGCGTTCGCCCTTTATCGACAAAGATAGTCGCGAACAATTTGAGATCCGCACGCATAAACGGTTGATCGACGTGGTGGATCCGGGTAACAAAACGATTGAAAACCTGACCCGGTTGAATTTACCTGCCGGTGTTGACATTGAGATCAAACTGTAACCGTCCTGTCAGCCAGTGAGTATGTTTGGGAATGCGCAGTTTCACAGTAGGGCAGTAACCAGTAGGGCAGTAACCAGTTAGGCCGCTATGGCAAAAGATTTGTTTACACTGAATACTGACAACTGAAACACTGACAACTGAAAAGTGAATACTGCTGCCCTCCAGCCATACTGGCTACAACGGGATGATGCGGTGGAGTCGTTCGCTTGGTGAACGCCCGACAGTCCCAGGAGGCAACATGCGAGGTATTCTTGGTAAAAAAGTAGGCATGACGCAGCTCTTTGATGAGAGCGGCGCTGTCGTCCCTGTCACGATTATCGAGGCAGGGCCCTGCTATGTGACACAAGTAAAGACAGTCGAGACCGACGGCTACCATGCCGTTCAGTTGGGCTTTGAGGAAGTGGCCGAGCGCAAGCTGACCAAGGGCGAACGCACCCACCTCAAACAGGCCAACGCTCCCTCTCTCCGCCATCTGCGAGAATTCCGCTATGACGAGGCGCCTCCCCTGGCATTGGGCGAGGTAATCAAGGCTGATATCTTCCAGGAAGGCGACGTGGTGGATGTCACCGGCGTCACCAAAGGCCGCGGCTTTGCCGGCGGCGTAAAGCGCTGGAATTTCCGCGGCGGCCCCAAGACGCACGGCCAATCAGACCGCCATCGCGCCCCTGGTTCACGCGGTTCGGGCACGACCCCCGGTCGCACTTACCCTGGCATCAAAAGCCCCGGTCACTATGGCAACGAGCGTGTGACTGTTCAGAACCTGAAGGTCGCGCTGGTGGATGCCGAGCGCAATCTGATTGCGGTGCGCGGCGCCATCCCTGGTGCGCGCAACGGGCTGGTGATCGTACGCGATGCAGTGAAGAAGAAGGCGCCGAAGAAGGCATAACCCCAGGCGCAGCATTTTTAGTGCTCTTGCGATTGTTGTGGAGTAACAGGGCACAAGGGCGCGGTAAGCTCTTGTAGTAGTTGTGGAGCAACAGAGCCTAAGAGCAAAATAAGGAGTAGATCTATGTTGATACCAGTAAAAAATGTGGCTGGGGAACAGGTCGGCGAAATCGAGTTGAGCGATGCGGTCTTTGCCGCTCCGGTGAATAATGCGCTGATGCATCAGGCGCTGGTGCGCCAGCTGGCAAACGCCCGTCTGGGTACTCACGACACAAAAGGGCGGGCAGAAGTTTCCGGCGGCGGTCGCAAACCGTGGCGGCAAAAGGGCACTGGCCGCGCTCGTCAAGGTTCGATCCGCGCACCACAATGGATCGGCGGCGGCACCGTCTTTGGGCCTACACCGCGCAAATATACACAGTTGCTCAATAAAAAGATGCAACGCGCCGCCTTACGCAGCGCACTGAGCGTCAAGGCCTCTGCCAGGCAGATCGTCGTGGTAGATGCCATTACTGTGGACGAGCCAAAGACCAAACAGATGGTGCAGATTTTGGATAACCTGGGCGCCAATGGGCGCAGCGTGCTGCTGGTGCTCGCCGAGAAGAATGAGCCGGTCTGGCGGAGCGCCCACAACCTGCCCAAGGTGAAAACGCTCATCAGCGGCTATATCAATGTGCGCGACCTCTTGGGCCACGATACGATCGTGCTGGCGCAGGATGCCGCCGAGCACCTTGATCTGTGGCTCGGGAATGATGTCAAGACAGTAGCAGGCGATATGACAGCAAGCGCACCGGAGGTGGTGGGCGCAGCGGAGCAACCAGTTGCAGCGGCACCCACAGAGAATGTCGGCCCCGAGAGCGCACCAGCGCCGGCGGTAGCGGCGGATCAACCAGGTGAAGCTGCTGAGGAAGCCGGGGCCGCCGAATCGGGTGCGGCTGAGACGGCAGAGGCGGAGGAATAACGATGCATATTTACGAGGTTCTGAAGCGGCCGGTCATCACAGAGAAATCGGTCGGCGCCAGCGATATCGGCCAGTACGCCTTTGAGGTGGATATGCGCGCCAACAAGCTGCTGGTAAAAGATGCTGTCGAGACGGCCTTTCATGTCACTGTCGATGATGTCAATATCATGGTCATGCCGGCCAAGACGGCGCGCCGGGGTCGCCGGGTCGCCATCCGCAAGCCAAAGTGGAAGAAAGCTATCGTCACACTGGCGCCGGGTGATACGATTCAGTTGTTCGAGGGCGTGTAGCGGTGATTCGTAATGCGTAATGCGTACTGCATAATGCATACTGCGTAACCCTATATTTTCCTGACGGATCACGTGTTACGAATTTCGCATTACGCAAAGAAAGGTGTAATCATTATGGCGATCAAAGTATATCGACCCACTTCACCGGGGCGCCGGGGGATGAGTGTCTCGACATTTGACGAGATCACCAAGACCAAGCCGGAGCGCTCACTGCTGGCGCCGTTGCGCAAATCGGGTGGCCGCAACAATCAGGGTGTGGTAACCATGCGCCACCAGGGTGGTGGACACAAACGTCGCTATCGCATCATCGATTTCAAGCGCGATAAGTTTGGCGTTCCCGGTCGGGTCGCGTCGATCGAGTACGACCCGAACCGCAGCGCCCGTATTGCGCTGGTGGTTTATCAGGATGGAGAAAAACGTTACATTCTGGCGCCCAGTGGCATCAAGGTGGGCGACCAGGTGATGTCTGGCGTCGGAGCCGATATTCGCCCCGGCAATGCGCTGCCGATCCGCAACATCCCGCTTGGCACCACGGTGCATAACGTGGAACTCTATCCGGGGCGCGGCGGCCAGTTGGCGCGCAGCGCAGGGAACGCAGCGCAGGTGCTGGCCAAAGAGGGCAGCATGGCCCAATTGCGTCTGCCCAGCGGCGAGGTGCGTTATGTCAATATGGATTGTCTGGCGACGATTGGTCAGGTTTCAAACAGTGACCACGCCAATGTCAGCCTGGGCAAGGCCGGTCGTAAGCGCTGGTTAGGTATCCGCCCCAGCGTGCGCGGCATTGCCATGGACCCTGGCGCCCACCCACACGGTGGTGGCGAAGGTCGTTCGCCGGTGGGCATGCCGGGTCCTAAGACACCGTGGGGCAAGCCGGCGCTGGGCAAAAAGACACGCCTGAACAAGCGCACAAGCAAGTTCATCGTTCGTCGCCGTGGAGGCGCAAAGCGATAGTGAGGCTGGTTGTTCAATGACCCTGAGGGGTGATTGGCCGAAAGCAACAGAAATGAGGAGAGTATGTCGCGTTCGTTGAAAAAGGGACCCTTTGTCGAACCCAAGCTCCTCCGCCGTATTGAGGAGATGAATCGCAGAGGGGAGCGCAAAGTGGTCAAGACCTGGTCGCGGGCATCGACCATCTTTCCGCAATTTGTTGGCCATACAATTGCGGTGCATGATGGGCGCCGCCATGTGCCGGTCTATATCAGCGAGAATATGGTGGGCCATAAGCTGGGTGAATTTGCGCCGACCCGTTTCTTCCGCGGCCACGTAAAGGCGGAAAAGTCCACGCGCGCTGCGGGCCGCCGGTAGGCCGCTGAAGCGCGTGAAGCACTGGTCGGGGCTCACCACCTGTTGATGAGGAGTCGAGGATGGAAGTGCGAGCAGTCACCAAATATGTAGGCATCAGCGCCCAGAAGACCCGCTTGGTGGTGGACGAAGTGCGCGGCAAACGGGCGGAAGATGCCATCGCAGTCTTGCAGTTCATGCCGCAACAGGCAGCCAAAGTTGTCCAGAAGACGATCAAGAGTGCGTTATCCAACGCCACGGAGAATTTTGGCCTGGAGGCCAGCGATATGTATATCAGCAAGATCTATGCTGACGAGGGGCCGTCACGCCGCTGGCGCCGGTTTGGCGCGCGCGGGCGTTTCAAACCGTGGATTCGCCGCTCGTCGCACGTGACCGTTGTCTTGGAAGAGCGTGTTGAGAGCTAGCCTGTGACAGGCAGTAGACACCAAGGAGGATAGTTTGGGTCGCAAAGTTCATCCGTATGGCTTTCGCCTGGGGATCATCAAAGAACACAAGAGCCGCTGGTACGCCGCCGGTAAGCGTTACAATGCGCAACTGGCCGAAGACCGCCAGATCCGACAGATGGTTTTTGAGGATCTGCCCAATGCGGGTATCAGCAATGTCGAAATCGAGCGGCAGCCCGGTCAGGTGCATATCATTGTCGATACAGCCCGGCCCGGTGTGATCATCGGTCGCAAAGGCGCCAGTGTCAATGTCTTGCGCACCAAGCTGCAAGACTTGACTCAGAAAAAGGTCAAGATCGATGTGCGCGAGATCACCAAACAGGAGCTGGATGCCCGTCTGGTGGCCGAAAGCATCGCCGACCAGTTGGAGCGCCGCATCAGTTGGAAGCGCGCCATGAAACAGGCCGTACAAAAGACGATGCGGGCTGGCGCCCAGGGCATCATGATCAAGGTGGCTGGCCGTCTTGGCGGCGCTGATATGGGGCGCGTCGATACTGTTCGCGAGGGCCAGATCCCGCGCCACACGTTGCGCGCCGATATCGATTACGGTACAGCCGAGGCGAACACTACCTTTGGCGTGATCGGCATCAAGGTCTGGATCTATCTTGGCGAAGTGCTGCCCGGCGAAGAATACCATGCCCGGCTCGTGCGCGAGCTGACATAGGCAAGTGGGACCAGTTGGTTGCGTGCGCTGGTCGCTCGACAAAACGCCGGCCTTCGCGTAGGCACTGGTTGGGTTCACGGCCCGACTATCGTTTTCTTTTTTCGCTGCTGGCGTCTGCGGCGCGAACAAAACGAATAGCAAATCACAGTGGGGAGGATGGCATTCTCTGATGCCGCCTCATGGTGGAGTAGAGAAGAGACCGTCCGCTGACGGAGATGGAGATGTCGTTATGTTGATGCCAAAACGGGTAAAATATCGCAAATTGCAGCGCGGTCGTCTGAAGGGTCTCGCCCACCGGGGTAACCAGGTGCAGTTTGGCACCTATGGCCTGCAGGCGACGGAATCCTTCTATGTCACCAGCCGCCAGATCGAGGCGGCGCGGCGTGCAGTCGTGCGCTTTATTCGTCGTGGCGGAAAAGTTTGGATCCGTATCTTCCCCGACCGTCCGGTGACGAAACGAGCGGCCGAGACCCGTATGGGTTCTGGCAAAGGCAGCGTGGACCACTGGGTGGCGCCCGTCCGGCCCGGCCGCGTGATCATGGAGATGACCGGCGTGCGCGAGGATGTGGCGCGCGAGGCCTTCCGCCTGGCGTCGCACAAGTTGCCCATGCAGACCCAGTTTATCAAGCGTGAGGAAACGGGCGCATAAGAAGGGAATTGGCGTGATGAAAGCACAAGAAATCCGCAACATGACCAACGCCGACCTGGGTCAAAAGCTGGACGAAGCCTATCAGGAGTTGTTCAACCTACGTTTCCAGCGGTCGATGGGCAAGCTGACCAACACGGCGCGCATGAATCAGGTGCGCAAAGATATTGCCCGGATCAAGACGATCCTGCGCGAGCGCGAACTGGCCGAGATGGCGTAAGAGCCCATCCGCTGTAGAGGGATTTGGATAGGCGCAAAGAAGGAGACCGACGATGCGTGAACAAAGACGAGCCTTGACGGGCGTCGTCACCAGCGACAAGATGGATAAGACCGTGGTGGTCTCCGTCGAGCGTGTGACACGACACCCGTTGTATGGCAAAGTGATCAAGCTGCGCAAGAAATACCAGGCGCACAACGAGGAGAATACCGCCAAACTGGGTGATGTCGTGCGTATTCGCGAGTGCCGCCCAATAAGCAAGAACAAAAAGTTCTTTGTCGAAGAAATTCTAAAGCGGGCAGATGCCATTGAGGGCGAGGTGGCGCTATGATCCAGCAGGAATCCAGGCTCAAGGTTGCCGATAACACCGGCGCAAAAGAGTTACTGGCAATTCGTGTCAAGGGCGGCAGCACACGGCGTTATGCCGCGATCGGCGACATCATTGTGGCAAGTGTCAAGAGCGCGGCCCCCAACTCTAATGTAAAGAAGGGCGATGTCGTGCGGGCAGTCGTCGTACGTACCAAGCGACCGTTGCGCCGGGCTGATGGGAGCTACATCCGCTTTGATGAAAATGCAGCCGTCATCATCGATGACGGGAAGAACCCGCGCGGTACGCGTATCTTTGGGCCGGTGGCCCGCGAGTTGCGCGAGGGTGGCTTTATGAAAATCCTCTCGCTGGCGCCGGAAGTGCTTTAGCCGACCGGAGGAAAGGAGCAAGGTCAGATGGGCCTAAAAATTACCAAGGGCGACACCGTCGAGGTGATCACCGGCAATGATAAGGGCGAGCGTGGTACGGTGCAACGAGTGATCCGCAAAAAGCGAAAAGACGGCACCTATGACCCCAATCGGGTCTATGTTCTCGTCTCTGGCGTCAATACGGTCATCAAACACCAGCGCGCAACGGGCCGGGTCCGCACCCAGACTGGGCGGATCGAGAAGGAGCTGCCGATCCATATCAGCAATGTCATGCTGGTGGGCAGTGACAATAAGCCGACGCGCGCCGGGTACGAGGTGGGCGCCGACGGCGAAAAGACGCGCATCGACCGCCGGACGGGCGACCCGCTGCCCAAGACGGCGGGTTAGGAATCCACAGATTACACAGATTGCCACAGATTATTTTTGGGAGTGACAGAAATCAAAGTAACCTGGAGCAAAATGCAAATTTGTGCAATCTGTGGGTCTGTTAAAGTCTGTACATAGCCTGACCTGGCGCCGGACACGTCGGCGCTTGCGGGCAAGGGGTTAAACAACATGAGTGACAATGGCAGTGCGCCGGGCTATGTTCCCCGGCTCAAAGAGCAGTATCGCCAGGAGATCGTGCCGGCCCTGATGAAGGAATTTGGCTTTAAGAACGTCATGCAGGTGCCTAAGATCACAAAGATCGCGGTCAACATTGGTCTGGGGGAAGCATTACAGAACGCCAAGGCACTCGAGGCGGCCACTGAAGACCTAAAGACCGTGACAGGACAAAAGCCGGTCATCACTAAGGCGCGCAAATCGGTGGCAACCTTCAAACTGCGCGAAGGGATGTCCATCGGCGCCAAAGTGACGTTGCGTGGCAACCGGATGTGGGATTTTCTGGATCGGCTGGTCAATATCGTCTTGCCCCGCCAGCGCGACTTTCAGGGCGTCTCGCCCGATTCGTTCGACGGCCGGGGGAACTACAGCGTGGGTCTGCGCGAGCAGTTGGTCTTCCCCGAGATCGTTTACGACAAGATCGACAAGGTGCGCGGGATGGAGGTGACGATTGTCACCTCGGCGCAAAATGATGAGGAAGCTCGCCGGCTGCTGGCCCTCTTGGGTATGCCGTTCAAGCGTGGATAAGAACCCGCCCGAACGACGGTTGCG
>QEUW01000358.1 GCA_003577005.1 Chloroflexota bacterium | reverse complement strand
TTCGACGGACAGGAGCCGTCGAACACAAATTTTACCGGAGAGTTGAACGGCCATATGGGGCAGGTGGCGACAACCAGTGGAGCCGTGATTTTCAGGCCGGGCAAATTTGGTAAGGCTGTGCAGGTGGGCGAGGGCACGACCAATCTAATCATAAATCCATCGTTCGAGACGAGCACGGGAGGATGGTCATCGTCATGGGGAGACACAATCACCAGGAGTAGTGAGCAAGCCGCCTATGGCGACTGGTCGCTCAAGGTGACCGTCAATACCACGTCGAGCAGCGGCGCCTGGCGCTCTCAAACGGTTACGGCGTCGTTGCCGTATACATTCAGCGCCTGGATCTACATCCCATCCTCGTGGACCGGCCCTGTGCCGTCCGTGCGAATTTTTAATGGCAACGATTTTAACACCCTGCTGGCTCTCACTAATGCAGACAACAGCATCCGCGACGAGTGGCAGCGAATCACGGTAGCTGCCACTCCTACACTCACAACTATCAGAATAGTTGTGATTTGCGGTGGTGTAGTGACCCCTGGTCAATTCTGGTACGTTGATGCTGCGCAACTGGAACAACTGCCATACGCAACCGGATACTGCGACGGATCGCTGCCCGGCCATACCTGGTCAGGCACGGCGCACAACAGCACCAGCAGTCGAGCCGGCGCTCGTGCGCAGTGGGCGAGTATAGGCGGCTCTCTGCCAACCACTGGGTGGTCGCTGATGTTCTGGATCTACTCAGACGCCGCCTACGGACTGGTGGACAACCAATATGTTTTGGAACTCAGTGGCGACGGCAACAATCGTGTGAGGATCTACCAGCACACGATCAATCCCGGCGTGCTTCGCCTCGCCTATTCTGCGGACGGCAGTACCACATTTTTCGCCTTTGCTGGCCTCAACACAATGGCGCCAGGCCAGTGGCACCATTGTGTCTTGAGCTACGATGGCGTAAATCTACAGAGTTACCTGGATGGGGAGATGGTTCAAACGTTGGCTCGGTCTCCATTCGTTGTTCCTGCATCACAACTATCAATTGGGGCGCTGGTTGATTCTGACACCAATCATACACCAACGGTTTTGATAGATGATCTAGTGATTCTCGAACGAGCTATCCCCGCCGATGAGGGTCGGGCTGTCTACGAATCTGATGCGCCGACCTTTGCCGAGTCCAGCACATTCCAGTTCCGGGTGGGCAATGGCCTGGTCTGGGGGGATAACGAGGGGCTATTTGCTCGCGATGAGGACGGAACGGCGGTGTTTGCGGTCGTCGGGGTGGACGGTAAGAGCTGGGGGGGCGTCCCGCTGGGAAAAGGCGACGTGATGATCGGCAATTCCACCGCCGGCTATCTGCAATTTGACCGCAGCGCACAGAGTGTCTCGCTGGTGAACACGAACCTGGCACTATTTGACGGCGCCGTCAAATTTGTCGAAACGAATCCAGTAGACGGGATTGGCATTCAGACCTATACCACTCAGGATATTAACACGAATTTTACTCGCGCCATCGCATGGTGGAGTAACCTAAACAGCAAGAGTGGGCTGCCCGATGTACGCCTGTATGGGCTACGCTTCAACAACGACGTGACCGCCGGTTTTCAGGCATTTGGCGACAATGTTGGTGGGCGCCAAGCTTCTGTACTTATCTATGCCGCATCTAGAGACCTGTCTGAATCAGCGTCTCTGCTGTTAAACGAAAGCTACGGCTCAGATAGCAACGCACAGCTATCTGCGGACCTGGTGCAGCTAAGCGCCGGCTCAGCGAGTCTGTCTGTGAGCACCGGCGTCAACGGGACACACATCACACAGACATCAACAACCGCAGCAAGGCCCGCCCTGTCGCTTTCACAGGCCGACCTGAGCGAAGAATTTATCAGGTTCAACGGCACAGTCAGTGCCGGCAACCCCATCGATACCGCGGCGTTGGGAACCTATTACGGGAAAATCAGAGTGAGCGTCAACGGCACATTCAGGTACCTGGCATTATATAACAGTTAGCGAGCAAGATGGCAACCATCAGTATTTCAATCGGCTCACTCACCGCAGAGCGCACGATGACCAATGACCAACGGGCACAGGCGGCCTTGCTGCGCTTCTACACGGCATACAATATCGGCCCGCCGGACGCCACGCCACGACAAAAGTTGACAGCCGTGCTCGATTGGTTTTGTCGCGAAGTGATCAATGTGTCCGTTTCAAGGAGAATTAGATGAACACGCAATTACGCAATATGGACGTGTACCCGGTCGGCGGCAGACCCGGCCGGCTGATGACCACGCTGGAGGAACTGACCCGGCTGCCAGAAAACCCGGTTGGTGGCCGGGCAGGGCTGACCATCGGGCGCATCGTGCGCGCCATCAATGCGCAGGTGGAAGCCGTCGAGGAGGAGCGCCAGCGATTGGTCGATGTCTATGGCGTGCGGGATGAGGACGGGAATCTGCTGCGAGATGGGGAGGGCGTGACGCAGGTCAAACCACAGGCAGACGCAGATTTTCTAGACCTGCTGCGCCAGACATTCGAGGTGGAAACGCTGCCCGTTTCGCAGATTCGTCGGCTGGATGACATCCCGACATACATTATTGTCGGGCTGGGGGACTTGCTCTATGATGATGTGTCGGAGAACGGCAACACAGAAAAGATGCCGGTGGCGCAGCCACCCAGGCGTAAACGCCGCTAATTTTGCCCGGAAAACACAACACTGCCACGACTGATAATTGACTATTGTCGGTCGAAGGTGGAGTAGGGAGTGGGGAGTAGGGAATCAAGCAGCCCGGCTCACTCAGCCGGGCTGCTTGTAGTTGGGTCAGTCGTCTTCGGGGTCCTCGATGGGCGTGGTCAGGTCGTATAGGGAGAGCATCAGAAGGGCGACCGAGAGTATCAGGAGCCAAAGGACCCAGTCGGGTGTTTGCGCTATCATCGCCACTGCGCTCCTTCGTCATGCCCTCCTATGACAATGAATGACCCCGTAATGGTGCCCAGCCCCCTCATATAGACGCCATTCTCCGCAATCTCCCAGGGTTCAAGCAGCTTTGACAAATCATACTTGTGCGCCTGGCTGGATGTGGAATTGGTTAAGGGCCAACCCATGCGTCGTCCAAATTCGATCCACCAGTTTTCAACGTCGACTACGTCACCATGCTCAACCTGGTCTAGGATCAAGAGGGTGGGCGTTATCCCAGCTGCGCGCAACCGCTTGATCCATTCCCCCTTGACGGTTGGTTCAATTTCCTCGACATGCTGTTGCCAACGTTGATACAGATGGTTGGTGCGCCCGATATACTTGATTTTGTGATCAGTCGGGTCAATCAGTCCATAGATGTATGTTGTCATTATCCCCTCCGTTTCCGTGGACCCTTGTGGCCGGGTCGATGGCCATAAATCTTCACCTCATCTGATTGTAATAGAAACTGCATGGCTTCAGCGCGACGTGGGTGATCGATGTCATCGGCGCCGATGATGGCTGCCGCCAACTCCTCATTCATTTCGGCATCGTCCTCGTTGCGGCAACGGTCCAACATACGGGCCGCTTCGCCCTTATACGCGGTGTAGTCCTTGATGTACCCTTCCGCCGTAGCCATGGCCCGCGCTAGCGCCGATGGCCCACCATCCGGGTTTGCTAGCAACCAGTCTTTGGTGAATGCCTCCCACTTGAGGCCGTTCGTGGCGTTCGTGGCGTTCATGCGTTCGTCGGGGGGAGTGTCTACCTCTGGATGAACACACTCTCCCCGTTCATGAACGGTCTCACGAACGGGTTCACGAACGCTGACACGAACGGCTTCCGGGGGTAGCAGATAGGGCTGCGGGGGACGGTGCGCCAACAACCCGCTGACCTCGGAGAGTGGCTGGAAGGCGTGATAGACGCGGCCTTCATAGGCGAACTCGCCCTCGCCGAGCTGGTGGGCGGCCCAGTGGCCTACTTTGTTGCCCTGATTGGCATTCTGCTTGAACGTGATGCCGATCAGGTTGCCGGCAATCGCCTCCGGCAGCTCGCCAGGCAGTTGACCGTAGAGCGTCAAGTGTGCGCCACGCTTGCGACCGCGTTGCGCAATTTCACTAAGCGCATCCTCGACTTCCGCCCCATATTTGGCCCAGGCGCCGCCTTGTGCCCGCGCCTGGCTGCGCCACCGGGCGAACTCATCAAAGTGGATGGCGAGTGGGCGCAGCGGGCGCTCCAGTTGATAATTCTCCGTGGCGCCACGCGCGGTGATGGTCTCCCAGCGACGCGCGTACCAGCGCATGATCAACTCCCAAAGCGTGCAGCCTGGTTCACCAGGGCTGATGACCTGGGCCCAGGGCGCGAGACTGGCCCACGCCCCCGAGGGTCGGTCCTCGTTTTGTTCCGGGTCAATCACGATAACGTGATAACCCTGGACGATCTGCCCAAGCGCTACGGTCAGCCCCATGCGCGTGGTCTTGCCCGATCCGCTCTTGCCCCAAATGCCCAAATGGGGATCGTTGCGAGGATTCCACTCGGCAACCTCGGCGCCTTTCTGGCCCAGGAAGAGGGCCGGCCCACGCCGTTCATGGAGCGCGTTCGTGAGCCGTTCGTAGCCGTTCGCCAGAGGTAGGGAGTCAGCGGGCGCCGCAGGTGGCGGTAGCAGGGGAACGTCTTTGGGCTTCTGTTGCAGCGCGCGGAAGGTGCTGCCCAGATTCGGCGGGCGGCTCATAGCTCCCCAGCGATCCATGCGTGACTCATCACCGGGAAAGGCTGCGCGCACCTGATTGGTTTTCTCCACTGCACCACGGATCAGTACCTGCCGATCCCATCCGGCGTCCGGCTCGATCTCGCGAAAGCCAGCCGGACCGATGACCGCGGCGGAGGCCACCATCGTGTTGATGTTCACCACCAGTTGCTCGCCACGCAGCCACTCCAGCAACGCCAGCGGCCACGGCAATGCCGCGTCCCACCTGCGAAGCCGGTAGATCTGTAGTGGGTACGCACCATCGACCGGGCGGCGCAGCCTGGTAACATGTTTCATCCAGGCCAGGGCAATCACCGTCCCGGCGAGCAGCACGACGGTGATAATCAGGATGACACCCAGTGTCCACAGAAACATCCCGAAGGCGTCTAATGCCGCGCCGATCTTCTCCTCTACATGGTCGACAGTGGCCCACAAAAAGAGGAGAAAGACGGCGAATGCACTGGTGAAGCAAGCAACAATGGTGCGCATGACCATCCCTCAGCGAACAATCAAGGGCAAGAACAACGGGCGGCAGATAACCGGAACGCCGGTCGTGGCCTGGCTGGTGTCTACAGCCCAGGAGCCGCAACCGCTGGCCGCCACCAGCTGATCGCCCGGCTCGATGGCGAGATGGAAGGGCACGCCAGCCGGGTATTGAACGAACGTGACGTCGACCGCGCCATCGGCGGCGGTCCGGTAGATCTCGTAGCGTCCTTCGGCGAACTCCTCGCCGTCATCCATGACGCCGTTGCCGTTCCAGTCGTGGAAGCCGACAAAGGAGAGGATGACGACCACGAACAGCGTAGAGAGCGTGCGCGCCCGAAGGGACCCCGCAGCAGCCGGCAGCTTGAGTCGAACCAGAGCGGCTACGATTTCGGCCAGGGCCTGCTCGGCCTCGGACGCAGGCCGCCACCATTCGCCGGTCTCATGCAACCAATAGCGACCGCAGCGACACCGGCTGACGCTGATCAGGTCACTCTTGGCGACGGCTACGAGGTCAGAGCGATTGCACGTGTCACACATGATCGCCCTCCTTGGGGTGGTAACGTTCATCGCCGTTGCGGTGGATGAAGCCGTGCTCGACGGCCAGGCTGCGGTAGCGGCGGGCGGTGGTCTCGGTCCACTCCGCCAGATCCGCCAATTCGGCGTCGGTGGCGAATCCGCCACTTTTGGCCGCCACATCCGCCACTTTTTGGCAGTTGGCGATCTGTTTGGCGGTGAGCGTGGCGCGCTGTTTGGTGGATGGTGCTGGCGGATTGGCGTCGGCGGTTTTGGCGGCTTCGAGTTGGCGGTTGGCGTCGGCCAGGTTGGCGGTGAGCTCGTCAACTTGCTGTTGGAGATTGGCGGCCAGCCCGTTGGCGGTTGCCTGTTCCGCCAGCGCCACATCGAGTTTGGCGGCCAGTTCATCGGCGAGGGTGCGTTGGCGGGTGGCGGTCTCCTCTTTGCGCAGCAGCGCCTCCAGGATGGCGAGGGCGGCCTCGAAGCCGGGCACGCCGTAGCCGTAGGCGATGGCGACGTGGGGGGCGGCGCCGGCAGCCTGGTAGAAGTCGGTCTGGATGGCGCCGCTGACGACGCCAAAGACGGTGGCGAAGGCGATGGCGGTCCAGCGGGTGGCGCCACTTTCCGCCACCATGACGACGTAGACGGTGACGGCAAAGGCAACGCCAAAGCCGATGCCGATGAGAATGGCGGAAAGACCGCCATTGTGGTGGTAGTTGGCGGATTGGTGGATGATGTTGAGCACGCTGGCGACCATCAAGATGACGATGAGCGCCAGCACCAGGTTGGTGATAAAGCCCTTGCCGGTTTGGCGGGCGTTGGCGGTGGCCATGGTTTGCACCTCCAAGAACTGGCGCCTTATTGCGCGATGATCAGGTCAACGACGGTCGGCTTGATGGCGGAGGTGGCGGGGTCGTCTTCGGGTGGCGACGGGAGGTTGAGCACGTCGCGCAGACACATGCGATGGTGGCGGATGTGGCCCACCAACAGACGCTGGGCGCGGGTGATGCCCGACGTGAGCAGCTCGTCTTCGAGGCTGCGCAACTTGCGCATGAGAAAGCGGATGGCTTCGATGTCTTCGTCGCTGAGCGTGTGTTCGGGCGGGGTGCCAAGCATAATATCGGCAACTGAGATGCGATTTCGCTTGGCAGGGGAATCAGCCTGGGGTACAATCTTGGTAGCCATGTTACAGGTCCTTTCTGTGACTTGGTAAGAGCCGTTCAGATGTAGCTACCATCTGGGCGGCTCGTTAGATTAAGCTGTTAATCACAATGATTAACTACTTGATAGTCTATCACTAAACAAATCACACGTCAATCTCTAATTGCGCATTCTGCTTAAGTAGTTGCGCACTCTCGGCCAAATTTGTGGTAGAATTATGGCAAATCCACATCAAGGGATGGCATAGGGGGATCGCTCATGCCGGTTAGATGCACTCTTTTTGACTATTGGCGCCAAAAAGAGATGGAGCTTGGCAGACGGCTAACAATAGCTGAGGTAGCGCGAGGGACGGGACTCGAACGCAACACCATCAAGAGTTGGCTTGATAATCGCACCACGCGCTATGATCAACCTGTGATCGATGCGCTGTGCCGCTATTTCGATGTGCCGGCGGGCATGATTCCGTTCATCGTGTATGAGCCGGATGAGGGTGAGGAGTAGAGGAAAAGGGAAAGCCCCTGGTCGATTGGCCAGGGGCTTTTGCTTGGGGCTATTGGTTCTCAATCATCAAGATAACGCACGTGGCGGCGATCTCGGTGACAGATCCATTCGGCCCATAGAGTTCAATTGCGGTGGGTAGAACCTCATCGATACATACAAGAAGGCCAATGGCGTATGCCCTAACCTGGGTAAGGTCATTCAATTCAAATCCGACGACTGCCCAGTCGGCAGCGGTAGCGAGTTTGTTGCGGTCGCTGGCGTCGCGCCACTCGGCGAGGGTAGCCTTGTGAAGGGTGCCACCGCTGTACCAGGCGTCGCTACTAGTGGGCGTTGGCGTGGGCAACGGAGTATCTGTTGGCTGGGGAGTAGGCGTACTCGTTGGTGTGTTCGTCGGCAAGGGAGTGTTGGTCGGTGTGGGTGAAGGCAAC
>QEUW01000357.1 GCA_003577005.1 Chloroflexota bacterium | reverse complement strand
TCCGCTCGCCGCCAGGTAGTAGAGCAGCGCCTGCGCCTTGCTGGACCGGAAGCCGGTGACAGGTCGCTCCCCCAACCGAACCTCCGGGCTGCCGAGGAGCGCAAGTTCCAACCGTTGTGTCATAAGCAGCTTTCCCACTCTCCGACCGTAATAGACCGCACATGCAGCGGATCGGGCGGATACTGTCGGATGAATCGTGCCAACAAATCCGCAGCTATCAGCCCAATCCGCCCCTCCGCGGTCTATCCGAGTCCGTGGCGGTGTCGCTGCGCCGGTCAGAAACTAAACCAGCCGCTGCCAAACGCCGAGGCAAAGACCAGGCTGACGATACTCATCAACTTAATAAGGATGTTCAACGACGGCCCACTCGTGTCCTTAAAGGGGTCGCCCACGGTATCGCCGACCACGGCGGCTTTATGCGCCGTCGAACCTTTGCCGCCAAGCTCGCCTGTCTCGATCCACTTCTTGGCGTTATCCCAGGCGCCGCCGGCATTGGCCATCATCACCGCCAACACAAAGCCCGACGCCGTAGCGCCGATCAACATACCGGCCAGGGCCTCAGCGCCCAAGATAAAGCCCACCAGCAGCGGCACAACGACTGCCAGCGCACCGGGCAACACCATCTGGCGCAGCGCGCTCTGCGTGCTGATCGCCACACAGGTCTTATAATCGGGCCGGCCCGTTCCCTCCATCAAACCGGGGATCTCGCGGAACTGGCGGCGCACCTCCTGCACGATCTCCTGGGCGGCTTCACCGACAGCGGTCATGGTCAGCGCGCTAAAGAAATAGGGCAGCATGGCGCCGATCAACAGCCCCGGCACCATGGTCGGGTCGAGCAGATTCAGGTCTTCGTATGAAAAATGGGCTGCCGTCACATAGGCTGCCACGAGCGCCAGCGCGGTCAGCACCGCCGATCCGATAGCAAAGCCTTTCCCTGTCGCTGCGGTGGTGTTGCCCAGGCTGTCGAGGGCGTCGGTGCGTTGGCGCACTTCGGGTGGCAGGTGGCTCATCTCGGCGATACCGCCGGCGTTATCGGCCACGGGGCCATAGGCGTCGGTCGCCAGCGTAATGCCGAGCGTGCTCAACATGCCCACGCCGGCCAGTGCGATGGCATAGAGCCCGGCGGCGATCCGCTGGGTCGCGGCCAGGTCCGGCTCCGCCCGAAAGCCAAACCAGAGGCTAAGCAAAATAGCCACTGCCACGATCAACACCGGCGCCATCGTGCTGTTCATGCCCACTGCCAAGCCCTGGATGATGGTCGTGGCCGGGCCGGTCTCTGAAGCGTGGCCGATGCCCTGGGTCGGTTTGTTGGTGTACGAGGTGTAATACTCGGTAAAGTAGGCGATGCCCACACCGGCCACCAGACCGGTGATGATGGCAAAGAAATAGTTAAAGCTGAGCCCTGCCAGAGGCACCATGATGGCGGCCAGCACCACCACGACCCCCGAGGCGCCCCAGACGGCGCGACGCAGCGTTGCCAACAGTTGTTCCTGGGTGGCGTTCTCTTCGGTTCTGACCAGGAAGGTGCCGGCCAGCGCAGCGACAATCCCAGAGGCGGCAATGAGAAAGGGCAGACCGATAAATCCCGCTGCCCGGTCGGGCCCCAGCAAGTTGCCGAGAGCCAGACCCAGCGTGGCGGCAGCGATGATCGAGCCGCTGTAGCTCTCGAACAGGTCGGCGCCCATGCCCGCCACATCGCCCACATTGTCGCCCACATTGTCGGCGATGACGGCGGGGTTGCGCGGGTCATCTTCGGGAATGCCCTGCTCTACCTTGCCCACCAGGTCGGCGCCCACATCGGCCGCCTTGGTGTAGATGCCGCCGCCGACACGGGCAAAGAGCGCAATGCTGCTGGCGCCAAAGCCAAAACCGGTGACATAGCTGATCACATTGGGGTCGTCGCGAAAGACCAGGTAGAGGATAGTCATGCCCAGGATGCTAAAGCTTACCACAGCCATTCCCATGATCGACCCGCTGGAGAAGGCCACGCGCAGGCCGTCATTCAAGCTGCGTGCGGCCGCCGCCGCCGTCCGCACATTGGCGCGCACCGCGGTGAACATCCCCAGATAACCGGCGCCACCCGAAGCAATTGCCCCAGCAATAAAGCAAACGGCCGTTTGCCAGCTAATCCACACGGCAATGATTGCTGCAACGACAATCACGAAAATAGCCAGATAGGTATATTCGCGGTTCAAAAAGGCGGCGGCTCCTTCCTGGATAGCCGCCGCAATCGAGCGCATGGTCTCGTTGCCCTGGTCCTGCGCCAAGACGTTGCGCATCTGCCAAATGACAAATCCTACCCCGACGATGCCCAAAACGAGCGCAAGAATAACTGAAGTGTCGCCTTGTACCAAGAGACTTTCCTCCTTGAAAGAATCTGTTTAATGGTGAATGGTAAATGGTGAATTGATAATGGTTGCCGTGCGATGGCTAGTCAGGCACCTTTGCCGGTCTCTCTGCTGATGATGCCGTCGCTGCACCATCCTTTTGCCTACTCCGTGATTGAGATTACTTTCACAAGCAGAAGGTTGTGACATTGTAATTTGAATGGATCGTGAAAGCAAATTTTCTTAACATTTTCTTGAGCTTTCCTGAGCGAAGACCATGAACAAGCCGGCGCGTCCCACCATCTATCTCGATCATTCGGCCACGACCCCAGTCCGCCCGGATGTGGTTGCAGAGATGTTACCCTATTTTAGCGAGCACTATGGCAATCCGTCGAGCATCCATAGCCTGGGCCGGCGCTCGAATGTGGCGCTGGAACTGGCCAGGCGCAAGGTGGCGGAGATCATCGGCGCTCGGCCCGCCGAGATCATCTTTACGAGCGGGGGCAGCGAGGGGGATAATACTGCACTACGCGGCATTGCGCTGGCGCGCCGGGCGGCCACCGGCGCCAACCGCATCATCACCTCAGCAATCGAGCACAGCGCAGTGCTCCGTACGGCGGAGGCGATGCGCGACCACTTTGGCTTTGCCTTGACCGTGCTGCCGGTGGATAGCGATGGCCTCATCTCCTTGGCTGACGTCGAAGCGGCGCTAGGCGATGGTGCGAATGTGGCGCTGGTAAGCATTATGTACGCCAACAACGAAATCGGCGCGATCCAGCCGGTCGGCGAGATCGGCGCCCTCTGCCGGGCACGCGGGGTTCCCTTCCACACCGATGCGGTCCAGGCGACCGGCAAGCTGCCCCTCAAGGTGGCTGCGTTGCAGGTAGATGCGCTCAGCACCAGCGCCCACAAATTCTATGGACCGAAAGGAGTCGGTTTTCTCTACCTGCGCCAGGGGACGCCCTTTCTCCCCATCCTTACCGGCGGGAGCCACGAGCAGAGCCGTCGCGCCGGCACCGAGAATGTCCCCCTCATTGTGGGTCTGGCGAAGGCGTTGGAACTGGCTGAGGCAGAGCGCCCGACCGAGAACGCCCGACTGCGCGTGCTGCGCGACCAATTGATCGGCGGCATCCTCGAAAGCGTGGAAGGCGCCCGGCTTACCGGTTCGCCCACCCAGCGGCTCGACAACCACGCCAGCTTTATCATCAGCGGCGTCGAGGCGCAGGGCGTACTTATCGGGCTAGACCTGGCCGGGGTGGCCGCCAGTAGCGGCAGCGCCTGTATGAGCGCCGCCCAACGGCCCAGCCATGTGCTCGAAGCTATCGGCGTTTCGGCAGCCGACGCCGTGGGCGGTCTACGCCTCACGTTGGGTCACAGCAACCAGCCGGAAGATATAACCTATGTGCTGGAGAAGTTGCCCGCCATTGTGGAGCAGTTGCGCGGGGCCTCGTAACGGGGCCGGTGCGTTGCACTCGCAGAGTGCGATGCACCTCGGTGCTCCGACTACCCTCTAGATGCATCGCACTCTGCGAGTGCAACGCACCAAAGAAACCCAATCTTCCTCAATCTCCTCAATCTCCCTGTTTCTAAAGAGATTGAGGAAGATTTTCTCACCGGCTACTCATACCGCAGCGCCTCGGCCGGATAGATCCGCCCCGCCTGGTAAGCCGGGACGATGGTGGTCAGCAGCGAGAAACCGTACGCCACCAGCAGGATCAGCCCAATCGGCAGCCAGGGGATGCTAAACTGGGTTTCCGGTGTCAGTGCGGTGAAGAAGGTGCGCACGATGCTGTTGCCCAGCAAGATGCCAACCCCTGCCCCGATGAGCAGACCGGCCAGAGCGATAAAGCTGGCCTCCAGCACCAGCGAGAGCGCCACCATGCGCGACTGAAAACCGATGGCGCGCAAGACGCCGATCTGCTGCCGGCGCTCCACCACCGTCCGTGTGCTGATCACCCCCAACGCAGCGATCCCCACTAGCAGACCCAACGCCATAAAGCCCTGGAAGAGGCTCAGGATGCCGCGGGTGATGTTCTGCCCCGCTGCAAAGCTCTCGGCCAGGATGGTGACGTTGATGCCGTTGCCGAGAAAGGCCCGTTCGGTCTCCTGCTGCACTGCCCGCACATCGGCTCCTTCACGCACCTTAATATAGAAGGTTTCGGGATTGACCGGCGCACCGGTGACCAGAGCCAGCGTGCTCAGATTGGTCTGGATCGGACCGCCGGCGCGATTTGAGCTTTCACGCAGGACACCGATCACTTGTAGACGCTGTACCGGCGCCTCCTGGCTGGTCTGGCCAAATGGATCGTCGGTCGGCGCCGTCCGCACGTCAAGATAGAGTTCGGGCAGCACGCCACTCTCCAACGACACGCCGGTTAGCTGTAGGCGGCGGAATTCGTCGGGCGGGCCGTCGCCAAACTCTCCTGGTTCCGGCTCCAACAGACCGGGCAGCACAATTGCCACATTGTCCCGCTCGCGTAAGGCCTGCCAGACGGCGGCATCGCTCTCATAGCCCGGCGCCCGCGCCTGGAAGGAGTAGACCCCCTCCGCCTGGGTGAGATAGCCGGCATTGACCCCCACCAGGCTGGTACGCCGCCACGACTGTTCACCGCCCCCGGCTACCTCGGGGCGAGCCTGCACGTCCTGTTCAGCTACGGCGCCCACGACGGCAATATCGGCCAGCCGCGGATACTCATCCACGAGCTGCGGGATTTCGGCCTCCAGGTCGCGCAGCGGGTTGAAGAAGCTGAGCAGCGTGTTAGAGGTCGAAATCTCAAAGCCGGCGCTCTCGGTCTCATCCATCACTACCAGCGTCTGCGTCGCCCGGATCACGAGCGCCATGATGACGACCGTGGCGATGATCATCGCAAACATCACCATCGCCATTCCCGTGCGGAAACGGGCGCTGAGCGGGTAGGCCACCGCCGTCTTGAGCACAGGGGTCAAGGCCCCAACGCCACCCAACACCCGGTTGATGATCCAGGTGAAGACGTCGGCGTTGAACATGATCACCATGATGGCGCCCAAGATGAGCAATGGGCCGCGCAGCGCAAACGAGAGCAGCGCCCAGGCCTGGTCCGACTGGACAATATCCATGACTGAGCGGCCCAACAGGTCATTCCACGGCACGCCCCAGATGACCAGCAACCCCAGCCCGATGACCGTGTAGACCAGTCGCCCGATCTGGCCGCGGCGCATGGTTGTCCTTTCGAGCAGCCGTTCGGCCAACAACATGACACCGGTCAAGACCAAACTGGCGCCAAGCTGCCAGTAGGTGACGTTATTGACATCCACCAGAATCAATAGGACGCCGGCCATGATCAACAACGGCCCAAACGCCCAACGCCAGACTCTGGTGACGATGGTAAAACGGCGGGCGTTGGCGCTCTCGGGCAGGTCACGGATGGCGGCGACGATATTCAACCGGCTCACCCGCCACGAGGCAAAGGTGACCACGAGAAAGGTAAGCAACACACCCAGACAATAGCCGATAACAATCGAAGCTGGTGCGGCGCGGAAGTAAAACTGCAAGACACCCACGCCACCGCCCACACCTTCCGCAACGTTGTTGATCAGGTTGCCGAGAAAGCCGATCATGGCATACGAGACAGCCAGACCGAGCGCCACCCCTAGCGCCGCCGCAATCAGGTCGTAGACCATCCCTTCGGTCACAAACATCTGCACCAGGTGAGATCGTTGGACGCCGATGGCGCGCGCAATACCCATTTCGCTGCGCCGCTCCGTCGCCAGCATGACAAAGATCAGAAAGATCAGCATCACCGCCGCCAGGATCGAAAAGATGCCAAAGAGGCTAAAGATGGACGAGAAGACCGCGCCCCCCACATCGGCCACCGTCAGCACCGTCTGTTTGTTGAGACCATCGATGACATCGAACTGATTCAGGTTGCTAAAGGCGCTCTGGAGTTCGCTCCGGGCCTCGGCGGGTAAGGTGTCCGGTTCGAGCAGCCAACTGCGAATCCCAGTGTCGGCCAGGGCCGCCCGCAAACCGGCGCTGACCCCTGGCTGTGCGAGTTCGGCGGGTAATGCCTCGACCAGGTCGGCGGTGGCGCCCATATTGGAAATGTTCTCAATCAACCCGGCCAGGATCGGGGGTGGCCCTTCGCCGGGCCCGCCAAACATCTCGGCCCGGTAGCGTCCGGCGGCAGTGGCCAGCGCCGAGTTCACCTCGGGGCGGCGCAGAACGGCGACGACCTGGTTGAGGGCATCTTCATCCATCGCCAACACACGCAGACGGTCACTCACCGCCGCCGTGTGTTCGATCCCGCTCATGGCATCGCCCACATTCGAGACGAGGATGTTGTTGACCTTACCATTCATAAAGAAGAGCTTTTGCGCCTCGTCGAGCCGCATCATCACTACCGGCAAGAGGGCGCCCACCGGCCCGGCCTCCTCCACAATCCCCTTGACACGAACTGGGATGGGCAGCGGGCCGACATAGATTTCGAGCACATCGCCGACACGGGCGTCCAGTTGTTGGGCGCCCAGCCGGTTGAGATAGATGTCCCCCTGGCGCAGTTGCAGGCCAAACGGTTCGAGTGCGCGGTCGATCTCGCGGCCTAGGGTGTTGAGGTTGAACGAGCCCAACAGGTTGTTGGTGGCCGAGACGATCTGCCCGGTGTCGAGACCCAGCGTATTGCTGAGGATCGCGCCGGAGTCGAGGGTCGTGGTCGTCACGCCGATTGATTGCAGCGTGTCAGTTGTGATCCCCAGGGACGCGAGTGACACTTCTTCGATGCCCTGTTCGCGCAACGGCGCGGTGTCGATGCCCAGCGATTCGAGCGTCTCGGTGCTGATGCTCAGTTGCTCCAGGTCGATCTGCGCCTCGTCGCCGGCTCCGGTGAGCACGGCGCCCAACCCGGCCACCGCCATCACGGCGTCGGAGATATTGACGTTGATCCCGGCGCGGCGGGCCAGGTCCTGGGCCATACCAAAGACGTTGGACGCCTGGGCAAAGATATTGCCGACGCCTGGCTGGAGTACGTCCATCGTCACCGGTTCGCCCTCGATTGTGGTGATGCCAAACTGCTCGTCGTAGTCCTGGTTGACGGCAAAGACAAAACCCAGCGGCTCACCCTGGCCGGTGTTGGTGTTGCGGATGATGGTGGGAAAGAGGATCGAACCGGCCACGGCATCGATGAGCGGTTCGGCGGCGGCCTCATTTTTGAGTTGCTCGTACCGCTCCATGGTGATGCCGGGTAGCCCTCCTTCGAGCACGGCGAGGACACTGGACAGCCCACCGGTGGTCAATTCCTGTAGTTGTTGCGCCTGCTCGTTGGCCGCTGCTTCGTCCGCCGCCGGTCCCTCATCGGTTGCGCCCAGGCTGATAAAGAGCGAGAGGAGCGGCGGCGCCAGGATCTCGTCTACTTCGCCAAAGGCTGCCACCGCCTGGCGCTGCACCGAATAATTGAGCGTATCCCCCACGCT
>QEUW01000356.1 GCA_003577005.1 Chloroflexota bacterium | reverse complement strand
ACCATGCCCCCAGCCGCACGTGTTGGCGATATGCACACCTGCCCCATGGTTAACCCCGGCGGCGCGCCCCATGTGGGCGGGCCCGTGCTGCCGCCGGGCAGCACGACGGTCTTGATCGAGGGGCTACCCGCCGCCCGAGTAGGTGATATGCTCACCTGCGCCGGACCGCCCGACACCATCGTCGCCGGTTCGAGCACGGTGCTCATCGGCGGGATGCCAGCGGCGCGTATGGGCGATTCGACCGCACACGGCGGCGCCATCGTCCTTGGCAGCGCCACGGTGATCATCGGAGGATAAGCCATGCCATCGACAGACCGCATTATCGGCGCCGGCTGGAGCTTCCCGCCAACCTTCGACAAAGCCAACGCCGAAGTAGTGATGACCGCCGGTGTGGAGGACATCGAGCGCAGCCTGGAGATCATCTTTACCACGGCGTTGGGCGAGCGGATCATGAACCCGGCCTTTGGCTGCAACCTGGATGAAATGGTCTTCGAGGCGATGAACAGCGGGCGGCTCGCCTATATCGAGAATCTGCTGCGCACAGCTATTCTTTATCACGAGCCACGTATCGACGCCGGCACCATCGCCCTCAACCCCGACCAGGCGGAGGGTATGCTCTGGATTAAGGTTGAGTATACGGTGCGCACGACCAATTCGCGCTTCAATTTTGTCTATCCGTTCTATCTGATTGCACCCAGCGGGTAACTCGATGCCGGCCAACTGCAACCGCAAGAACCCATTGAATCGCAGCGGAACCCACCAGGGCGAGCGCCGTCGACCGGCGCTGGACCCGGCCTATTTTCGCGTCGATGAGCGCGATACGGCTGACCTGATCCTCTTTGCCGGTCGTTTCAGCCGCCACCTCAACTATTACACAGCCGCCAATGGGGTGGATGGTGACTGGCTGCCCTTCTTTACCATCGACCCCGCCGCCATCCTGGCCGGGTTGAGTGAGTTGCCGGTTGCATCCTTCCAGAAATTCGCCCGCAGCCTGCAAGCCTATCTTGCCGCCTACCCGTCCCGGTCTGATGGCGATCTGTCGGCTCACTTCAAGCTGTACTTTCACATGCCGCTGCTCTTGCTCAAAGAGGCCGGTGACCACTTTGACCGCCTGCCACGTGACCACGCCTTGCGTGAGTTCACGCTCAAGGTCATGGCGCGCGATGTGGCGGTTCCGCTCGCAGAAGTGGTGGCATACTACAAAGGCGCGCTCGCCCTGGCCGACCCGCCGCTCAATGCCACCCCCCTGGTCGAAGACACGCCCCCCAGCGCCGCCGATTACAATACCACCTTCGATGACAGCGACCCACGCATCCAGTTGCCCAGCGCGCTGACGGAACGCTTTGCCGGGGCGACGGCGTTGTCCAACCTGGCGCTGAGCGATTCACTGCTTGCCGGGATCGGCTCGCCGGACTGGGCCACCTTCTACGCCGGCGTAGACGCCGACACCAGCCCCTACGAGGACAGCCTGGGCAGCTTCTACAACCAGATATACGATGCGCTGACCTTCAACCTGTTGGACAAGGCGCTGGAACGGCTCTTCCAGGCATTGCAACGGATCGCCCTCGAAGCCGGCACCCATCTTCAGACATCGCTCACCGCATTTGCCGGGCATACGCCACACTATGCG
Organism: Chloroflexota bacterium; assembly: GCA_003577005.1. The sequence goes on along the minus strand of QEUW01000356.1, from coordinate 13,416 downwards.
CTCTGGCTGGCCTTTCTGCGCCTCTTCAAAGTGAGCCAGGATCATCTCAACACGCTGACTGGGCGTCATCTCGACTACTATTATCGAGAAGTATTGCAACTCTGCCCGCAGGCGGCGCGACCCGGCCAGGTCCACCTGCTCTTTGAGTTGAACAAAAACGTGCCAGAGCGTCTGTTGCCGGCAGCCAGCACCTTTTTCCGGGCGGGCAAAGACGCCACTGGCAAGGAAGTCCAGTACCGGCTCGACGCTGACTTCGTCGTCAACCGGGGCCGGGTGGCGGCGCTCAAGGCGCTCCATCTGCGCCCGGCGGCGCTCCCCTTTGCGTCTGAGGTGGCCAACTCCAGCGATGGGTTGGGCGGGGCGTTACCCAAGGAGGATCCTCAATGGCCGCCCTTTGGCCCGCTCAGCGCACTGGCGGCGCGCATCGGCTTTGCCGTGGCCGACCGCCAGCTCTTCTTGCGCGAGGGGGACCGCACCATTCGCCTCACCGTTGAATTTGAACAGGAGCTACCCGCTAGCCTGGGCACATCCGGGTTGAAGGCCGCGTTGACGGCTCCAGAGGGCTGGCTGGAGTTGACCGCAGCGACCGCAGTGGAATTGGAGAAGGTAGATGATTACACCCTCCAGGTGATCATCCACCTGAGCGCCGAGGAGCCGCCGGTCGTCCCGTATGATTCTGCCGTTCACGGTGAGGGTTTTTCCGTCACCGAGCCGATGCTCAAGCTCGAGTTTGCCTTTGCTACCACCGCGGCCGCCGCGCTCTTCTCATTGGTGCGCAACCACCAGTTCAATGCATTCGAAATCAGTGTCGCGGTCAGCGATGTGCGCAACATCACCGTGCAGAACGAGAGCGGCGTGATCGACCCGTCCAAACCGTTTCTGCCCTTTGGCCCCACGCCGGCCACAAATTCGGCCCTGGTGGTGGGGAGCAGCGAACTGTTTAGCAAGCGGTTGGCCTCGCTCACCCTGCACGTGCAGTGGGAACAGGCGATCAGCTCGACCGGTTTTTTCCTCAAAAACAACGCAACGGTTTACAAAGGCAGGCTGCGCCATCTTAAGCAAAGCGTGTGGACCGGGACGGGTGGCTACGACATTTTCCTGTTTCCTGCCACCGGTGACAGCGTCAATATGACGATCCCTTCAACGCAACTCACCGGGTTTAGCACGGCAACGCCACAGACTATGGAAAATGAACCGCTTGCCAGCACGTCGCAGAGCGGATTTATCAAGTTGGAGCTAAACACTGGCTTTGGCCACTCGATCTATCTCGACCAAAAGACCTGGGCGCTGGTCAACCTGGCTCAAAATCCCAGTTGGGCGCCACCCGCTACTTATCCCTATAACTACGACGGGACGACCAAACTGCCCAGGCAACCTTACACACCCAAGATCAACGAGATCACGCTCAGCTATGCGACCGAGGCTCAGACACCGGCTCACTTCTTCCATCTTCATCCCTTTGGCTTCAAAGCAGAGAGCAACAGCAGTGGCCGGCTCTTCCCCGAACTGGCCCACGAGGGTGAACTCTACATCGGTGTAGCCGACCTGGCCCCGCCCCAGCGCCTCACCCTGCTCTTCCAGGTGGTGGATGGCACGGCCAACCCGCTCAAAGAGGAGACCCCGCTCCGCTGGTCCTATCTGCACGGGGATGAATGGGTCGAGCTGGCCGAACAGGCGGTGGATGACAAAACCAACAACCTGACCGGTTCGGGCATCGCCGGCATCGCCGTCCCTGAGGACGCTGATACTGCCCACACGGTCATGCCGGCGGGGCTATACTGGTTCCGCATGGCGGCGGAAAAGGACGCCGATGCGCTCAACAATTTGTTGACCATCGACGCCCAGGCCGCCACCGCCACCTTTGTCGACCAGGGGAACGACCCGCAATTTCTTGCCACGCCGCTGGCGCCCGGCGTGATCACCAAGCTCAAGACGAGCGACGCCGCCATCAAAAAGATCACGCAGCCCTACGCCTCCTTTGGCGGCAAACCACCGGAGAATGAAGCCGACTTCACCGTGCGGGCCAGCGAGCGGCTGCGCCACAAAGATCGCGCCGTGACGATGTGGGATTATGAGCATCTAGTTTTGCAAGCGTTTCCCAGCATCTACAAGGTGCGCTGTATCAACCATACGCAACTGGTGCGTGACGCCGCCAACAATATTCTCGCTGACAACGAGGTAAAGCCTGGTCACGTGCTGGTCGTGACGATCCCGTACCGGAAGGGCACCGGTGTTGGCGACCCGCTGCGACCGTACACGGACAAGAGGACGTTAGGCGAAATTGACCGCTTCTTGCGCCAGCGTATCTCCCCTTTTGTGCAGTTGGAGGTGCAGAACCCTAAGTTTGAGGAGGTGCAGGTCAAGTTCAAGGTGGCCTTCACCGCTGACATCGCCGACATCGCCTTTTACAAGGCCGAGCTAAATAGCGCGATTGTTCGCTATCTCTCGCCGTGGACCTATGACGAAGGCGCCGAGATCAGCTTTGGCGGCAAGTGGCACAAGTCGGCGATCATCGACTTCGTAGAGGAGCAACCGTACGTGGATTTTGTAAAAGATTTCGAGATGTATCACAAAGTGGACATCACGCTCAGCGACAATGATTGGGTGCGCATAGACGAGGAGGTGGTGGAGGCAAGCGTCTCCCGTTCGATCCTGGTTTCGCACCCGAACCATTTGATCACTGAGATTTGATGGCAACTGTTGAATAGATAGGGAGCGCGCCCAGGCGACACCTGACCCATGCGCACGTGGGCGTGCGCACTCCGCAAAACTGATACTCCAAATTATCATGGCCGAACCGCTGGTTATCGACAAAAATATGCCGCGGGCCCCCGCACAGGATTATGACTTTCTGCGCGCCAGGGGTCTTGAATATATCCAGGAGCTGGCGGGCGATCTGTGGACCGACCACAACCTGCACGACCCCGGCGTCACCACGCTGGAGATCCTCTGCTACGCCCTGACCGACCTGGGTTATCGCACCGGCTTTGACATCAAAGACCTGCTCGCCCCGGCCAGTGGTGCCAGCGACCCGCCCGAAATTAGCGGGCTCTTTCCGGCGCACGAGGTGTTGACCACCACACCGTTGACCCTGCTCGACTATCGCCGTCTGCTGCTCAAGATCGAAGGAGTGCGCAACGCCTGGCTCGACCCCATGACCGACCGCAACCAGGCGGGCAATTACCGCGAATCCGAAGTGCCGATCTACGCCGACTGTGTGGTCGGGTCACTCTCCTATACCGCGCTCAACACGCTGGGCAATGCAAACGAGCGGGTGCGCCTCAGCGGTCTCTACCGGGTGCTGCTGGAACTGGAAGTCGACGATGTACTTGGCTCGCTCAACGAGAGCCGTCTCGTCTACCAGGCCCGTTGGGGTACACTCAAAGGAGTGGTCCTTTCGCTCGATAGCGCGCAAACAGGTGTCGATTTTGGCGTAGACCTGGTTTCCGTCGGAGCCATAGAAGTCACCCAGGCCGGTAAGGGATACATCGCTAAGGTGACTGTGGAGACCGATGGCGGCGGCACGCTCACGCTCGATCAACTTACGTTGCGGGTGGTCAGTGACCGGCCGCGGGCTAGCCAGCCGCCCATCCCCATTACGCTGCCGGACCTGGAGGCGCTGCTGGCTGACAGCGCCAAGGATGGGCCGATCCCGCTCTTTTGGGCCAAGCAGCAGCGCAGACAGCGCAGCCTCGAGATCGTCTCCTGCGTGCTCCATGCCCACCGCAACCTATGCGAAGACTTTCTGAGCATCGCCACAGTGCAGCCGGAGCACGTCGCTGTCTGCGCCGATATCGAGCTCAAGAGCGACGCCGATATCGAGGAGGTCCAGGCGCGAGTTTTTCACGCCATCGAAGAGTACTTCAACCCGCCCGTTCACTATTACACGCTCAAGGCTCTACTCGATGAAGGGCTGTGCGCCGATGAGATCTTCAACACCCCCTATATCGACCCGGCCTTCACCTGTGACGGCCAGCTGGTCTTCACCAAGCCTGGTTTTATCAAGACAGAAGATCTGGAGCAGAGCGAGTTGCGGCGGGTTCTCTATGTCTCGGATATCATCAACATTCTCATGGATTTTGCCGAGATCGTCTCGGTCAAGAATGTGCGGCTGCGCAAGTACGATAGCGCCGGCAATCCCGTCGGCGATGGCGAGAAGTGGTGTCTGGCGATCACACCATTGCACCAGCCGGTGCTGGCGATCCCAGAGTCAAAGATCATCTTCTATAAGAACCAGATTCCTTATCGGGCCAAGCCAACCGAGTTTCAAAAGACGCTGGATCATCTGCGCGCCATGGCGCGGAAGGCTGCCTATGTCGAGCCAAACCAGGTCTTGACCGTGGCCGCAGGGCGCTACCGCAGCCTGACCGATTATTTTACCATCCAGCACGACTTCCCACAGACCTACGGTATCGGCGAGGCGCGGCTGCCCACTACCGCTGCCGAAACACGGGTGGCCCAGGCCCGCCAGCTCAAGGCCTATCTGACCTTCTATGACCAGCTTCTGGCCGATTACCTGGCCCAACTGGGCAATGTGCGCACGCTCTTTTCGCTGGACAAGACACTGGCACAGACCTACTTTTCGCAATACCTGGACCAGATCGCCGGCACGCGGGCTGCGTTCGAAGACGAATTCTATGTGGACAAAACCATCCTACAAGATAAGGCACAGCGCACCCGGCTGACCGAAGACGAAGTTCTCTTCCAGGAGCGACGCAACCGTCTGCTCGACCACTTGATGGCCCGCTTTGCCGAGCAATTCACCGATTATGTCTTGCTCATGTTCAACCTGGAGGGGGATCCGCTCAAGACCGGCCAGACGCTGATCGACGACAAGATCGACTTCCTGGCCGAGTACCCTGTGGTGAGCCGCGAGCGCAACAAGGCCTTCAACTACCGGCCCGAAGACCCGGCAGAAGTTTGGGACACAGAGAACGTCTCTGGGCTGGAGAAGCGAGTGAGCCGGCTCTTGGGTATCGACGATTATACGCGGCGCAACCTGGCCTGCAACGCACTCTTTGATGCCTTGTTTAGCACGCGCAAAGTCGGCGACAACTTCCGTTTGGAAGTCAAAAACCAACAGAATGCCATCATTTTCAAGTCGGTCGAACTCTTCCCCGAACGCAGCGCTGCCCTGGCGGAAGCGCAAAGACTTTATCCCTTTATCCGCCAGGAGAACAGCTACCAGGTGGACACAAGCGGCGGCACGGGCAACGTCCGCTATCGCATCAGCGCGGCAGGGGTCAGCCTGGAGAACGATGCCAGCTTCGACACGGAGGCCGACGCGGTGCAGAACATCCGCACGCTGATCGACCGCTACGACGAACTCTTGCTAACTGATCCAGCCTGCAACCAGGAAGGCTTCCACCTGATCGAGCACATCCTCCTCCGCCCGCTGAGCGACCAGGATGAGTTGTTCGAGGTCTGTCTCGACCCCACCTGCGAAGCGTGTGGCGACGAGGACCCGTATTCGTTCCGCATCCAGGTCGTCTTGCCCTACTGGCCGGAACGTTTCCGCAATCTCGATTTTCGCCACTTCTTCGAAGAGACCTTGCGCGCCGAAACACCGGCTCACATCCATGCTCGCATCTGCTGGGTGAGCAACGAACAGATGGCGCTGCTGGACGAGCGCTACCGGGCCTGGCTGCGCTGCGCGACTTGATCCAACTTTTGCAACAGCTCAAGACAGTCTATCCGGCTGCTACCCTTCACGACTGTGAGGAGGGCGCCGACGAAAACCTTGTCCGCCTGGGCAGCACCAATCTTGGTATCTTTTGACGGATGAACAGCATCCGCAGATTGCGCAGATTTTAATCCGCGCCAATCCGCGTAATCCGCGGTCTATTGTGATAGCAGGAGGAGGGCCATGCAAACCTCATATCCACTGTTTGAAAGCGGGCAGGTGCTCACGGCCACGCACCTGAATGACCTGGTCGCCTACCTGGAGCAACAGGACCGGCTGACGCGTAACAAGCTGATCGGCATCGGCATTGTCTGCGGCCTGCAAGTCGGGCGCGAACCGGCGACGAATCAGGTTCGCATCAGTGGCGGGTGCGCCATCACCTCGGAAGGCTATTTGCTGGTCCACGAGGAGACGCTCTACACGCACTTCCGCAGCTACACCCTGCCCACTGCACAGGTGGAAGAGGCCACGGAGACCCTACCGGCGGACGCGCCCTATCCCTTCTTCCACGACACCAACGGCAACCCGATCAACTTGTGGGAACTCTTGCCCGCTGGTTTTACCGCCGGCCCCGGCGAGCCGGCGCCCACGGCGCTCAACGCCGCCTTTTTGCAGAACAAGGTGGCGTTGCTCTTCCTGGAACGCAATCTGGAAGCGCTCAGAAACTGCGATATCAGCGACTGTAGCGACAAAGGCGCCGAATGGGAGTTTACGCTGCGCGCCCTGCTGGTCAGCCGGGCCGACGCCCAGGCCATACTCAACCAAGAAGCGCAGATCGCCCAGCGCCCTGTGGACCGGCGCAATCACCCCCGCTATGGTCTGAACGAGTTGCGTATCGAAAAGATCAACCCGGCGGCTCACCAGATCGAGAGCTTTGAAGGATTGCTCAGCCGCATCTATACGCTGAGCAGTAATCTGGCCCCGCAGTTGAACGATGCGCTTAACAAGAGTTATGCGGCCTTTCGTTATCTTCTGGCCGATATGTACCCGGCGAACATCCCGCCAGACGGTCCGTTTGCCGACCCTACCTACTTTTTGCGCATTGCCGACCAGATGCAACAGAACATCTTTCTCGTCCAATATTTCTACGCCTACCTGGTGGATGTGGTGCGCGCCTATAACGAGTTTTTGCGTGCGGCCACGCGCATCGAGGCCGAGTGCTGTCCACACTCTGGCCGTTTTCCGCTGCATGTGCTGTTGGGCGAAGTAACCGTGCGCCCCACCGCCTTTACCGCCAACCTGGGCCAGCCTGGCTTCAACCCGCTCAGCGCCAACAGCGGTTTTGGCGCCACCACGCGACCGGCTGCCTTCCGCCATCACTTTATCCACTCGCCGCTTTTCGGCCGCCAGGATGAACGGCTGCAGGAAGTGCGCTCGCTCCACTATCGCCTCTACCTCCTTGCCATCCGCTTTACTACCGAGGGTCTGATGGACGCCGAGATCCGCCTCACCCCCAGCAAGGAAGGCGATGTTGTTCTTTCTGACCAGGCGATCCCCTACTATTATGCCTTGTTGGCGAACAAAGAGAACGACGACCTAGCCCGCAACTGGTCCTACGCCAAGACCGTGCGCAACTGGCTGGACCGGCTCTTCTCCTACCGCTACACCAACAACGCCGACCACCTGCTGCGCTACCGCATGGATGACCACAACTTCTACCGCGTGGAAGGCGCCGTGGGCAAGGCGTTGAGCACGGTGATGCAGACGCTCATCGAGCAGAAGCGCCAACTGGGCCTTTCCTTTGCCATCGAGCCGGTCTACATCGGTCTCAGCATGGCCAATGACCTGGGCAGCCGCGAGCTAGATCGGGAGACACGGCTGCGGGCGCAACAGGCGCTGATCAAACTGCTTGTCTGCCGCATGAGAGACCTGGACGTGGTCTTTTTGATCCTCATGGCCGCGCTCTTTCAATATCTGACCGCCATCATCACGGCGTTGAGCCGGGTGAATACGCTTCAACTGGTCGGTCTGGCGAGCCCAACCCGCTTGGGCGAAAGCCAGGGCGCGGCCCAGCCGGGCGCTGATCTCAGCCTTGTTGTACCGGGTACCAGGCTCTCGCCCAAAGTGGCCCAGAGCTTTCGCCGCACGGCTGAGGCAATGCTCAAGGAACTTCGCCCGTACGACTATCTCAAGGGGACAATTACCGGTCGAGTCACCCAGGCCGACGACCCGCGCGCCGCCATCGGCAAATTTTACGAAGGGGTCAAAGAAGCGCCCTCTACGGCCAATCTGTTTGACCGTACACGAGAGTATGTGCGCGAGCTGAACATTGATGTCGACCCCGCCGTGGTAGACCGCCGCCTCTACCCGGTTGTCTCGCTGCTGGACAAGACCGAGGAGTTGGTGGCGGTGGTGAGCGCCCCCTCGCTTGCCGAGTTTGATTTTCGCGAGTTCGAGGTGCGCTACGACGGCTTTGTCCAGGCTTTCGAGTCGTACCTGAGCGAGGTGCAGCAGCCGGATGATCCCGCCTCGCCGCTGCGCCAGACCCACCAGCTGGTAGCCGCCCACTATGGCTCCATCGCCGCCAGCACCCCCCAAGCGGTGCTGACCGGCCTCGCCACCGAGTTGCGCGAGCGGATCAACAAGATCTTCGCCGAGTTGATGTTGGGTGCGTACGCCCAACGCCACCCTGGCATGGAGCACAAGGGCGGCGTACCCGAAGGCGGCACGCTCGTTCTGCTCTACACCCACAGAAGCCTTTTGACTCGCGTCGTGCGCGAGCACCAGCAGAGCTTCGCCAGCAAGACCAACGATGTACGAGCAAAATTTGTCAGCACAAGCGGTGCTGCCATGCCCGACCCCCGCGAGGTATTGGTCGCCCGCCAGGCTGAAGTAGAACCGCTTGACGAATTTGTCGTGTTAGCCGATTTCTGTTTGCCCTATCTCTGCTGCGACAGCGACTGTAGCGACATCGATCTCAGTCCGGGGCGCAATCCGCCACCACCACCCCCACAACCCGCGCCGACCGGCACGCTGAGGAGCGCCTGCGTCAGGGCCACGCGCCTCTGGACCGTCACCGCCAGCCAGACCGGCTCTTACGTCGCCGATTTCTTGGTTGGCGACAATATTGTCAGCAGCATCACGTTAAGCCTGACCGCCAACACGCCGCGGACTTTTACCTACGATGGTGATCCAACGACGTTGTCCGCCGTCCGCATCACCTTTGGAGGCGCGACTGTCGCCACCGAGAGCGGGCCGTTTGCGCCCTGTCGTTCAGACCCAGACCCGCCGCCGCCGCAACCCGCGCCGACCGGCACGCTGAGGAGCGAGTGCGTTGGCGCCAGGCGTATCTGGACTGTCACAGCGAGTCAGAGTGGCAAGTATGTCGTTCATTTCTTGGTTGGTCGCACGGTGGTGGAATCGTTGAGTCTGGAGCTGAACGCCAACAAAGCGGAGACCTTCACCTTCAGCGGTGAACCAACCGAGCTTTCAGAGGTCCGTATTCTCTTCGAAGATAAGGCCATCGTTGCTGGGCGCGGGCCGTTCGAGAAGTGTCAACCGCTGGACGCCACGCTGAGGAGCGAGTGCGTTAGGAACAGGCGCATCTGGACTGTCACAGCGCCCCAGGACGGCAAGTATACCGTCCATTTCTTGATCAATAATAAGGTTGTTGACAGGTTGGATCTCGAGCTACGGGCCGGCCAGGCACAGACCTTCCCCTTCAGCGGTGAACCAACTGAGCTTTCAGAGGTCCGCATCCTCCGCGAGAATGAAACCGTCGCCTCTGAGCGCGGTCCATTTGAGAAGTGTTAGCCGTTGACTGTTGGCGTTGTTGGCGTAAATGGACCAGATCGATGACTATGCACGACCGATCCCCAACCCACCACATCCGCCAGGTCGTCTTTGACCTGCGTTACCAGGATGAAGGGACCGCCTTGCGTGGGCGCAAACAGATGGAGGAAGCGTTCTACCGGGCGATCCTCCCGCTGTTGGAGGAGGCGTTCGACACCCATGCGCCCAACGGCCAGCACTACCATCTCGACCGGCTGGAGATCGACCTGGGGCGGATCAACCCCAATCGGCTGGATGAGGCGCATATCCGACGGGCGCTTGTCGAAGCGCTTGGTAGCCAGGTGCGTGCGCGGCCAGCTGCGGCGACTGGTGAACCGGCTCTCGCAACTCAGCTTGAGGAAACGCTCGTTCATTTTCTTGAAGTGGGGTACTGGCCCTGGCATGCGACCTCCCAGCGTGTGGCGGAGGTAGAGGTCACGGTGCTGGCTCTGCCACCGGTTGAGGGCCGGCGTCTCGCACAAAGACTCCGGCCGCGTTTGCAGCGCCGGCCAGTGCGGATGCGCCTGGTCTATCAATTTAGCACAAGGTTTTTGCGCTGGCTGGTCGAACAGCTTCGCCCTGAGGTCGCAGGGGAAGTTCAGCAGGCGGCAGAGCATGTCCTGTCTGCGTTGTCTGCGAGTGAACGATGGGCGATCATCCTGGCAGTGGTGGTCGCACTCTCGCCGGCTGGGGATGCGACCACCGCCGAACTTGAGCAACGTCTGCGTACGGCCCAGGGAGAGCCGCCGCTGCCGTCGGCGGAGGATGGTTCTGTGTCGAATTTTACACAGCAGCAGGTCTCGTTGCTCCCGGCAGAGCAAGATGAAGTCTTGCCCGCTGCGCCGGCGCAAACGGTGTGGTCACGAGATCCCCAGGAGCGAACAGACCAGGCTGCCGAGGGCCTGTATGTCCTCCACGCTGGCATCGTACTGCTCCACCCCTTTTTGGATCGTTTCTTCCGCCGGCTGGGGCTGGCGGCTGATGGCCAGACGCTGGCAACGCTCGACCAGCGGGTGCGGGCCGTTCATCTGCTTCACTATCTGGCCACAGGTCAGGAACAGCCCGAGGAACACGAGACGCCTCTGCTCAAGCTGCTCTGTGCGCTGCCCCTCACTTTTCCACTGGTCAAGATGCTGCCGCTGACGCAGACAGAACGGGACGAGGCTGAAACGCTGCTGGAAGCGGTCATCGAGCATTGGGCAAAGCTCAAGAACACATCACCCGCCGCCTTGCGCGAGACCTTTTTTCAGCGCGAGGGCAAGTTGGCGCAACGCGACGACCGCTGGCATCTGGTCGTGGAACAACGCACTGTCGATCTATTGCTGGACTATTTGCCCTGGACGCTCTCCATCGTGCGTCTGCCTTGGATGGCTTCACCGCTCTGGGTGGACTGGGCGTAATGAGGAGTACCGCCGTGAAGAGCCGCGCCAGCACGCTAAATCCAACGCACACCGCCACCCCGGCTGCTATCCATAGTCGCCAGCCCTTTTTCCAGAAACAGACGCAAAAAGGAGCGGCGGCCGCTGTCAGCAGTCTGCAGCACAAGCTGGTCACGAGCCGCCCTGGCGATGCCTACGAGCGCGAGGCCGACCGCATGGCCGATGTGGTGACCGGCCGCGCTTCCGGCGCTGAGCGTGAACAGGGCCTGGCGCTCCACCCCCGGATCACCCCGCTCATCCAGCGCCAGGCTGTGGAAGACGAAGAAGCGGTTCAGGCGCAGGCCGAAAAGGACGAAGAAGAGGAGCCGGTTCAAGCCCAGACTGAAGAGAAAGAAGAAGAGCCAGTTCAAGCCGAGACAAAGAAGGAAGAAGAGCCGGTTCAAGCTCAAGTTGAGCAGGAGGAAGAGGAGCCAGTTCAGGCGCAGGTCGAGGAGGAAGAAGGGGAGGAGCCGGTTCAGGCGCAGACTGAAGAGAAAGAAGAAGAGCCGGTTCAAGCCGAGAGAGAGAAGGAAGAAGAGCCGGTTCAAGCCCAGGCTGACGGCGCCGTGGCCCCTGCCTCCCCGGTAGAGGTTCAAGAGCAGTTGCGCGCCCGGCGTGGTCGCGGCGCTCCGCTACCCGACGGCGTGCGCCAGCAGATGGAATTGCGTTTTGGCGCCGATTTTAGCGGCGTCCGCATCCACACCGATGACCCGGCGATCCAGCTTACCCGTCTGCTCAAGGCCAATGCCTTTACGCAGGGGAACGATATCTTCTTCAATCAGGGTCGCTTTGCCCCCAGCACCCGCGCCGGTGACCACCTGCTGGCCCACGAGTTGACCCATACGATCCAGCAAGGCGCTGCCGGTGTGCGCAATATCCAACCCCAGACTGAACCCGGCCCCGTCCAGCGCCAGGAGGAAGACGAAGGAACCATTCTGGTCCGGCCCGAATTGCTGGCCGCCATCAAGCTGGCGCGTGGGGAGATCGGCAAGGTCAACGCCAAGCAGACCAATGCGGACAAGACCCGGCTGGGCTGGGAGCGTCTGGCCGAGTACTTCTTTACCGCCTTTGGCGAGAAAGAGGTCATCCACCGGGATGTGATCAAATACATCCAAAAGGCCAAAGACAGCAAAGGTGAATTGAAAGACACCCTGCCAAGCTGGTGCGGCATCTTTGTCTGGTGGGCCTACAAAAAAGCCGGCATCCCCATCCCCGACTGGAAGCTGGGCGCCAGCATCATGGCCTGGGTGACGCCGCGTAAAGCGGGCGAGTTGCCGCGCAAGGGCGACATCGCCTACCGCGAGAAGAACCAGCACTTCGCCCTGGTCACTGGCGTGGAAAGCCCAGAAACGGCAGCCGGCAAAGAGTTCAAGAGTATCCTCGTCGCTACGATCAACGGCAATACCTCCGGCGAGGACAATTTGGGCGGCCAGGTCGAGGAGAAGTGGGAGCCAATCGGCAAGTGGCTGGGCTTTTTCGACCCCGTAGCCAAACTGGATATGCCGCCGGTTCCCCTGGTCAAGACCGGCGTCGAACCTGAACCCAGCGCGGCGCCGGATACAACCGGGGAGGCCGCTACCGCTCCCGAAGCCGTTGTGGAGACGCCGCCTACCGATGTGAGCCATCTGGAGGAGCCGGTTACCTCCGAGCCAGAGACGCCCGCTGCCGTCGAGACCGATGTCCCGGTGGAGCAGCCCGAGCCGCCAGCAGTTGGGGCCGAGCCGGAGGTGGAATTGCCCCCAGAGCAAGCGCCGCCGCCAGCGGAGGAGGTAGCGAAGGTCGAGCCACTCCCGTTGGAGGGAGCTTCGGACAAGGCGATGGTCACCTTTACCGAGGCTAGCCCATCCCAGATGGCTGCCACCCAGCCGGGCTTGGGCGTGGCGCTCGACAGCAAGATCAAGCAGGAAAAGCAGGACGAGGTGGACAACGCGCCGGTCCTGGTGGCCCAGACCAGCGGCGCGGTGGAGGAAGGCCTGACGCCGCCCGACCAGATCCCCGTGCCAAGCGACACGACCATCGGCGATGGCGTCACCGGCGCCGAACCGGGCGATCTCACCGCCACACCCCACGAGAATTTTGGCGCCGCACCCAGCAACGAGGCGAGCGAGAGAGAACTCGACAAGCGCGACGAGGGCGGTTTCTTGAGCTGGCTGCGCGACAACATCAAGGGCTTTCTCAGCCAGATTCGCACCAAAGACACGGGGGTGAACACCAGCGCTGGTGCGCGGCCCAACGTGCAACTGGAGGGCGAGGCTGCCCCCGAACGCATGGACCATCAGCGTACCGAGGCCCAGACTCAACTGGTCGGCCAGCGCGACGCCGCCACGACCGCATTCAAGAATCATCCGGGGCAGCAGAATATCCAACCCAAGCAGATCGACGAGAAAAAGCCGGTTGAATTGTCGCCCGAAACGGCAGTCAGCATCGAGACCCAACCCGACGCCGGTGTGGCCGATTACGCCAACGCCCCCCTCCCGGCCGAGGTGCGCCAGCAGGCGGATGAGCTGCTCAAGCCCAATCTGCAAACCAACCTGAGCGAAGCCC
>QEUW01000355.1 GCA_003577005.1 Chloroflexota bacterium | reverse complement strand
CCAGGGCTACGAGGCGCAGATCCGCACCGAGGTGGCGCGCCGCCGCGAGGCGCAACTGGCCGCCATGCTCGCCCTGGAGGAGGATACCGACCAGGTTCTTACCTTTTCACCCAAGGACATGGCGCGGGAACGCTGGCTCCAGCGCACCATCTCCAGCGCCGGCGAGCGGCTGGCTGCGCTGCGCGACCGGGTGCTCGATGGGGCCAAACTCAAACGGCACAGCCTGGTGCTCGACCTCAAAGCTGGCAGCGGCCTGCTGACCTGGGAGGCGCTGCGCCGCGTCCCCGAAGGGGGCGTCTATGCATTGGCGCGCACCGAACGAGACGCCGAGGCCCTGCGCCAGTTGGCCGAACGATTGCCGGAAGTGGAACGGCCGCGGGTGATGCACGGCAGCCTCGCAGACCTGCCGGCGCTGATAGCAGCGGAAGGTGGGGCGGCGCAACCGTCCCCGACCTTTGATGCGCTGGTGGGCTACAACGCGCTGATCGATGTGGCAGATAAGCAGGCAGCCATTCAAGGGCTCGTCTCACTCATCGCTGCTCACGCTACTATCAGCCTAGCCGAGCGTATTCCGCGCCATACCCAGCGGCTCTACCAACTGGTTGATCTGGGCGAACTGGGGCAGGAGCTAGCCGAGCGGGTGGTCGCAGCGGAAGAGGCCATCTACGCTGACCCGGACGACCCGCTGGTCAACTGGGATGCCGACGATCTGCGTCAGTTCTTTAGTAAAGCCGGGCTGTCCGTCGAGCTGGCAACCGAAGCGGAGAGCAGCGAGTTGCAGGTCACCGCTGGCGTCATCGAACGCTGGTTTGCGCCCTCCGGCAGCGACCGGCCCAGCTATGGGGAACGTCTGGCCCAACACCTCAGCACGGCAGAAGTAGCGCAGGTACAGGCACTGTTTGAGCGGCAGTTGCTCAATCAGGTAGTGGCCTGGCGCGGGCGATTGCTCTATCTCACCGGTTCCCGGTCCGGGTAAGTCATCCGTATCCAGTCTTTGCCCTTGCTTACCTGGCAAAAATCGCCAGCGGCAAATAGGCTGAGACGATCCAGTTCGGTGCATCCACGATCTCGCTGATCTTCAAATCCACCGCCGCACCGCAGAGACAATAGGCCTGCTCTCGGGTCATGTTGTACTCGCTGGAGAGGTGGTCGATCATATAGCGGATCGCCTGTTGCGCGTTCTTGAACAGGTCCGGTCCGTGGGCGGTGGTGACAAAGTAGCCGCCGCTGTCGGCCACGGTCAGTTTTTTACCGGCGGGCGTGGTAAAGCGCAGTTCGGGCAGATTGGCCTGCTTCAACAGGTCAAACTTGAGCGTTACGGTCATGGGCGTCTCGATGCCGGTGCCGTTGACCTCACCGTCGCCCTGGGCTGAGTGGCAGTCGCCGCACGAGAAGAGCGCGCCAGGAGCCAGCACGGGGAACATCACCGTTGCGCCTGGCGTCAGGTGGCGGATGTCCAGGTTGCCGCCGTTCTCGCGTGGCGGGATCGTGGTGAGACGGCCTGCTTCGCGCGGCGCAACGCCCATCACACCGCAGAACGGCTCGTAGGGGATCACGATATCATCGCGGAAGAAACACTGGTCACCGGCCAACCGGTAGTGGTGGAGATAGGGTTCTAAAAAATCGTCGGCCAACAGGCCAAACCCGGGAATAACGGCATTCCAGCCCCAGCCCTTGTGTTCCAAACTGACTACCTCGACGACGAGGGCATCGCCCGGCTCGGCGCCCTCCACATAGACGGGCCCGGTCAGCGGGTGGATGGGGTCGAAGCTCAGTGTTCGCAGCGCCTCCTCGCCCGCCTGGGGTGTGATCTGGTTGGCCGAAGCTTCCAGCGTCTCAAAGACCACCGTGTCCCCCGGCTGGATTCGTACCCGCGGGGGATGCGAGTTGTCCCAAAATGCGTGCGACTCTTTGTCATCGAGATGATGGGTTGTCATGGTGCCCTCCCTGTGAAAATAGAAAATAAGCGCATGAAAAACCGCAAGCAGACGAGCGTTATTGGTAGATGATCATGTTGGGCGTAGTTTCAATGAAGTGCGTGCCCGCATATCCATCCTCACCCAACGCCTCGCGCTCGGTGAGCAGCGGCTCGTCCCAGCGGTAGAAGAGCTTGAACGAGGCAAATGGGCTCTCCTGGTTGACAAAAAGATTGTACTTGGTGATCTTCCCATACGGTGGTCCCCACCCATCGACCGAAATCGTCAGCGCAATGGCTTCGTAGCTGGTGTCGATCTCTTCCTTGTTGACAATCATGCTCTCCTGGAACTGGTGTACCAGCAAGATGCGCGGCCCTTGGATGCCGTTCTCGGTCATGTACGCTTGCATCGCCGCCTGCACTGCGTTGACCTGCTCGCCCGTCACATAGCCGATGGGATTGCCGGGCCACGTCTGGCGCGGGTGAACCAGGGCAAACTCCGGGTCGATCGCCAGGTGGACATGCTCGTAACGGAGAAAGGGAAAAGCCACCGCCGTGGCCGAAACCGGCGATAGGGCGCCGATCTGGATGTCCAGGATGACGCCAAATCCCTCTGCCTGCGCCCGCTCGATATAGGCCAGCGTCTCTTCCTCGCTCAGATAGGCCAGGTGGCTACCTTCGCCGGGCGCCCGTGTGGCCATGCCGTAAACCAGGTGGTAGGCCGGTTTGACGCCTAGCGTGGGGCCATTGGCGCGATCATAGGCGTTCGCTTGCGTGCGCAGCAGCTGGGTCAGCTCGCCCAGATCGTGCTCGCCCAAGATCCCCATGATCGGCACGTTGGGCCGGCCATAGAAGGTAACCCATGTGGTCTGATAATAGGGGCTGTCCGCCGATACGGCCTGAGCCCGCAACGTCAGCCGTTCGGTGATCGTCGCTCGTGGGGTGACTGTATAGTCGTTCCCCACCCGGAGCGTCTCATCGGCCCAGAGTTCTTCCCCTCCGATGCCGCCGGGGATGCGCAGCCGGGCGCCTACGCTGAGGATGTCCGGGGTGTGGATGTTGTTGATCGCCACCAGTTCGGCGAAATCAACTTCATACTCCAACGCCAGCGCCGCCAGCGTATCGCCAGACCGGACAACATGGTAGGCGGGAGGTGGTGTGGCTGCTCCGGCTGGGCCAATCCTGGGCGCCGGGATGACCAGTGGGGGGGTGAGCGTGCTGGTACTAGAAAGAGTTGGCGTCGGGGCCGCTGGGGTGGATACCGGCGTCGCCTGGGCAAGCGCCGTTTTGGTCAGGAGGAGTGTAAGGGCGGCGAACAATGACACTGCATATGCCCCCATCCATGCCGGGCCGCGCAATTCAATCTTTCCCCCCTCGCAATACCCATACCGCTTCGGGTGAGAAGGTGACAGTCACCGCTTCGCCTGGCTGGGGGAGCGTCAAATGTGGATTGTTAAAGGTATCGACATGGATGCTGGACTGGCCCAGGCGCACCTGGACACGCACAATCGCACCCAAAAAGGTGATATTTTCGACGCGGCCTGCCAGCCGATTGGCGCCATTGGTAGGCGGCGCCAGCGAGAGCAACTCCGGGCGCAGGGCCAGCGTAAGTCTATCATGCGCCGCCGCACCGTTGAGCGCATGGGCAGTGCGCACCTCCTGCCCATCCACCCGTAGCAGACCGGCCACAGCATCCACCACCTCGGCAGGCACCGAATTGAGCGTGCCCACAAACGAGGCTACAAACGCGGTTTGCGGAAAATTGTAGATCTCGAAGGGCGTACCTACTTGTTCAATCCGCGCATGGTTCATCACCACGATGCGGTCGGAGAGCGACATGGCCTCTTCTTGATCGTGCGTCACATAGATGGTGGTGATACCCAACTGGCGCTGGATGGCTCGAATCTCGTTACGCAGCGATACACGGATTTTGGCATCCAACGCCGATAGTGGTTCATCGAGCAACAAAAGCTGCGGGCGGATAGCCAAAGCGCGCGCTAGTGCCACCCGCTGCTGTTGCCCACCCGAAAGCTGGTAGGGATAGCGTCCACCTAACTGTTCGAGCTTGATCAACGCCAACATTTCGGCCACGCGCGCCTTGCGTTCTGCCGCCGGTCGCCCCGCCACTTTGAGGCCAAAACCGATGTTATCCGCCACGGTCATGTTGGGAAACAGGGCATACGACTGGAAGACCATGCCGATATTGCGTTGGTTGGGCGGTTTGCGCGAGATCTCCACGCCATCCATCACGATGGAGCCGGCAGTCGGCTGCTCAAAACCGGCGATCATGCGCAATGTGGTAGTCTTCCCGCAGCCACTCGGCCCCAGAAACGAGACAAACTCACCCTGCTCTACCCGCAGTTGAAAATCCTGGACGGCCACCGTACGCCCATAATGCTTGTGCAGGCCCGCCAATTCGAGAAACGCCATACCTTATTCCTCATACGTAATGCGTAAAACGTAATGCGTAAAACGTAATGCGTAAAACACATATCACGCATTATGCATTACGTTTTACGCATTCCTAGTGTGTTCCCGCCAGCTCCGTCTGCTGCTGCCGGCCGCGACCCAGGAATTGGATCAACCCCGTGGCTGCCCAGGTGAGGGCAAAGCTCATAATGGCGAGCGCTGCCGGTTCGTAAGCGCGGTTCTGGCCGAGCAGCGCCATGTAGGGCCCAAACGCCGGCTGCGCCAGCAGCGAAGCCATAGTGTACTCGCCGATGACGATAGCCAGCGTCAAGAATGCACCACTCAAGAGCGCCACACGCAGGTTTGGCAAGATCACCCGCACCAGAATCGTTGGCCAGCCGGCGCCCAGGCTCTGGGCTGCCTCGGTCAGGCTGCGCACGTCGATAGCACGCAGACCCGTATCTACCGCACGATACAGGTAGGGTAGCGAAAGCACTACATACCCGGCCACCAACACGATGCGCCCGGCCAGCGTCCAGGTAAAAAAGGGCGCATAGGTACGGATCAGCCCAAAGACCAGCACGACTGCCGGAATGACAAAGGGCATCATCGTCACCAATTCGACAAAGGGCCGGGCGCGCGGCAGCCGCAAGTGTACCCAGTAGACGGTAGGCACCACCAGAAACACACCGGCAACAATGGTCCAGACCGCCATCTGCAACGAGAAGAGGAAGGTACTGGCGAACCTGGGGTCGGCGATCACATTCTGGTAGGCCAGAAGGCTCAACTCCCCCCGCCGCGCCCGCAGCGAAAAGAGCAATGTCGCATAGAGCGGCGCAAAGAAATAGAGTATCCCCACACCGATCCACAACCACGACCAGACTTGTGCCGTTCGCATACGTCTCCCCAAAAATAAGACCATCCACAGCTTACGCAGATTTCACAGATTTCGGTGCCTATAATCCGTTCCTGGCTTTAGCTTGCCTCCGGATATTTACCAGGCAAAATCCGTTGGTAGCGCCACAGAATTGCGTGGACGTCGCACTCCACGGTTTCCTGTGGTGCTACCAATCCGTTCAATCCGCTCCAAAAATCCGTTGTCAGCCCTCGCCCAACCAGCGCGAGGTGATCCGCCGCAGCCACGTATAGGCGATTAGGGTAACGGCCATGACCACCACCATGCCTAGCGCCAGCGCATAGCCCAGGTTGGGATTGTGCAATACATCCCCGCGCACCTGGGCGCCGATGAGCACCGTCACCAGGTTGAGCGAGCCTCCCGTCAATGCGGCGGCAGTGGCGTAAGCGCCAAACGCATTGCCAAACAAAAGCAAAATCGCACCCAACAGCGAAGGCAGCAAGACGGGTAACGCCACATAACGCCAATACTGCCAGGGTTGCGCCCCCAGGTTCTCGGCGGCCTCGCGCCACTCGCGCTTGAGCCCATCCAGCGCCGGTGAGATGACCAGCACCATCAGCGGGAACTGGAAATACATATAGGTAAGGCTCAGCCCCCAAAAGCTGTAGAGACTAAAGCCTTGTTGGTAGAGATCCAACCCCAACACTTCCCTGAAGAAGATCGTCGCCAACCCGACCCGGCCCAGCGTCGCCACAAAGGCAAAGGCCAGTGGAACGCCGGCAAAATTGGAGGCTACGCCGCTAAAGGTCATCAAAGCCGAACGAACGCTGCGCGGCAGCCCACCCAAGATCGCCGCATAGGCCAGCAGAAAGCCAAAGAGACCACCCCCCACCGCCGTCACCAGACTGATGCGGATGCTCAGCCAGTAGGCTTCCAGGATAAACGGCTGGCGCAGCGCCAGGATGTGTTCAAGCGTAAAGTCGCCGCGCGTCGTTCGAAAGGCGCCCAAGAATAGATTTGCCGAGGGCCAAAAGATAAATGCGACGGCAAAAAGGGCAAACGGAACAACGCCCAACCAGTTCCAGGAGAAGCGGCGCGTTCCCGTAGTGACCACAGCTGGTGGCGCCAGTGGAGTTGTCACTGCTTGCTGTGACATGGGGTGCTCGTCTAAAAGCTCTCAAGCTCTGAATCTCCTCAATTGTAAGAGATTCAGAGCTTGAGAGAGCGAAAGTTGTTGCCTACTGGGACTGTACGTCTGCCCGGACCACCGTATCCCACTGGGTGGTGATCAACTCGCGCGCCGCCACCAGTTGTTCCAGCGTTGGAAAGACGGCCTGGGCGTAGAGCTCTTCAGGCGGCAACTGGGCAGCCAGGTCGGCAGGGATAACGCCGCGTGCAACCATGTCGTTATAGCGGATCGGGTGGCAATATCCCTTGAGCCAGATGAGCTGGCCTTCATCTGAGTAGAGAAATTCCATCCACAACTTGGCGGCGTTAGGATGAGGTGCATAGGTGCTGATCCCTTGCAGATAGACACCCGCAAAGACGCCCGAGGCGGGGATGGTGATCTCCATCTCTGGGTTGCCGCCAAACTGGTCGCGGGCGGCCAGGGCGAGATAGTCCCACTGGATCATGATCGGCGTCTCACCGGTGGCAAAGGTGCCATTGGTGGCGATGACCGGCACAAAATTCCCCACGGCGTTTACCTCTGCCCAGAACTCTAGCCCAGGCATGGCGTCATCGAGCGAACCGCCGTTAGCCAGCGAGGAGGCAAAGACCGACTGGATGGCCTGGTTCGAGGTGCGCGGGTCGCCAGCCAGCGCAACTTGCCCCCGGTATTCCGGCTTGAGCAGGTCGGCCCAATCCTGGGGCGGGTTTTCCACCACATCGGTGTTGGTCTGGAAGGCCAGCACGCCGTAGTAGTCGCCATACCAGTGACCATCCGGGTCTTTCACTTCATCAGGAATCGTATCCCAGGTGGAGACTTTGTAAGGCTGGAGCAACCCCTCTTCCTGCGCCAGCGGGCCAAAGGCAAAGCCCACATCGATGACATCGGGCGCCTGGGGGCCACGGTTGTCTTTGTTGGCGCGGATGGCTTCTAATTCATCGCCCGAGCCGGCGTTGGGGTCGAGCTCGTTGATTTCGAGGCCATACTTGGCCTTGAAGGTTTCGATCATCTCCCCATAGTTGCACCAATCGTGCGGCAGGGCAATCGTTGTAAGCATGCCTTCTGCCTGGGCTGCGGCAATCAGCTCTGCCAGTTCGGGTGTTACGTCGCTGGCTACTTCGGTGATGGCAGTGCCGGTAGCCGGCGTGCTGGCCGCGGGTGCGGCGGGCGCCACCGGCGCACAGGCCAGCAAAAGCAGCGCCGTCACGGCCAGCAGGGTGTTGCGCACAACATTCGAGTTCGCTCTACTCATATTCTCCTCCTGCATTGAGGGTTGGGGTGAAACGTGAATCCACCAGAAAGCGAGGTACGTGCGCTTGCTGTACTGTACTACAACGAAAACAATTTTGGCAGGGGTTTGAACGGCGGCGAAACTGGTCTACTGGTGCGGATCGGCCCGTTCGTCGTATTCAGATCCCTACAGCG
>QEUW01000354.1 GCA_003577005.1 Chloroflexota bacterium | reverse complement strand
CGAGCAGACCGATCATGTTCATGAGGGTACTCTTGCCCGAACCGCTGGCGCCGACAATTGCCACGTACTCGCCTGGTTCGATGCAGAGCGAAAGACCGCGCAGGGCGTGGACTTCGACCTCACCCATTTTATAGACCTTGGTCATGTTTTCGATCTGGATAACCGGTTGGCCGGCATCACTGATACCGGGGCCGTCGCTCGGGTGGGGCATCGGCTGTGAACCATTGGCACGGTTGCGACCGAACAGTCTTGCTAACATGTATGATTGGGCATCCTCAATTCGTGTACTTTCCCCGCGCTGGGCGGTTCCTACCATCAGTGTAACAAGCGGGGTCACCAACAGGAAGTGGGTTCGCACACCGTTACAGATGAGTAGTCCCATATCGAAAGATGAATCGACTCACAAACCGGAGTGGTTCCGCTCATTATGTCAATATACGAAATGGTGCTATGATTGGTAGCATGAACGCTTCAACGACGGCGGCACGAATCGATGCGGAATCTGGGTTGTTCGAGCCGGGATTGCTTGCAGTGTTTCGCATGGTGTTGGGGTTGCAGTTGGTCTTTGCGTTGGTGCGCCTGGGGACGCTCTACCCGTTTAGCTCGGTAGAGCAGCCGGTGCTGGCGCCCCACTTTGGTATCCCCTTGCCGGTGCAACCCGATCTCGCCACCATCATCCGTATCAGGCAAGATCAACAGGTGCTGTCAATCATCAGCATCGGCTGGTTGGTGTTGATGCTCGGCTATCTTTGGTGGCCCTGGCTTCAGCGCCGGCTTGGGCAGGCATATTTGCCCATTGCCCTGGCGACTGTAACTCTCTTTATCCTGCTCGAACGGGCGATCACCGTATGGAGTTGGGTGCAGCGACAAGAGCTGCAACTGCTTGATGTGGTCACCGTTGGCAGTGGCGGGCGGTTCTGGGTCGGTGTGCTGTTGCCGCTTGTGTTGATTGCCTGGCAGTATCATTTTCGCCAGGTAGTGGGCTATTTGTTCAGCATTGTTCTGTTGAATGTATTGCTCGCAGGTTGGCTTTTGAACAGCCCTGACTGGCTTGTTTTGCTGCGCGATGAACTGGTCCCGGCTACGATTTTTGGGGTCATGGGCTATATCGTCACGCGCATCATGGCAGGTCAACGCCAACAACGCCAGAAATTGGCCGAAGCGAATGCGCAACTAGCGCAACATGCCGCCACCCTTGAACAGTTGACCGTCAGCCGCGAGCGTAACCGGCTGGCCCGCGAGCTCCACGATACGCTGGCACACACGCTGAGCGCCGTCTCGGTGCAACTCGAGGCGGTAGACAGCGCATGGGAAGCGAACCCGGCAAAGGCGCGTGATCTGCTTGGTAAATCGCTGGCCCAAACCCGCAGCGGGTTGACCGAAACACGGCGCGCCTTGCAGGCGCTGCGTGCGTCGCCGTTGGATGACTTGGGGCTAGCATTGGCCGTCCGCAACCTGGCTGAGTCCACTGCCCAGCGGGGTGGGTTGCAGCTTGCGCTCGACATTCCAGAGCTGGAGCCGTTGTCGGCTGAGACCGAGCACCAGGTCTATCGTATTGCCCAGGAGGCGCTTGCCAATGTGCTCAAACATGCCGGCGCCCAAACGCTGGCCGTGCAGTTGCGCCACACCGTCCGGGGATATGTGTTTCGCGTCGAAGACGATGGAATTGGTTTCACCGCCGCGGCGCCGCCCAACGGCCACTTTGGACTCCAGGGGATGCGCGAACGCGCCGAACTACTCGGCGCCACGTTGGTGGTAGAGAGCGGGTCCGGCCAAGGGACAATGGTTTACCTGACCTGGCAAGAGGAAATCCCTAATGATGAAGGAAAGAAGCGCAGCCCAGACCCGGGAGCGTCCCATTCGCGTGATCTTGTGTGATGACCAGGAGATCGTGACCGAAGGACTCCAGGTAATCTTGAGCACCGCGCCCAGCGTCGAGGTGGTGGGTGTAGCGCATGATGGCGCCGATGTCCTGCCGCTGGCAGCCAGGTTGCAACCGGATGTTGTGCTCATGGATCTCAAGATGCCCGGCGTCAACGGCATTCAGGCGACACGCCAGTTGCGCAAACAGTTTCCAGAAATTCGTGTGCTGGTGCTGACCACCTACGCTGACGACGAGTGGGTCTTTGACGCCATCCGCGCCGGTGCGGCGGGCTATCTGCTCAAAGAGACGCCGCGCGAACAGTTAGTTGCGGCGATCAAGGGCACCGCTGCCGGGAACACGCACGTTGACCCGAACGTAGCGGGAAAGCTCTTCAGCCATATTGCCCAACCAGGGGTGTTGACCTACCGGGTTCCTTCGACAATCGACGCCGATCTGAGCGAACGCGAACGCGAGGTGCTGCGGCTGTTGGCTGCGGGTCTGCCTAACAGCGAGATCGCCGAGCGTTTGCACCTCTCCAAGGGGACGGTGCAGAATTACGTCAGCAGCCTGTTGGAAAAGCTCGACGTCACCGACCGCACCCAGGCCGCGGTCATCGCGCTGCGTCATGGTTTGGTTGGTTGAACCCGCGGTTAGAAACCGTACCTCAATGCTACAACGAGACCTTTCGACCGCCTTCACCAAGACCTGTCACACGAAGTCCCGTTGTAGGGTTAGGATCTGTTTGAACAGTGGGGCGACAACCAGTACGATGCACCCACAGGGTACATTGCACCCTTTAACTCAACCTTTAACTCAACGATGTCAGCCTCCCAGGTGCATCGCACGCTTTGCGTGCAACGCACCATGGCGACAATTCCTCGTTTCAAATAGCTTCCTGGAGATAATCTATGCGAAGTTCACTTGCCGTTAGATAACAGTTCCCCGATTATGGTATAATAGCATAAGGATAGTACAGGGATAATGCAAGAATAGTGTAAGGATGCGACCGGTGTACGCTTTTGCACCCACTCCTCTCGCCAGAATCTCGACTGGTTGTGTTTGAATAACACCCCCAGCCTATGGCTATATGGTGTCTGGTTTGGCTGCTTTCTAACACGGCAGCGAAACTTTGACGATTGTCTCTGGCAAGACCACCGGGAGATGCCTGCAAATCGTCTGGGCGCCAAAGTTGACTCTGGGCGCCTCCCGGAGGCCGGCTCAGGTCCGCCGGGCGAAACCTTGTGGTGGTACTCAGCAGACCCTATGGAAACGCGCACCTGGCGCATGAATCTGGCAATTGGAACGATATAGTTATGTGAGGACAACTACTCATTTCATTACACGCAAAGTAAAGTTAGGTTGAACATGGGAAATACACTTCTTCCTTCTTTTTGTTGGGCGACTGGTATCGAGAACACCTTTATCCCGCAGGTTCGTCCGGGGCTGCGGGCGATGGATCAATATGCACTGACGCAACATTATCAACTCTGGCAAAGCGACATCGACTGCGTGGCCGCAACCGGCGTCCAGGCGGTGCGTTGGGGTATTCCGTGGTATCTGGTGCAGCCAAAACCCAATCAGTGGGATTGGCGTTGGGTTGACCAGGTATTGGATTACATGGTCAATGTCAAGGGGCTGATTCCTATCCTGGACCTCATGCACTACGGTACGCCGCTCTGGCTTGACAACAGCTTTATCAATAATCGCTATCCGCAAAAGGTGGCGGAGTATGCCGGTGCGGTGGCGGCTCGCTACAAGTCCCTGGTGCGCTACTATACACCGCTCAATGAGCCGACGGTCAATGCCGAATATTGCGGGCTGAAGGGCCACTGGCCCCCTTATCTCACCGGCGAAGATGGCTATCTGAAGGTGCTGATGGCCGTCGCCAAAGGCATTGTGCTGACAACGCAGGCGCTCCAGGCCGAACAGCCCGAGATGATCACCGTACAGGTCGAGGCGCTGCGCCGGTACTGGGCAACAGAGGTAACAGCTCAGCCGCAAGTTGCGCTGCTCAACGCACACCAATATCTTCCCTTTGACCTGGTCACCGGCCGGGTGGATGAAGAGCATCCATTGTACGTACACCTGCGGCTGCATAGTATCGAGCCAGCTGATCTGGCCTGGTTTCGCGCCAATGCAGTACAGTTCGATTACTTGGGCGTCAATTTCTACCCCTGGTCGTATGGCGAGCTAGTGCCCGGCAAAGCGGGCAAACTCTATCGTGTACGGCGCCGGGTTCACGGGTCGGCGCTGACCGAAGTGATGCGTGAGGCCTATGCGCGCTACGGCTTGCCCATGCTCGTGACCGAAACATCGGCGCGCGGCTCGATCAAGGTGCGTGGCCGGTGGATGGATGAGACGGTGGCCGCCGTAGCCGAGTTGCGACGCCAGGGGGTGCCGGTGGTCGGGTATACCTGGTTCCCACTCATCAGCATGATCGACTGGCACTATCGCCGTGGGCGCCGGCCACTCAACTACTATCTGCTCCACCTGGGTCTTTATGACGCAGCTTTTGATGAGGAAGGTGTGTTGTGCCGCCACGCCACCCCGTTGGTTGCCCGCTACCAACAGCACATGGCAACGCCTATGCCCGAGCTGGCGAATACAACTCTAGCCGGCGAACAGCCGAAGGTGTGGCCAGTGCAGAGAAGCGCAATCGCTGCGGATTGAGCATATAATCAACAATGACCGGCGAGTAAGCTTGTCTCGCTCGGCTGAGGGGCGTCGTAGGTTTAACGGGGACGAGGAGCGCACGCTTCGTCCCCGTTTTCATGCAAAGATGTAGAGCCTCTGGGTACAACCGGTTGTCTGGCGAAGTTACAAAGCCACCGTGGCCTCACCCGCACCAATTCAGGAAGCTCTCACGATAACAGATGGTCAAGGGTCGATTCGTACAGGTTCGGCGGGACGGCATCTATATCCAGGTAGGCAAGCAGGCTGAGGCCCACGCCCAGCGCATTGATCACCCACGGCAACTGTTCGAGCGAAAGCGCCGGCTGTTGTGCGCGGGCAGCACAGACTTTGGCCAGATGGTCGCGCAGATGTTGTTGAAGCCCGCGCAACCGTGCCGCCAGCTTTGGACGTACAGACTCTTCGCGAATGGCATACAGGAGAAATTCAACCAACAGCAGGTTCCAGGCCCGGTCACGTTCGATGACTTCGATAAAGCTCAATTTTGTTGCCGGCTCGTCCTTGATACCTCCTGTGTCAGCGGCGCACGGCTCTCCCCACGACTCGATCTCATGTTCAAAACGTCGATCCAAGAGCGCTAAGAACAACTCTTCCTTGCTGGCAAAATTAGAGTAGACGGCGCCCTTGGAGAAGCCGGCCGCACCGGCGATCTCATCCACGCTGGCGGCGTGATAGCCGCGGCGGCTGAATATCTCGACGGCAGCATCCAACAAGCGTTGGCGAGTCTGCTGTTGGCGCTCCTCGCGGCTCATACGCTGGCTCATGGCGAAACAGTAACCCTTGACAAAGAAGCCAAAGAAAGATATACTAGCCGGTATCCAGATACCATACGGTATCTGGATACCGGCTAGTATCATACCACATCACGAAACTTTGTGCAACAAGCATACGTAAGCATCTGAGGACAGCCACAACTCTTCAAAGATCCGCCACTTCTTATTGTCAAACACTTGCAGACGATCAAATCTTCCTTAAAAACGGGCCTGGAGAGACAGCATGGAACCAGCAAAATCGTGGCGAGTGCCCTTCTTCACCTTCTGGACAGCGCAGGCCTTCTCGCTCTTTGGCAGCGGGCTGGCGCAATTTGCCCTGGTCTGGTGGTTGACAGAAACCACTGGCTCGGCCACTGTCCTTGCGATTGCGGCGATGGTGGCGATGCTGCCCGGCATCCTTCTAGGGCCGTTGGCCGGCGTGTTGGTGGACCGCTGGCCCCGGCGGTTGGTGATCATTGCCGCAGATGCAGCCGGAGCGGTGGTGGCTGCGGGTTTGGCGATCCTGTTCTGGCTGGGGATCATCGAGGTCTGGCATGTCTATGTGGCGATGGCCGTGCGTGCGCTGGCGGGTGCGTTTCACTTTCCCGCTGTACAGTCATCCACAGCGCTCATGGTGCCAGATGAGCAACTGGCGCGGGTGGCTGGTCTCAACCAGATGGTGCAAGGCATCACGCAGATCGCATCGCCGCCGCTGGGTGCGCTCCTGCTTGGCCTGATGCCGTTCGAAGGCATTATGGGGATCGACGTAATGACTGCGCTGATTGCCGTAGGGCTCGTCTTTATCATTCACATCCCGCAGCCAGTGCGAGCCGTCGAGGCGGCGCAGGGCGCACTGGTTTCGGTCTGGCACGATCTGGCGGAGGGGGTGCGCTATATCTGGCAGTGGCCGGGGTTACGCGGGGTACTGATGCTTTCGGCCTTTCTCAACCTGTTGTTGGTGCCGGCCTTTTCGCTCACACCAATTCTGGTAACGCGCCATTTTGGCGGCCAGGCGCTGGAAGTGGCGTGGATCAACACCAGCTTTGGCGTGGGGTTTGTGCTGGGTGGGCTGGCGCTGGGCGTCTGGGGTGGCTTTCGGCGGCGAATCTATACATCGCTGCTTGGTGTCGTAGGGCTTGGGGTTGGTGCGCTGCTCGTCGGCTTCGCCCCTTCCGAACTCTTACTGCTGGCGTTGAGTGGCATGGGTATCATGGGCTTGATGAACCCAATCGCCAATGGTCCCTTCTTTGCGGTCCTGCAGCGTGTCGTGGCGCCGGAAATTCAAGGACGAGTCTTTACCGTGATTGGCAGCGTCTCTGGAGGCATGGCGCCGCTGGGTCTGGCGCTGGCCGGGCCGGTGGCAGACCGGTTTGGCGTTCAGGTGTGGTACCTTGTCGGCGGCGTCGCCTGTCTTATTCTGACCGGGGTGATGCTCCTGTCACCAGCAATCATGCGGCTGGAAGATGCGCGCCGTCCAACCACGCCTATTCCACCGTCCACGCTCGAAGCCGCGTAAGGGGCTTCCCAGCCTCAAGAGAAATTAGATAGCCCCTGGATATACGGTTGCCCGGCAGGTGGGGAATACGACCGTAGCTCTTAATATCCGGGGGTCTGTTGTCGTGGATCGTTCATCCGGTTGCCAGCAGGCGCTCCGCTGCCGAATAGGGATCGCTGGTGCGCCGGTAGATCGCCTCGATAACCTCGTCGAGGCCATCAACTGCTAATTGTGTTGCGACCCGCCGGGCCAGTTCCGCACGCATGATCTGTTCGAGCGCGTGAGCAATGCGGACCCGCTCGCGCACTGCCCACTGGCCGGATTCGTGCAGCCAGGTGCGGTGCCCCTCGATCTGCTGGCGCAACGACTCAATGCCTTCGCCGGTTGCAGCTGTTGTCCTTATTAGCGGAATTAGCCATTGCTCCTCCGCTTCTGCCGGCGGCGTCACAACCGGCAACACCTGGCCGTGATGGTGTACCGGCCGCGAGCTACCCCGTCTCAATTCTAACATCAACTCCAACGCCCTAAGCGTCCGTTCGACACCCGGCAGATCGGCCTTGTTAACCACGAGGATGTCGGCGATCTCAAGGATGCCCGCCTTGATTGCCTGCACCTCGTCGCCCAGGCCAGGCGCTTCGACCACAACCGTCGTGTGTGCCGTGCGGGCGATCTCGACTTCGGCCTGGCCCACGCCTACCGTCTCGACCAGGATGCGGTCGAACCCGGTTGCATCAAGAAGCGTGACCACATCACCAGTAGTCTTGCTCAGCCCGCCCAAAGCGCCACGGGTCGCCATGCTGCGCACAAAGATGCCGGGGTCGCCGCTGAGGGCGCGCATCCGCACCCGGTCGCCTAATAAAGCGCCCCCCGTAAAGGGGCTGGTGGGGTCTACTGCCACAATACCTACGGTGACACCAACACTACGATAATGTTGCGCCAGCACCGTAACCAGCGTTGACTTCCCCGTCCCCGGTGCGCCAGTGATGCCAATGATGTGCGCCCGGCCCGTGTGTGGGTAGAGCACACGGAGCAGTTGGGGCGCAGCGGCAGCTTCGTTTTCCACCTGGGTAATGGCTCGCGCCAACACCAGCCGGTCACCAGCGAGGAGGGAGTCGATAGTTGAGTTTTGGACATGCGGTTCGGACGATGGTGGATGGTGCAAGGTGGTGATGGCCTTTCGTTGGGATTTTGGTACGACGAACGGGGTTAAGCACCGCGGGTTCGTCCAGCGCGAATTCTTGCCCCTGCAGCAATCTACACCGGACAAACTGCAATTTTTTACCCTGGACTCTGCGAGTCTTCACGCCGCGCCACGTTCGCACGGAGAAACGTAGCGATCTCTCCTGTCGGCGTCCCCGGTCCAAAGACGGCGGCGATCCCTGATTCTTTTAGTTGCGGCACATCCTCCGCCGGGATGATGCCGCCGACGACGACCAGGACATCATCCTGGCCCTGGGCGCGCAACAATTCCACCACTTTGGG
>QEUW01000353.1 GCA_003577005.1 Chloroflexota bacterium | reverse complement strand
ATGTGGCAGTTGGCGGACACACGGGCGCAGAGCGGCGTCTGCACCACGGGCACCTACTTGGAAGAGACCCTACCCACCGGCGCACGCTGGGATCTGTGTTGGAGTGTGCGCACCCACGAGGGTGTTGTCCTGAGCAACATCCACTATACCCCGCCGGGAGGCCAGCGCCAGAAGGTCTTGCGAGAAGCGAGCGTGGTCCAGATCGAAGTGATCTACGACGATGGCGCCACCTTCTATCACGGGAGCGAGCCAGGGCTAGGCGATACACGGCTGCTGGCGCTGAGCGCTGCCGATTGCCCGGATGGTCTGTTGCTCGATCATGCTGACCGTTCGCTGCTTTGCAAGCAGGTGGCGCCGCGCGGTTACCTCTACAAGTACTATACCCAACAACGCCAGGGTGATGCCCTTACCCTCTTTAGCGTGTCTCAGATCGGCCAGCATCTCTATATCGTCCAGTGGCGCTTTTCAGATGATGGCACCATCGAGCCAGAAGTGGGCGAGGGTGGGCGGCTCTGGCGCCAGGGTCGCGATTCCCAACACGGCTGGCCTGTGCCCGCTACTGAGGCGGAAGGCATGGCCGGCATTGGCTATGTCACCAACTACTGGTGGCGACTCGACTTTGATTTGGGCGCCAATGGCTCCAACGATATTGTCGAGGAATTTGAGGTTAACTCTGCCACCTCAAATACCCGGCGTGAGGTAAGCACAACCCGGCTCACTACAGAGACCGGACGTACAACCGACCCCGACAAAAAACGGTCCTGGCGGGTGCGCGATGGTACACTGACCAACAGCGATGGTCATGCGATATCGTATCACCTGGACCCCAAGCAGGCCGGCTACCGTTATGTCGGTCCGGCAGACCAACTGTGGAACCAGCACGACTTTTATGTGACTGTCGCACACCCTTGTGAGAGGCTGGCGGCCCACAACCCAACAACAGGTGGATGCGCGGACCATGTGGCAGGTTACATAAACGGTGAGAGTCTGGCCGGCGCCGAGATCGTACTCTGGCACCGGGTCACGGCACACCGGCTGCCGCGGGCCGAGGACACGCCGGTGTTTGGAGTGCAATGGCATGGCTTTCAACTGCTGCCGCGCGACTGGAGCGCACAAAATCCATTTAGACCGCTTGACGCTGAACTGTCCGTCTGGCAGTGAACCAGCCGGTGATGATTCCGGCTGGGCTAGCCAGAACAACAAGCTACGTCCGTTGGCGCTGAGCGAACACGGCGGGGCGGATCTGGAATCGACAGAATGATCAGACATCCCTTGTTCCACGTACAACAGCTTCAGCCGTGGCGGGCGCGCCTGAGCCTTTTGTTGTCCATCGCGCTGCTGGCAGTTGCCGCGCTCTTTTGGCTATATAATACGCCCATCGATGCGCAACCGGGAGCAAATTGTTCGGCCAGCTTCTTCGTCGACAAGACATTTCGCAACGGCGCACGCTGGCAACTCTGCTGGGAACACCGTGCGCTGGATGGCATTGTCCTGCGCGACATCTACTTCACACCGCCAGGGGGAGTGAGCCGGCGTGTTCTGGCGCAAGGGTCGATTGCGCAGGTCCATGTACCCTACGATGACAATAGCGCCCGCTTTCACGACATCACCGACGACGGTTTTGGGGGAGACAATCTCAATGGCCTGACGCCCGCCGAGTGTCCTGGTGGGGTGTTATTACAGTTTGGTACCAAGAACGTCCTATGCCAACAAGTGCAAGCTCGTGGCTATGCCTTCAAAGGTCTGGGGGCGCAGGAACAGGGTGAACTTCTCAGCCTCTTTAGCGTCTCGACCAGCGGCGAATATAACTATATCCCCGTCTGGCGTTTTGCCGACGATGGCGCCATCCACCTGCTCATGGGTGCAGCGGGCAAACTTCAACGCTATACTAACGACAGCCGCTATGGGTGGCCGGTACGCGCCAATGGCTTGCGCGGCACCTCGCATATCCACAACTACTACTGGCGGCTCGATTTTGACCTGGGTGAGAGTGGCGAGGACGATGTGGTTGAGGAATTCAACTATGTAGCCAGTGCGGACAACACACGTCGCACGCTCGGCGTGACTCCTCTGACCAGCGAAGCCGGCCGCTCCATCGACCGGACGGGTCTGCGTTCATGGCGGATCCGCGATGGCGCGACGGCCAACGCCAACGGGCAACCCATCTCGTATCAGTTGGAGCCAATTGACGTGAGCCATCGCGATGTGGGGCCGAGTTTTGAGCCGTGGACAGCCAATGATTTCTACGTCACCCGCTATCGAGAATGTGAACGGTATGCCTCGCACAACCCCCAGCTGAATGGCTGCGCCGACAACCTTGCAAGTTTTGTCAACAATGAAAGTCTGGTGGGTGCGGATGTTGTGCTCTGGTATGGCATTACTTTCCACCACATCGCGCGCGACGAAGACGAGCCGTACATGCACGCCCACTGGAGCGGTTTCAGCCTGACCCCGCGTGACTGGATGGATGCCAATCCCGCGGCGGCGGGTATCGCGACCTGTGCGGTGGGGGATGTCACCTGCGATGGGCAGGTCGACGCCGCCGATGCCCTGTTTGTGCTCCAGTACGAGGTGAGGCTCCGGACTACCAGCGATACGATCCCGCTGCCCGAGGGTTCGCTCTATACTTACTCGTGCGATGTAAGTGGCGAGGGGGATTGCAATGCGATCGACGCACTGCTGACCTTACAGTGCAGTGTTGCACTGGCGAATAAATTCTGTCCGGCGGCCGGCGGGGTTCGTACAACGCAGGCGGAAGACGACAGCGTGGACCCGGTCACCGTCACAATTGGCAAGAGCACACCCCAGTCAGATGGCGGCGCCCACATCCCCGTACGAGTCGATGCCCCACTGGCAGTAGGGGCGCTGAGCGCCGTCTTTACCTATGATCCGGCATGGCCCGGCACTGTCACCTGTAGCGCCGATCCTGACAAAAACTTTGACCTGGCAGCCTGCCACGTCGACCCAACTGAGGGTATGGTGCGATTTAGCCTGGTGTCCACGGCGGGCGTTTCAGGGAGCAACAACTTCGGTCAGGTTGTATTCGGGTTGAACGAGGTCGAAGTCCCAGCGCTTGTCGCCCAGACCCTTCTGGTGGCGAGCCCTGAGGGTCGATTGGCGCCGGTTCAAATCTGGCGCGACGATTGGGCTGATCAGCTCTATCTGCCGCTGATCGAGCGATGATTCTAAGAAGCTGTTTGAAAAGGGGGCTCCACGCTGGTGCGTGTACCTACAAGGTGCGTTGCACCTTAGGAATATCCGGCGGCCCAGGTGCATCGCACGCTGCGCGTGCAACGCGCCGACCCTTTTCACACAGCCTCTTAAAGGTTGAGCACATATCCCAGACCACGCCGAGTTTCGATCAGGTCGGCGGTGGCGGCGGTGCGACGTAGCTGGCTGCGTAAAGAGCTGAAGGCGCGATCCAACGCATCGGCATCCAGACCCGGATCATAATCTCGTCCCCAGAGCGCTTCGGCACAGCTCTCGCGAGTGCAGACCTCGCCGGCAAACTGGTAGAGATGGTGGAGCAGGCGAAACTGGGCCGGCGTAAGGTCGAGCGGCTGATTGTCCAGGGAAAAGAGCATCTTGCGTTCGTCATAGCGCAGGCGAGTCGCGGGCACAACCGTCGGGTCCAAATCGAGAAAGCGCAGCAAGGCGCTGGCAGCGCCGAGGCCGATCAGATCGCGGTCGCTCAACAGGTGGGGTGCGTGCAGACGCTGCCCGTTGACAAAGGTCCCATTGGCGCTACCGGCATCGACCAATAAATAACGAGGCCCGTCCCGTTCGATCTTGGCATGGAGCCGTGAAACCGTGCTGCGTTGCACGACGATCTGGCACAGCGGAGAGCGGCCCAAGGTGTAGACATCCGCCTCCAGCATGGTTTCCGCCGGCTGCACATCCTGATGCAAGGCGACCAACTGCGCAAATTGAAGGGCGGGAAGTGACTGCATGGTTACTTCTCCTCGCCTGCATAGGTGACAGCTTCTTCCAGTTCCATTGCTTCTCCCGCCGCCCAGGCTATCGCAAAGGTCTCTGCGCCCAACGTTGCCCGGAGCGCGTTGAGCGCCTCTTCGTCTCTGGTCTGCTCAGAAAGTGGGACGCCGATCCCAATCGTGCGCCGCAGCTTCTCGCCAGCGGCGAATAAACGGGTGGCGCGCAATGGCTTGCGTTGCGCGGTCAGCGCGAGCAGAGCCAGCGCTTTGAACGAATCCGCGATTCCTCTCTGGTCACCCAACTGGACCTTGAGTTGGAGACTCTCGGTGTAATAGTGAGCTGCCGGTGCGTAGTGCCCCTGTGCATACGCAATGTGCCCACGATTATGCAGCGACTCGCTCAGCCCAAACCGGTTACCGATTTCGCGATGTAGCACAATACTTTGTTCGCTGAGGGTTGTTGCCCGCGCATAGCGCCCCGAACCGCAGGCGATGATGCTCAGGCGGTCTAGCAGATCGGCAATCTCCTTTTTGCTGCCCAACTCCTGCGCTAGGGCAAGGCCTGCCCGATAGTGGGCTTCTGCTTGCTCATGCTTGCCTTGTTGCCGGGCAAGTTCCCCTTGATCGAAAAGTAGGGCGGCCATATCGGCTTGATCGGATAATTTCTTAAAGAGAAGCATAGATTTCTGGTAGAGGCTGGATGCTTGCTCATGATCCCCCCTATCACGCGCAATGGTGCCTAGCCTCTGTAGATTCCAACCAATGCCACGCTCATCGCCGAGGGTACGGTACAGAGCAAGGCTCTCCGTACTCAGCGCCTCTGCCTGGGCATAGTGACTCTGGCACAGTTTGATCTTGGCGAGATTATTGATCGTGATCGCCATGCCGATCGGATTGTTGAGTTGGCGATGAATCGCGAGCGCCTCTTCTGTAAAGACAACCGCCTGTTCACATTCGCTCTGGAGCAGGGCGATGTTACCCAGATTGGTCAACGAATTGGCGATCCCCCGTTGTGTACTTCGGATGGCGGCTGGGTCTTCAAGGTCTGGCAAAAGTGTCTGCAACAAGTGCAGACTCTCTGTGTAGTGGCGTCTGGCTACTTCATAGTCCCCTTGATCGGCGGCTAAATTGCCCGCGCCATGTAGCGGCAACCAGCGATTAGACGGCGGTGCTTCGGCGCGCCGCTCCAAAGCCCGTTCCAGCCAGGCGCGCCCTTCCACAATATAGCCGCGGATCTCCCAGAAGCGCCAGAGCGAACCGGCTAACTGCAAACTGCGGTCTGCACCGTGTTGGTGGGCGATGTAATGGTTCAGGGCGGTGCGCAGATTATCATTTTCCAGGTCCAGACGGTTCACCCACTGGGCGATATCGGCGCCCCAGATATGGCGCTGTGCTTTGCGTGCAAGTTGAAAAAAGTAATCTGCATGGGCGTCGCGGACGGCCTCTGCTTCGCCTTCTTCGGCGAGCGCTCTCAGCCCAAACTCGCGAATGGTCTCCAGCATGGTAAAGCGCGGCTCACTCCCGGTGGATTCGAGCGGTTTCAGCAGGCTCTTGTCGATCAGCGAAGCGATTCCCGCCAGTACAAACGGTTCCAGACGTTCACTGCCTCTGCACAACGCTTCCGCTGCCGCCAGATCAAAACTTCCTGTAAAAACTGCCAGCCGGCGGAAGAGCGCTTTTTCATCCTCAGCCAACAGATCATAGCTCCAACTGATGGACGCACGCAAGGTGCGCTGGCGATCTGGCGCATTGCGCAAACCGGTGTGCGGCAGTTCAAACCGCTCCGCCAGCCGGGTGAGAATAGCTGGGGCTGAGAACACCTTGATCGACGCCGCCGCCAGCTCGATCGCCAGGGGGAGACCGTCGAGGCGTTTACAGATCTCTGCAATTGCTGCGGCGTTTGAGTTGTCCAGATGAAAGCCTGGTTTGACCGCCTGCGCGCGCTGGATAAAGAGCTTGACGGCGGCAACCTGGGCCAGGTCTTCGGGCGAAGGGAGGTGCTTCAGATCGGGAAGGGTGAGCACCGGCACAGGAAACTCCTGTTCACCCTGGATCTGGAGCACTTCGCGGCTGGTGACCAACACTTTGAGGCGAGGCGCGGCCATCAGCAGTTCGCTGACCAACGGTGCGGCCGCCACTACTTGCTCAAAGTTATCCAATACAAGCAACATCTCCTTCCCCTGGAGGTGTATTTGGAGGCTTTGGAGCACCGTCGTGTTGGGCGCCTCGCGCACCCCCAACGTTTGCGCAATCGCCGGAAGCACCAGATGGCTCTCGCGAATCAAAGCAAGCGAGACGAAATAGACCCCATCCTCGAAGCGCGCCTGGCAGCGGGTGGCAAGCTCAAGAGCCAGCCGGGTCTTTCCAATCCCGCCTGCACCGGTGAGTGTCAGGAGACGTAGCCCCTCCGACAGCAAAAGCTGTTCTAAGGTCGTCACCTCTGCTTCTCTACCCACAAAAGAAGTCAGTTGGGCCGGCAAATTGCTGGTCGGGAAAGGTGAGCGTACGGGCGCTGCCGGGGAAACAAGTTGCGTGGTGTCTCCGCCTATAGCGGCATGGAGGGAGAGACGCATAGCCGCCGCATCGGCAAAGCGTGCTGCGGGCGCCAGAGCCAGCGCCTGGTGGATCACCGTGGCCAGCGCAGAGGAGACAGCAGGATTGAGCATATCTATGGGCCGCAGCGGATCGGGTTGGCCCGCGGCGGTGGCGGTGAGCCGCCTGAGTGCATCTGGCGGCTTGACGGCCGAAAGCAGATCGTAGAGGGCGGCAGCCAGGGCATAGAGATCGCTGCGTGGGTCGGTCTGCTCGCCGCGCAACTGCTCTGGGGAAGCATAGTGCAACGTATAGCCGGCGATGCTTCTTTCTGAGTGGGTCTGGCCAGGCGCCCCCTTTGCCAACCCAAAATCGAGCAGGATCACCTCTCGCTGCTCGTTTAGTTTGAGGTTGTGGGGCTTGATATCCCGGTGAATGACTGGCGGGTTCTGACTGTGCAGATAGGTCAGCACATCCAGCAACTGGTCGGCCCAGCGGGCCACATCATCAACTGCAAGCGGCTCCCTTTGCCGCAGCAAGAGGCTGGCGAGATCCTCACCGGGGATAAACTCCATCACCAGAAATTGCCCGGCCTCCTCGACAAAATGGTCGGTTACCTTGGGCAGGGCAGGGTGACGAAGCGCCGCCAACAAGCGCGCTTCCCGCTCGAAAGCCGCGCGCAGCAAAGGATCGCTGTAGAGGATCTCTTTGATAGCAACGGCATGTCCCAACCGTTGGTCGATGGCCTGGTAGACAGCCCCTACGCCCCCTCGACCAATCGGGCGGACAATCTGATAGCGGTCTTGCAGTAAAGCGCCAGGAGCCAGCATGGGCTATGCACTCCAGGAATAACGAACACGAGTTCAGCTTTGGCAGATGTGCTCGTTCTACCCATTATAGCGAATTTTGTCTACCTCCTCAATTCCTCAGAAACCAGGGAGGTATTTGATCTTCAAAGTTGTTCTCCGCCGCCTTACAATGTGACTAATGTCAAGATAGCGGTCAACCGATTTGCAGGAGATTATTTCGATGAAATTCTCAATACCCAAATATTGGCAAGGGGAGACTGCCACCGCATTTCTCAAACGTAAATGTTGGCGAGGCGCCTTGCTCTATGTTGTTCTGTTGTGCCTGTGTCTAGGTGGAAATTGTGGAATTTGGAGCGATTTCGTGGCGGCGCCCCTGCGGGCTACGCCAATCATGCACTAATAGCCCGATTTAGCCTCTGGTTGTTCAGCAGTCACTTCGCTTGCCCTTTGGGTTGAGCAAACGGCTATTTGGGTAGCTGGCTCAGATCGTCGCAGCGATCTTGGCTAAAAGCCCTCCATCGACCGCAAAGGCGGCGCCGGTGATATATGAGGCGGCTGGGCTGGCGAGAAAGAGCACCGCTGGTGCAATCTCAGCCGGCGTCGCCACCCGGCCCAGAGGTACATCTTTGGCAGCCTGCTCCTGTAGCTCCTGCGGTACTTCGGCTTTGTCGAGATAGCCCCACATGAGCGGCGTGTCTGTACTGCCGGGTAGGATGCAGTTCACCCGCACATTCCGTTCGGCCAGGTCGAGCGCCATCGCACGCGTCAACCCAAGCAGACCCGCCTTGGAGGCCGCGTACGCGGTCTGCCCGGCCAGCGTCGCCTGCGCCAATACCGACGAGACATTGACAATGGCC
>QEUW01000352.1 GCA_003577005.1 Chloroflexota bacterium | reverse complement strand
CGCCTGGCGGCGGGGCGAGCTACACCATCCAGCCGGGTGATACGCTGATCGGCATTGCGGCCCGATACGGTGTAGACTGGACGATGATTGCGGAAGAAAATCAGCTGCGCGAAGAGACGCTCTTGCAGATCGGCCAGGTGATCCGCATTCCGGGCGTGGCTGGTGCGAGCGCCCAGAACAGTTCACCACCTGCACAGAGTGTATGCTTGGGATCGCGCTCCAGCATGGCCTCACCTGGCAAGAGCTTGGCGCCGCCAATGGCCTGGGTGAGTTCGACCTACTGCAGATCGGCCAGCAGTTGACCATCCCCGGCGCCGCAAATCCATCCGCCCCTTCTTCCCCACCCGCCAGCGAACCCGTTTATTACACCATCCAGGAAGGCGACACGGTTTTTAGCATCGCCATCCGCAACAATCTGGATTGGCAGGCAATGCTTGCTCTCAACGGCCTCACCGAATCTTCACTTCTCCAGATCGGCCAGCAGATCCGCCTGCGCTAGCAATTCACACTTCCCCCGCTCAATTCCAGGGAAGCTGGCTGCGCGCCTGCCAGTAGACGGCGGATGTTTCGGTCAGGTCAGCCAGTGTAGAGGCCGTCTCATCATCCCATTGAACCGTTAATGCCTGGAGATTCGATTCAACCTGGGCAGGGGTCGCCGCACCGCTCAAGACGACATCCGCCCACGGTTGGGCGAGGACGCCGGCCAGCGCCAGAGCATCGACTGTGGCGCCAAGCCGCCGTGCCTGCATTTCAAGCAGCGCCAGTTTGGGGGCAAACGCTCTCTCTTCGTTACGCTCTGTCAGGCGGCCGTTCGCCAATGCCTCTTTGACAATGACGCCCATCCCCTCGTTGTGGGCGGCCTGTAACTGTGCAGCGGCGGAGCGTTCGAGCAGATTCCACGTTGCCTGCACACAATCAAAGACGCGTACGCCATCGACCGTACAACCCAGCGCTCGCGCCAGCGTATCCGCCTGGTGTGGGCCGCTCAGGCTCAGACCGATGGCGATGCCCGCCTCTTTGAGCCGGGCAAGCGCCGCCAGCACTGCCTGATTTTCCAGGATGCCGCTGTCGAGCGTTGCCGAGTGAACCTGGTAAAGCCGCAGATAGGCCCCCAACTGTGCCTGGCTCTCTGACCACTGGCGCTCAAAGGTGGGTAGTGTATGGTCCTTGACTTCGTGCCGGGTGGCTTCGACACGCCAGTTGGCGGTATAGGTGTAGCCCCATTTGGAGCCAACCGTAACATCCGCGTACGCAACGTGGCGGTCGCGCAGCCACCCGCCCAAAAATTCTTCGGCGCGGCCATAGGAGCGGGCGGCATCAAAATAGTGGATACCGCCGGCCCAGGCCCTATCGAGCACCGCATAGGTCTGTTGCTGCATGGCCGCTACAGCGTAGTCGTGTCCCAGGTCGGTAGCGTGGCCCACCAACGCCGCCAGCCCAAGACCCAGCCGTGAAACCACCAAACCAGTCGTGCCCAGGGTACGTGTTTCCACTATGGTAAGGCTCCTTCGGTTGGCGCGACTCGTCGCCTACGCCAATGTCGCATCGCCCGTTGGATGCGGCGGACAGTGTACAAGACGACAAGCCGAACGTTGCGCTGATAGCGATAGAAGAGCAGCGCAACCAGCCCCAAAGCCATCCACTTGGCGATGACCCACTCAGGCGGCAATGTCGCCGACAGCGTACCAAAGAGGTTGGCCGTGACCAACCCAACGCTTCGCCCAGTAACGGCGGCGAGAAGGAGATGGCGGAGCGGCACACGGCTCAGGCCGGCGATATAGAAGACTAGGTCTGGCACTGGAAAGACAAAGAGCAACCCCCAGGTGACCGGTGAACGCATCCGCAATTTGCGCTCCCACCGGCGCCCGGCCGCGTCGGTCACAAAGCGGGTGACCAAGCGCCTGCCAAACCGGCGAGCGATCATCATGGCGATCCCCGCGCCAAGAATCAACCCCACGACACTATAGAGCGAACCCCAGATGGCCCCAAAAAAATAACCGCTCATAACGCCCAGGAACTGGCCTGGCAGTGGAGCGATAAGGATCTGCAAGGCAAAGACAGCAATATAGAGCAAGGGGGCAAGCGGGCCAAACGCAACGATCTCGGACCGAGCCTGAGCGGCGTGCGCCAGCAAGACGCTGGCTGGCTCGACCGTAAACCAGAGTACACCTGCGCCGGCCAGGCAGCCCGCCAGGGTAAGCCAGAACTCGCTACGCCGCCAGGCAGTTGCCATACGCCATACCGAGGTGGGCGCGCGCCCCCAGTCTCCAGATGCCATACTGCTCAACTTTCTATGTACAAATGCACGTGGATCTACGATAACAGATTATACGGTGGCGGATGTAAAAATGCACGTTTGCTAGGGCGAGACAATGGGATCGGTTGGCGCCTTTGACGTTTGAGTACACCGCTGTTTAGCTACAATGAATAGAACAGCGAAAATGGGCATTGGTTATGCCTAACAGAATCTACTCAAAGATACGTCAAAAGACGCATAAGAAATTGTCTTAAGGTCGGTTGTGGGAGTTGGTGAACAGTGCTATTCTAGGAGGAGTCGATAACGCGAGCCGGGGTTGCGCCGGTGCATCGAGACGAAACAAAGAGACAAAACGCGCAATGGCATGGCAACTCAATCCCTACGCAATTCCCTTTATCTTGTCGATTGTCCCATTGGGCTACTGTATCCAGCTGGCCTGGCGGCGGCGCGGTGGGTTGCCAGAGCGGCTCTTCCTGGCCTTTGCAGCGACCTTACTCTGGCTGATCGTGCTCTACGCCATCCGGCTGGTCGCCACCGACCGTCAAGTGATCCTGTGGCTGGCAAAGTTGGAATATCCAGCGAATCAGTTAGTAGCGGTGATCTGGCTGCTCTTTAATCTGGCCTATGTAGGCTACGAGCGCTGGGTCAACCGGCGGGTAGTTGGTCTGCTGGCGCTCTTTCCACTCGTCTATATGGCGCTTGTATGGACAAATGAGTTCCATCACCTGCACTGGGCGCAAGTCGGCACAAGAGAGGTCCACTCGCTGGTTATTTTTGATTTTACCAACAGTTACAGTCTAGCCTTTTGGGCCGCAGTGGCCTATACCTATCTTCTCTTGCTTGCCGCCACGGTTGTGATCGTCCACAAACTTGCCCGGTCGCCTGCGGTTTTCCGGCAGCAATTGCGTACACTGCTCATGGCCTCGCTATTGCCGTGGGCGGCTACAGTCATCGAGGTCACACGCCTCAATCCGTTGCCGATGCTCGATATTGGTTTCTCCAGCCTGATCATTTCGGTGGGGATGTTAGCCTGGAGCCTGTTCCGCTATCGTTTGCTCGATCTGGCGCCGGCTGCCCACGATATGATTGTCCGCAGCATCAGCGATGCGATCTTTGTGCTCGATTCGCAACAACGTATCGTGGAAGCAAATCCCTCCGCAGCAAAATTGTTGCGCACTGATGTGCGCGACATCATTGGGAAACCGGCGGCAGAGCTTTTTGGCGTGATGAGTGAGCAGTTCGCTCACTGTTGCCAAGAACGTGAATTCACCGGCGAGTTGAACTACGAATTAGAGGGAGAGACCCGTACACTGGATGTGCGTATCTCTCCCCTGCTCAACCCATGGGGGAAAGAGCGTGGCCGCATTGTCATCGTGCGCGACATCACCGAGCACCGGCGCGCAGAACAACAGGCGGCAGAACTTGCGCTCGAACAAGAAAAGGTCAAGCTGCTCCATGAGTTTATCGATGTCACATCTCACGATTTGAACACGCCGCTGACGACGCTTCGTATCTCTACCGATCTGCTGCGCATCTACACTGAGCGGCTGCCAAGATTCATGGCCGAGTTGGGGGTTGGCATGAGGGTTTCTAACGGCAAAAGCACCAGCGATGACCTGGACAAACTGGTGCAGTCGGTCGTCGCCAACGGCAACCGTATCCACGAAAGCACGATTCGTCTTCACCAACTGGTCAGTGAAATGTTGGAGATGGTGCGTCTGGACAAACAGATCAAGCTGGAACCGGTCGCAACCGATCTAAACGAGGTTGCTTACCAGGCGCGTGTCCTGTCCGATCCTGCTGCGGCCGAAAAAGGGATTACACTGACGTTTGAGCCGGATATGACCCTGAGCCCGATCAAGTTGGATGTAGCCCAACTGAGTCTGGCTTTTCAACACCTAATGCACAACGCCATCACCCATACGCCGGCTGGTGGCGCCATTACGCTGCGCACGCAGAGGCTTGTCGATGGTGCGCTGATTGAAATTATCGACACCGGTATTGGCATACCGGCTGACGATCTGCCTTATATCTTTGACCGTTTCTATCGAGTCGACAAATCGCGTAACACGCAAACAGGGGGTATGGGGCTGGGGCTTGCTATCGTCAAAAAGATAGTCGAGGCGCACCAGGGGCACATCGAGGTGGAAAGCACGCTGGGGCAGGGCTCCATTTTCCGGATATTCTTGCCTGCTGCCATATAACCACACGTGTCGGCGCCAGTCGTGGTACTGACAAGGCATCTGCTCGAGTTTGACAAACATCGTCAAAATGGATAGGGCGACCGCCAAGGTCGCCCTATCCATTTTGACGATGTTTCCTATTAGAGCTGCGCCAAATCTTGCACGAGGGCCT
Organism: Chloroflexota bacterium; assembly: GCA_003577005.1. The sequence continues at coordinate 4,617 of QEUW01000352.1, read as the reverse complement.
GGAGTTTGGCTGGCGTAAGCCCAGATTCTGGATAGAAAGAAACTTCACGGAGCGTCATATCGAGAGCCTCGGGAAGCTGAGGATGCGAGGTCGCACCAGGCACGTGGCGCTCCAGGACAGCAACCGCGCGTGGGTCGTTCAGCAGGTCACGGATTCTGGTATGTTCGTTGTAGGGCATACGGTATCTCCTGTTTGAGCGACAAAAAAACGTACTATACTACAGACCATTATACGTGTTGGCGATCTTTCTATCATGGCGCGAGTGCTGCGAGGAAGCGCTGCCCCGCCTCCTCAACGGCAGTGTCAAGCGCAAAGGTGAGGCTGCGAACTCGTACCCGGCCAATCTGTGCATCGAGGGGGCGCACCAGCGGCGTTGGATAGACGAGGATAGCCTCTGCCGCACCGGTGGCCTCAGCGTACGTGACCACCTGGGCAATGTCTTCGGCCGCGGGTGTGGTTGCCGGCGCTTTATATTTCGTGTCAAGCACCCACCGAACAGAACCGGTAGCCGTATCGCGGATCACCAGGTCGATAGTGAAAGCGAGATTTTCTTGGGCGTCATAAATGTGGCGTTCTTGCGCTTGCAGCCGCCAGCCACGATCCAGCCGTTGCTCCAACCATGCAGCCACAAATCGCTCAAATAACGACGCCATGTGGATGCAAAAGGGCAACATAGGTGAATCACCCGGTGCGGTCACAGGTGTAGTGTGGGCCAGGATAAAATGGCAGAGCGCATGAAGAGGCTGGTAATCACCGTTTAACCGGTTATAGGAGCGCCCAAGACAGGTCGCAGGTGAGACTGGCCGTAGCGTCACCACCGGCCGCAAGGCTAGCAGCGCCTGCTGCACCAGTGTCCGAGTGGGTTCGGTGCAGTGGTGGCTGCGCAAGATACAGGCCAATGTCCAGGCAAGGATCTGGTTATCTTCCACGTCTGCCGTATGCTCGTCAAAATGACAAAAGAGATGCGGCTCATGCGGCGTGCGGCTGGTGGGGCCAAGCGCAACCCGGCCGCGCACCACGGGCAAGCGTGCGGACTGAGCAACGTAAGCGTGATAGATTCCCCGCCGGCAACGAACGAGCACGCGCTCCGCCAGGATAGCGGCGAGCCGGTCGTAGAGGTCTGGCAGCGACACGACGCCAACCAGGTGACTAGGGGACAACAGTTCAGGCAACCCAGCCGCGTAGGCAATCATCGACCAGAGCGTCGCCAGCGGCACGCGCGGCTGCAGCAGCACCGTGTAAACCGGAGAGAGCGGCACGATGCCCACCCATCCTTGCGCCGTCAGTTGCCACTGTTCAGCGGTCTTGGGGCTGGGAAATTCAACCAGGACCTGCCGGCCATAGTGTTGCCATAATAGCGTACCAAGCTCATCGGGTAGCGACGCGCGGGGCAGTCGCTCAGTAGCATATTCGGTGAGCTGTAGAAACGTGTGCGGAGATGGGTGCATCCTGTTCGTTTTGTTCGATTCTATGCGGTCGCCAGTCCAAGCTGGCCCTTGATCCGGCGCCAGCGAAACTCATCCAGCCGCTCAGGCCGGTCAAAAAAGTATTCAGCCAGGTAGGGTTCGATCTCCAGTTGCCAGATGTCAGGCAGCGTCTCGGCCAGGTCGGCGTGTAAAAAATAAGAGGTGCCGATGGCAAAGGCCGGATCTTGGATGGCCTGGTTGACCCGGTTCAACAGCCGGATCAGGGCATCAACCGGGAAATCTGTATGGTTGTCCCGGTGAAAGCGCGCCAGGGCCTCATAATTTGGCGCCAGCTCGACAAAGGCAAAGCGGCGGCGGAGGGCAAAATCCACCAGCGCAATCGAACGGTCGGCCGTGTTCATCGTACCGACCAGCCGGACGTTGGCCGGTATGCGGAAAAGCTGTTCGCCGCCGGCCAGCCGGAGCGCCTGGTCACGGTATTCGAGCAGATAGAGCAATTCACCAAAGACCCGCGCGACCGGAGCACGGTTGATCTCATCGATGATCAGCACACAGCGCCCACTGTGTCCCCCGGCGCGCTGGCAAAAGGAGAGAAAACGCCCAGGCTCCAGATGGAATTCCAATTGGCCTAGCGAGTTGCTGCGCGGTCGCAAACCCTGAACAAAATCCTCATAGCTGTAGGCGGCATGAAACTGCACCACCTCCCAAAAGCCGTCGCCACCGCCCACCAGGTGGCGGGCCAAGGCATGAGCGGCAAAGGTCTTGCCGACCCCAGGTGGTCCGGCGAAAATAAGCTGGCCCTTCCGTTCTACTGCTCGCACCCAGCGAGCAACAACCTCTTCCTCCTGGCCGACTGTTGCCGCCAGATCGGATAAGGAGAAGGGCGGTGCTTCGTCCGGACCGGCAGGTGTTCCATCACGCCAGCGCGGGTCGCTGGATGGCGGTACAGCGGCGGCAACCTCGTAGGGGACAGCGCTTTCGGCGAGGCGATAAAGGGGCGATGGCGCCTCGGCAATCACCGGCGCCTGTTGGACAGCGGAGAACTGTTCGAGATCGAGTTCTACGAGCGCCCGCCGCCAGTTGGGAAGCACAGCCTTACGCACACTGAGATCGTCCCATTCCACTGGCAGACAGTGCCCCTTGAAGACATCGGGTACAAAGTAATAGGGGCCGGTGACTATCCCAATCCCCACTGTGTTTCGATTGCGGTCGATGACGACGACCCGATCCCCTTCCTGAATGTGATGAGCAAAACGCCAAACCAGATCGGCGCTTGCCTTGCTCCGCTCTGGCAAGCGCGCCAGGAGAGCGGTGCGACGTTGCTCAAATTCCCGGCGCTTGAGCAGGCTTACGTCGCCTAACTCATCCCAACCCAACGCTACAAAATTGCCAACACGCCAGGCGGCCCATTGCGCCTCGTCATCGCTCAGAGTGATACACCAATAGCGGGTTCTGCGCAGACGCAGCGTCATACTTTGCGACATAGCTATTGTTGATTATGTAACAAAGTGACGCAAGAAGCAAACGTTCCTCACCTATAGTTGGATGTGCCGACTCAAGATCACCTTGTAGCTGTCGGCGTATCGTTTGACAGTTACCTTCTCATCCTCATCGCAGCGTGCGAGGATTTCGGCGATCTTGTCGACTTCGTCGCCGGGCACTAACAGTTCCGTCACAATGGATACCAGACCGGTCTCTGGATCGTACTCCAGAGACTGAAAAGGTTTGAGTTTGATGACTACTTCTGCAATCTTGCGGGGGAGATTGGCGGGCGGCTCATTTGTCGCGGGCATCGGTGCGTTCTCTTCGGTTGTGAGAACCTGGCAGATGAACGCCAGGCGCTTCAGTCAGTGCGGCTGGCGGATCTCTTTCACAACGAGTAATGCATTCAGTTGAGTTCCTGTCGCGTGGGCTACGCGGGCCAGAGCGGGGTGGTTTGCCGACCCATTCTCGTGTAGGAGCCTACGTACAAGCCGGCGCAATTGACGGTTCTGGTCGATCACAAGGGTCGGAGCGCAGGTGGCGTCGGCCAGCATCTGGTCAAGTAGATCGAGTTGGTCGGTAGCCAGCAACAGCGCTTCGGCTAGCAACGTAGCGTATCGGGGGTCCTCCGGTTCTGCTATCTGCTCCCCCAGCAAGCTGAAGAGCGCCTGGGTCGCTTCCATCGCCTGTCGAATAAAACGCAAATCCTTGTCTTTGCCTGGCTTCGGCTTGTCGGACATGGCAAGTGATCGCCCATCGTTTGCGTGTGAATACGGTGACCAATCACGGCGGCCTTGAAACCAGCCGCAGGAGCAAACGCAATGTGCGCCACTGTTGGTCGAGGAAAAGACAATAAAATCACCAGCTTCCTAAGTGGTTTGCGCAAGGCCACAAGGTTGTGTTCGGTGACGCTCGCTTGCCTTGCACATCCAGGAACAGCACAAGCCTTGGAAGACAAGCCGTCTCACAACAAAAAAGAGCCACCGGCCTTCCCATACACCAGGCTGCACTGCTGTTGTGGAGCACAGCCCTTAGTATGAAACAGGTGGTAGCCCATTGTCAACTCTGGTAGATCATCAAACTCGGATGTGGCGGGTAAAGGCGATCTTGAAGGTGTCAGCATAGCGCCGAACCACCACTTTTTCATTGGCGCCATGGTGCGCCAGGATGTCGATGATCTGTTGCTCATCGCTGCTGGCAACCAATAGCTCTGTGATGATCGTTACCAGCCCGCTCTGCGGGTCAAATTCGAGCGACTGAAAAGGCTTCAAATTCTTGCAGACTTCGACCAGGATGTGGCTCTGTAGCTTGCCAGTGCCAGTCTGCCCATGCCTTGCTCTTGGTATTGGTTTGGTTTGCTGTTGTGCTGGGCTAATGCGGCAATAATCCATGTTATTCGTTCACATCGGTAAAATGCGGCAATGGCTCGAAAAGCTCATGCAAAGCGGTATGTCTATCATGATATAGACACTATTTGAGGCCAAATCATCGTACCTCACATGCCTCCGGGTGGAATCTGCTGAATATTCGCTAAATATTAGCTTTTATAGTGCTTTTTAATGCTGGTGTGTTGTTTGTGAATGTGCCCGTTCCAAATCTGTTTTGAGCAATGCAATAAAAATTGACAAATCATATTTCCAGTATTGACAAATCGATGAAAATATCAACCGCCAAATGACGTATTTTATTGTGTCATCCAACGTATTGA
>QEUW01000351.1 GCA_003577005.1 Chloroflexota bacterium | reverse complement strand
AGTTGCAGCGTGCGCGGCAGGCGAAGGGTGATCTCCTCCACAACAGGCAACCCGCTGCGGACCGAGCGCCCCATTTCGCCTCGCACCATCCGCCCTAGATAGATCCCGTATTGCACCAGTAGGGGGCGATCCAGCCCCATCTCCTCGCGCACGCGCGCTACCAGCTCCGGGGTCGCCAGTTCGCCGGCAATGGCGACGGCCGGGTCGCCGGGCACCCAGCGGATGCTCCAAAAGACCAGAAACGAAGCCCCCAACAACACGGGGATCGCCCAAAGCAGGCGGCGGAGAATATAGGTGGTCATAGGGCCGTTCAGGTGCCGGTCAGGCTCACTGAGTGATGGGTGATAAGTGATGAGTGAACACTGGCGATGGCTCACTCATCACTTATCACCCATCACGATAGGGCAATCCGTTACTGCTTTGTCGCCCACTTTGCGATCAGACGCTCGTTGGGGTGAACCACAAAGCCTTCCACGTTGTTGCGGATGGCGGTTACCTGGACTTCGCTGTAGAGGAAGAGCCAGGGCGCGTCCTCCCAGATAAGCTCAATCGCCTGGCGATAGAGCTCGCTGCGCTGATCCTGGTCGGCCACCGAGCGCGCCTCATCCAACAGCGCATCTACCTCTGGGTTCTGGTAGAAAGCGCCATTGAAGCCGGGCGGGATCTGGCTGGAGTGGAAGAGCGCATAGAGCGCATAGTCGGCGTCCATAGTGGGGGTGGACCAGCCCAGCATGGCGAACTGCACCTCGTTGTCGGGCGCTTCTGCGCGCACAAAGGGCACGTACTGGGTCCATTCGAGGGTGCGCAATTCGACGTTCAGCCCCACTTCGAGCAACTGCGTGCGGATGGCATCGGCCACCAGTGCATCTTGTACATAGCGCCCCGTGGGGTGGTAGAGCGTTACGGTCGTGCCTTCGGCAACGCCGGCTTCGGCCAGCAATTCGCGTGCCCGTTCGACATCGCGGGCATAAGGTGTCTGGGCGTGATAGCCAAAGATTGGCGGCGCCATGGGGGCATCGCTGACACGGGCGGCGCTGTCAAAGAGTTCATTGACAATGGACTCTACGTCCACTGCATAGTTCACAGCCTGGCGCACCCGTACATCGTCGAACGGTTCACGGGTGACATTAAAGAAGACGTAGATCGTGCGCAGACCGGGGGTGGTTACGACCTCCAGATTGGGGTTGGCTGCGAGCCGTTCGGCTTCGGCGGGTGGTACACGGACGGCCACGTCGGCGGTTCCGGCCTCCACTTCCACCAGCCGGGCGCCGTCTTCCTGGACGACTCTGAAGACGAGGGTGTCAATGGCTGGCGCATCGCCCCAGTAATCAGGATTCCGGGCCAGCGTCACGGATTCGCCCCGCGCCCAGTTGTCAACCATATAAGGGCCTGTGCCGATGGCGTTGCTGGCCAGGAAGTCGGCGCCCTGCTCCAGCGCGCTCGGAGCCACCATGGCTAGCGCGCCATGCGACAGGTGGGCAGGCAACGGGGCAAAGTCACCGTCCAGCCGCAATTCGACAGTATACTCATCGGCCACTACGACTTCCTCTACTCGGTCAATGAGAAAGGCAAAGGTTGCGCTGTTGTCCGGGTTCAGCACCCAATCCAGGTTCGCCTTTACTGCTTCGGCATTGAAGGGCGTGCCGTCGGTAAACTCGATCCCTTCACGCAAGGTAAGGATGAACGTTGAACCGTCCTCACCCGGTTCGATGCTTTCGGCGAGCAGAGGCTCCAATTCACCTTCCGGGTTCATGTAAAAGAGTGTTTCGTAGACATGTTCGAGCACCGAGAATGAAGGTGACGAGGTCACAATATGTACATTCATATTCTCGATGTCGGTGCCCGTGGCAATCGTCAACGTCTGCGGGGCCGCGGCGGGCGCTTCGCCAACGGGTTGCGCGGGCCCTGGCGCGGCCGGCACCGGCGCACAGGCTCCCACCAGGAGTAAGGCCAACAACAGCGATGGCAACCATAGCCAGTTCTTTTTCATAGAGGATCTCCTTTTTGTGCAGTGAAAGCTCGCAGGTACAGGACAAATCCTCTCGGCCAGTATACCGGCACAAGCGGGTGAACAGGACTTCCGGTTTGCGTTGCACCGCTCTTTTGCACCGGGCCGAGCAGGAATCGACAGAGGAAAACTAACTGGTCAGTCGATTATACATGGTTGTTGCGCTGGCGCCAAAACGGACCAGAATGGGGTGCAATCTCTCCGTTTCCATCCGCTTGCCCTGCGCACCATCTACTTGTAGAACTACTTGTAGAACCGGCGCCAACCTGAATACGTTGTAAAGTTAGTAGTACGCAGACCCTGGCGACCGACACTGATTGATATGGTGTTCGAGAAAACCAGCAGCATGACTTGAAGGAGGCACTACGATGGCGAACAACTTCCCCATCAGCCTACAAACAGAGGCTATCGGCTTGGAGGTCGATGACCCGCTTATAGCCAGCATGACCGTGCAACAGGTCCGCAACCCGGCGACACCATGCACCACAGAGGTCGCCCTTGCCGACATGACACATGCAGAGTTGGTTGCCCAACTGGCGTTCACGCAGCGGAAGATGGAGGCGCTCACCCGCCAACTGCAAGCGAACAGCGCCCCAGCAGCCAGCAGCAACGAGCGGGCGGTCACAGCCGGTCACGATCTGAACGACAATGTGATCATCACCGGCGATGGCGTGGCCTACTACGGCACGGTAGAGACGCTCAATATCCACTCCGCCGTTTTTCACGCGCCACCCGCCCCTGGCCTGGTCGACCCGAAAGAGCTGCTCTGGACCTATCTCAACCAGATCGTGCTGGACAGCGCCACGCTTGACCTGGCCGGCATCGACCACAAGATGGCGTACGACCAGGAGCAGGCCCGGCTGGAACTGGCCGCCGTCTATACAGCGCTCGACACGCTACATATCGCCATGCTGGACAAGCGTAAGCTCGAACGTTTTGGGCATCGCGACTACATGGAGATGGCCGAGCACGCCCGCCAGTCGGCGCTGGCTTTTGTCAACAGTTCCCCCTACGCTGCGCTGTTGGGTGACCCCGGCTCGGGCAAGACAACCTTTGCCAGCTTTCTAGCGCTCTGTCTGGCGGGTGAAATTCTTGGCCTCGACCATGCCAATCTCACCCATCTGGGCGAAGCCTGGACCCAGGGCGCGCTCCTGCCGGTGCGGGTCGTGTTGCGCAATTTTGCCGCCCAACTGCTGCCTGAAGATGAACCACAATCGGGTGACCTGCTGTGGAAACACATCACCCTCCAGATGGGGCCGAATCTGGCCGACTTTGCGCCCCTCCTCCGCCAACATCTGCTCGAAGAGGGCGGGCTGCTGCTGCTTGACGGTCTGGATGAAGTGCCTGAGGTCCAGGCTCGCCGCGCCAGCGTCAAACAGGCGGTGCTTGATTTCCGGCGCCAGTTCCCTCGGGTGCGCATCCTGATCACCAGCCGCACCTACGCCTACCAGCGCCAGGAGTGGCGCCTACCCGGCTTTGCGGAGGCAGTGCTGGCCCCCTTCCAGCCCGATCAGATCGATGACTTTATCAACAAGTGGTACAACCACATGGCGCAGATCCGCAAAGGGCTACACCCAGAGGAAGCGCAGGGCCGCGCAACCATCCTCAAAGAGGCGGTGCGCAACAATCAACACCTGCGCGACCTGGCCAGCCGGCCGCTGTTGTTGACCCTCATGGCCTCGCTCCATTCCTGGCGCGGCGGCAGCCTGCCTGACGACCGTGAACAGCTCTACGAAGAGAGCGTCGAACTCTTGCTGGACATCTGGGAGCGTCCCAAGATTGTCCACAATCGTGCTGGCGCTGCCGTACTTCAGACCGAGAGCATGGCCGAGTGGCTGCGGGCGCCCCAGTCTATCGTGCGCAAGGCGCTGGAGTCCTTGGCGTACGATGTCCATGCCGGCCAGCGCGAGATGACCGGCGCGGCCGATATTGCCGAAGCAAGATTGGTTGAGGCTCTGATGCGCGCCACACACGACCCGGATATGCGACCGGCCCGTGTGGTCGAGTACATCCGTGACCGGGCCGGTTTGCTTACCAACAAGGGTGAGGGTGTCTACAGTTTTCCCCACCGCACCTTTCAGGAATATCTGGCCGCACGCCACCTGACAGAAGCCGGTTTTCCCGGTCTGCTGGTCCAACTTGTGCGTGAAGAGCCAGAGCGCTGGCGCGAGGTGCTGTTGCTCGCCGCGGCCAAGGTGGCGCGCGGCACCCCCTATGCAGCGTGGACACTAGTGAACAAGCTCTGCCCGCATCCGTGCGACCCGGAACGCGCCGACGTTGCCGTTGAATCAGATTGGTGGGCGGCGCTGCTCGCCGGGCAGGCGCTGGTCGAGACCGAGATCCACGAGGCTGTGGACCCCGTCGTCGATCAAGATAATTTGGCAACGCTTGCAGCTGTGCGTAGCTGGTTACAGAAGCTGGTGAGCACCGGCCAGCTGGCTGCTACGGACCGCGCCAGCGCCGGGCGCACACTGGCGCTGATTGGGGATCAGCGACCCGGTGTCGGTGTGAAAGATGGGCGGCCAGACCTGAGTTGGGTTGCCATCGAGCCGGGGCCGTTTCTCATGGGCAGTAACCAGGCGCATGACCGGCACGCGTTGGACAACGAGATGCCGCGCTTTATCTGCACGCTGATCCGGCGCCCCTACGCCATCAGCCGCTACCCGATTACGGTAGCACAGTATCAAACCTTTGTGGCAGCCGGTGGCTACAGCGAACCCCGCTATTGGACCGCGGCTGGATGGGCATGGCGACAGGAGCAGGGGATCAACGGCCCCAACCTCTATGATGGTCTCTTCAACTCGCTCAATCATCCCCAGGTGGGTGTGAGCTGGTACGAGGCGGTGGCCTTTTGCAACTGGCTCAGCCAAGAGACGGGCCGCGCCATCCGCCTGCCCACCGAGGCAGAGTGGGAGCGGACCGCCCGCCACACGGATGGGCGCCTCTACCCCTGGGGCGATGACTATGTGGCCGGCGCCTGCAATCTCAACGACGCCGGTATCGGTGGCACAACTGCTGTCGGGCTCTTTCCGGCGGGCAACGCCGTCTGCGGCGCAGCCGATATGGCCGGCAACGTCTGGGAGTGGTGCAGCACCCGCTGGCTGCCCCACTATGCCGGTTACGAATATAATGTCTGCGATGACCTGGCCGGCCACGAGCGTCGTGTCCTGCGCGGCGGGGCCTTCTATAACTCGCGCAATCTATTGCGCTGCGCCTCGCGCAATTTCTACGCCGCACCATCCAACCGCTACTCCAGCATCGGTTTCCGCGTGGCCTGCGATATGAAATAAGGTGGGTGTGGGTAAGCAGACCAAAATAGCAACACAGAGGGCACCGAGAAGCCACAGAGAGCACAGAGAAAAACTCAGTGTGCTTTGTGTATTCTCGGTGTGCTCTGTGTTGCCGTTTTATCTCTGGTATGTGCTTGGGTTCAGCGTAGCTGTTGCGCGGCCGCCCACGTCTGCGTAAGGCGGTCGAGGACCAGCGCCAGGATCACAATTGCGAATCCCGCCTCCAGCCCGCGACCTAGCTGGCTGCGCGCCAGCCCGTTGACAGCCTCCAGCCCCAGCGCACCACCCCCCACCAGCCCGGCGATGATCACCATGGCCAGCACCATCATCACCGTCTGGTTGACGCCCAACAGAATCGAAGGCCGCGCCAGCGGGAGTTGCACCTTGACCAGCTTTTGCCAGGAGGTGGAGCCAAAGGCATCGGCCGCCTCCACCGCCGCCGGCGCCACCTGGCGGACCCCCAAATTGGTCAGGCGGATGATGGGCGGCAAGGCATAGAGCACCGAGGCAATGATACCCGGCACCCGCCCCACGTTGAAGAGCATGATAACCGGGACAAGAAACACAAAGGGCGGGACCGTCTGGAGAAAATCCAACAGCGGGCGCAACAGCGCCTCGACTATATTGCTGCGCGCCGACCAGATGCCCAGCGGCACGCCGATCACCACCACCAGCAGGACGGCAACCAGCACTTGGCTGAGTGTATCCATGCTCTGGGGCCAGAGGCCAAGGAGGCCAATCGTAAACAGGCCGGCCATGCACCCCACGGCCACCCGCCACCCGCCCCCCCAGTGCCCGATCACACCAACCGCAGCGACCAGGACCGGCCAGGGAATCGTTGCTTGCAGGATACGGCGCAGCGGGTTGAGGAGGTAGATGATCAGAAAATCGCTAAAGGGACCGGTGCCGATGGGCAACCGGCCAATCTCATATAGATTCACCTTCATCCAATCCACCAGCGCATCGACCGGGCTACGGATAGAAATGCGCCACCCCGGCGGAAAGCCGCGCAACAGCCCGCGCTCGGCATCAACCAAGATGAAGACCAGCACGAAGATCAAAACGCCTGCCCAAAAGACATAGCCAAGTAGCCAACCGGGCACATTGGCGCGCAAGGAGGAGGGCGAAGCGACCGGGTGGGGCCGCGCAAACCCATAGCTGATGCGGTCGAAAACCACAGCCATGAGAACAATCGCAAGCCCTGCCTCTAATGCCTGGCCTACTCGCAGCCGGCGCAGCGCATCGAGCACCTCCCAGCCTAGCCCACCTGCGCCGATCAGCGCTGCGATCACCACGATGCCCAGCGCCATCATGATCGTCTGGTTGATGCCCAGCAAGATCGAAGGCAACGCCAACGGCAACTGTACCTTGACCAGCTTCTGCCATTCGGTCGAACCGTAGGCATCGGCTGCCTCCAATATCTGTGTGTCTACCTGGCGGATACCTAGGCTCGTCAGGCGGATCGCCGGCGGCAGGGCGTAGATCACCGTCGCGATCACACTTGGCACCCGTGCAATGCCAAAGAAGAGGAGCACGGGGATCAGATAGACAAAGGCCGGCATCGTCTGCATGGCGTCGAGCAGCGGGCGGAGAAAGGCATCAAAGCGCCGGTGGCGGGCCGCCAGGATGCCCAGCGGGATGCCAATCAGCAGCGCCAACGCCACCGATACCCCCATGAGCGCCAGCGTCGCCATGCTCTGCGGCCAGAGCCCAAAGAGCCCCATGACCAGAAAACCGGCCACTGCCAGCCCTCCTACCCGGTGGCCGCCGGCTCGATAGCCAAGCGCATAGAGCAAGATAACGATGGACGGCCAGGGCAGCGCCAACAACAACCGCTCCAGACTGCGCAGGCTGGTGTCGATAAAATTGCTCAACGGGTCAAAGAAATAGAGAAAGACGGGATGGCTGGTGCGGTTGCCGATCACCCATGACTTGAAGCCGTCGATGGGTTCGCGCAGGTGCAGATCCCACGCGGCTGGAAAGGAGGCCGGTGCAAGCCCGGTGGCGTGTAAGGCAATCGTCGCCGCCAGCAAGAGCAACACGACGAGCAGATAGGTGACCTTGCGATTCACCCCTGGTATTTCAAATGCCGGCGCCGTCTTATGGGCAGAGGTGCTCATTTCTCCTCAGCGTGATTCGACAAGGCCAGCATGATCGATGTACGGTCGACGCAGCCCACCAGGTTGTCTTCTTCATCCACGACGGGCAACGCTACGTCGCTGGTGGCCAGCAAGGGGATCAACTCATCGAGCCGGATGGTGACCGAGATGGCATGGTTGTTGGCGAGATCGGCGCGGACCGGCTGCATCACTGCCCGTGCGGTGAGCACCTTGTGACGCGGGACATCCTTGGTGAACTCGGCAACATAGTCGTTGACAGGCTGCAAGACCACCTCTTCGGCGCTGCCCACCTGGACAAATTCACCATTCTTCATGATGGCAATGCGCCCACCCTCGGGTCCCGCCAGCTTGATCGCCTCGGCAAAATCGTGGGCAGCTTGATCGCCTCGGCAAAATCGTGGGTGATAAAGACAATCGTCTTGTGCATCTTCTGCTGGAGGTCGAGCAATTCGTCCTGCATCTCGCGGCGGATGAGCGGGTCGAGTGCGCTGAAAGGCTCATCGAAGAGTAAGATCTCCGGGTCCACCGCCAGGGCGCGCGCCAGCCCGACCCGTTGCTGCATCCCGCCGCTGAGTTGGGCCGGATAATGATTCTCCCAGCCGGCCAGGTTGACCAGCGCCAGGACCTCACGTGCTTTCCCATAGCGACGAGTTTTATCAACCCCCTGGATCTCCAGCCCATACGCCACGTTGTCGATGATACGCCGGTGCGGAAAGAGGCCAAAATGCTGGAAGACCATGCTCATCTTGTGGCGGCGCAGCTCGCGCAACGGCTTCTCGTCCATAGTGACCACATCTTCGCCGTCGATCAGCACCTGCCCATGGGTCGGCTCGACTAGTCGAGGCAGACAGCGCAACAGCGTCGACTTGCCACTGCCCGACAGCCCCATGACGACGAAGGTTTCCCCCTTCTGCACCTGGAAGGAGACGTTGCGCACG
>QEUW01000350.1 GCA_003577005.1 Chloroflexota bacterium | reverse complement strand
GCTCGGTGTCGGTGACCGCCAGAAGACCCGCACGATTCTGCCCAAGCTGCGCGGGCCGGATACAGAATGGCTCTTCCGCCAATTCCCCGAGAGTATGGGCGTAGGCGGTGGCGGCGGGATGCGGTTCCCCGAATACTACGTCCACTATCCCGTGGACATTGGCATGCCCTGGCTGGACATGGCCAACGCCGACCTCAATCGTGGGGTCTATTACGCTTGCCTGGACACGGCGCCACGCTTTAACACCCTCCACTTCGAGATGCACCCGGGTCTGGCGCGCAACCGTCTGAGTGGCAACTGGCCAACGGATGAAGAGATGGCGCCTCTGATCGACGCGTATCCGCCGGGCCTGGTCATGCACTGGGTGAACTTTCCATACACAAAACCAGGCGAAACGTTCACCACACCGCCGGTCCTCCTCCAGTGTCATGACGGCGACTGGCATCAAGCCGCCAGGCTCTACCGCGCCTGGTTTACAGAGCACTTCCCGATTCGCCAGGCTGAGCAAAGCTGGTTGCGCCAGGCTCAGGCCATTCAGGACACCATGTTTATGCTGCCTGAGGGCAACATCATGTTATCCTTTCAGGAGATCCCCCAATGGGCGCAGGATGCACGCGACTTTGGCGTCAACGCCGTGCTCATTAGCGGCTGGAACGTCGGGGGCCACGACAACCAATATCCGAACTACACACCCGACCCGCGCCTGGGCACATGGGAAGATCTGGCTGCCGGCATCGAAGCGTGCCACCGCCTGGGGGTCAAGGTCTTCTTTTTTGCCAATATTCAGCCGGTAGACATCTCGACGGAATGGTATCGCGACGAGCTCTACCAGTACCGCATGATGAACGGCAAGGGACAGATCACCTATTCGGGGTGGGGCATGGGCACGCTGGGCGCGCGCATGGGGCTCACCCGCCCGCCGATCAGCGGTTGCGACCCGGGGTTTGCGGAATACCGGCATATCCTTGTCGAGCAGATGCGCAAGTTGGCGGAAATCGGCGCTGATGGCATCCATTATGACAAAGTGATCGGCCATAACGCGGTCAATTTCAATCCGGCGCTCACCTTGCCGGGCGATCAGTCCTACTTTCATGGTGTGATCGCCTGTATGGAGGAAACCCTGGCTGCCGGTCAGGCCTACAACCCCGAATTCTGCCTGGGTGTCGAGTCGCCGTGGGATCGCCTGCTCTCCTACTGCGATGCCTGGTGGCTCTGGCACGACATGCTCGACCATCTCCCCGTGATGAAGTACACCTTCCCCGAATTCCTGCCCACCTTTGCCGTGGTGCAGCCGTGGGATTACAATAACGTCAATAATGCGATCCGCTACGGGTACCAGCTCATCGTCGGCCCGGTGCGTTACAGTTGCTCTATCGCCGACCAGCAGAGCCGGCCCATCGCGACCTACATTGCCGAAGCGTTGCGCATCCGCGCCGAATTGCAGGAAACCATCTTCTTTGGCGAATTTTTGGACACCCTGGAAGTTTCCGTCGTTGGGTCTGAGCCGCTAAAATTCAACTCCCACCGCAATCGCAAAACCGGCAAGCGTGCCTGTGTCGTGGTCAACCAGAGTGAGGCCCCGCTCGAGGCCACCGTACGCTTTGATGGCAACGCACACGGCCCGGTGCTGCTCTACCAGCCATTCGTTCCGGTCGCACAGACAACGTTGCCGGTGACAGTGGCCGTGCCGGGCGAACGGTTTGTGATCGTCGTCGAGCAATGAGAGGACTTCAGCCCTGATGCTGTACGAATATCTTCAAGAACGAGAACATACACACACGCCGATCCAGGTCGGCATCATCGGCGCCGGGACGTTTGGCACCCAGATCATTGCGCAGATGGATCGCATGATGGGAATGAGGGTAGCCGTGGTGGCCGATCTGAACGCAAAACGGGCACTAGGCGCTCTGAAACTAGGGGGCGCTGATCCGGATCGGGTCGTGCAGGCGGAAAGCCCCGAAGCGGTCAATGCCGCCATCGATCAAGGGCGCCCGGCGGTATCGCGCAACGCAGATGCCCTGTTCGGCAGCCGCGTCGATGTGGTCATCGAGGCGACCGGCCATGTGAATGTGGCGGCCCGGCACGGCTATCAGGCCATTCAGGCGCAGAAACATGTGGTCATGGTCACAGTCGAGGCTGACGTGCTGGCCGGCTACCGTCTGCGACAACTGGCCAATGAGCAAGAGGTAATCTACAGCCTGGCCTACGGCGACGAACCGGCCCTGGCCTATGAATTGTGGGACTGGGCAAAGACGCTCGGTTTTCAGGTGGTGGCCGCCGGCAAAGGGACGCGCTTTCTGCCCAGCTTCCGCAAAGCCAACCCGGATGATGTGCCGCGCCTGTACGGCTTTAGCGGTAAAGAGTACAACGCGCAAATGTTTGGCTCCTTTCTGGATGGCACCAAGCACGCCATTGAGATGGCTGCCCTGGCCAACGCCACCGGTCTGGTCCCCGATGTGCGGGGGATGCATTTCCAGGCCATTGATCTGCGCGATATGCCCAACACGCTTGCCCTCAAAAGCAAGGGCGGCATTCTGGAACAAGAGGGCGTGGTCGAGGCGGTCAGCGCCGTCTATCCAGACGGCACACCTGTAGAGCGCAATCTGCGCGGCGGTCTTTTCGCCGTCTTCACTGCCGCAGACAACTATGCCATGGATTCGTTGGCCTCCTACGGCGAGATCACGGGGATGATCCTTGGCGAGCATAGCAAGCAGGCCATGATCTACCGGCCACAACACTTTGTCGGCCATGAAATGCCCATCGGCGTCGCTCGCATGATGCTGGCCGGTCGCGCCATCGCCGCGCCAATCGGCCACACCGCCGAAGTGGTTGCTGCGGCGAAGAAAAAGCTGGCGCCCGGCACCATCCTCGATGGCGAAGGCGGCTACACCGTCTATGGGCTGCTCGAGAAAGCAAGTACGGCCAGAGCACAAAAGCTCGTGCCTATGGGGCTGACCGCCGGCGCCGAGGTCATGCATGAAATTCCCGAAGACGGCCTGCTTACCTACGACGATGTGCGCCTGCCCGAATCGTTTGCCTGGCAGCTACGTCGAGAACAAGAGGCAATCACAGCCTGAATCGATTGCACAGTTTTTTGCTCAGGTGCAACGCACTTCCAAAGTGCGTCGCACCTTTGGAGGGCCAAGCCAACTGCGCACTTTCTATCAATGTGAACCCGTTCAACCCGCATGATCCGTGGTCGCTTTTTGCTATGCCATTCAGAATCGCTGTTGGACAAATCTCTTCCGAATCAAACCATTTCGTCCCCGGCTTTTGTGAAGTCGACTTCTTCCGCCACACCGGCTATCTGCTAGAAGGCGAGGAAGTGTTCACACTGGCCGGCACAACCAACGAAGTCGCCGGCGCATTGGAGACCCTGACGGCGGCAAGCGACGTGGAAATCGCGCCGTTGCTTGCCGCGCGCGCCAATTCCTCAAAGCCCTTATCCGCAGCCTGTTATGCCGAGTTGACGGAACGACTGTTAGCGCCGCTGCGCACAGCCGGCGCAATTGACGGTGTATTCCTGTCACACCACGGCTCGATGGCAACCGAAGCCGAAGACGATCCAGAAGGTGCGATAGCCGAGGCGGTGCGCAAGATGGTTGGACCCCTTGTGCCCATTGTGATGACCCTTGACCTACACGGCAACGTCACCCGGCGGATGGTGGAACATTGCAACGCCATTCTGGGCTATGAACACTATCCCCACGACGATGTGTTTTCGACTGGGGTGCGCGGCGCCACCTTGCTGTTGCGGGCAGTACGCAGCGAGGTCCAACCCGTGATCGGCCACGCCAAGCTGCCGCTGATCTTGACCGGGTTCCACGGTTCGACGCAGGGCGATGGGCCATTTGCGCTGCTCATGCGCGACGCCAAGCTGTTGGAGACGGCGCCCGGCATCCTTTCGACCTCACTCTTCTTCGTGGGTTCATACATTGACATGCCGGATATGGGTTGCAGCGCCCTGGTAGTGACCGATAACGACCGCGACCAGGCTACTGAAGCAGCAAGCAGGCTGGCTTACCACTTCTGGCATCGACGCCACGCGTTCATCGTTGATGTCATTAGCGTCGCCGAAGCCGTACGGCGAGGACGGGAAATCTCTGGCGGGCCTGTGTTGCTGCTAGACACCGCCGACACGACCGGAGGAGGCGCATCCGGCGATGGCATCGGCCTGGTCAGCGGGTTGTTGGCTGCCGGTGTGAGCGAGCCTTGCCTGGCCATGGTGGTGGACCCAGAAGCCGTACAGCTATGCCTCCAGCATGGCGCCGGCAATGAAGTGACGCTCGACCTGGGCCACAAGCTGGACCCGCACTGGGGCGAGCCGCTGCGTGTCACGGGCAAGGTGCTGCGCAGCCTTGATGGTCGTTTCTGCTACACCGGTGGCATCCTGGGCGGCTCGTGGTCGTCAATGGGGCCAGTGGTTGTCCTGCAAATTGGCAGCATCCAGGTTCTGGTCATGTCACTCCCCACCTATGATTGGGCGGACGAGCAGTACCGGGCAGCAGGTCTCCAGCCCGAACAGGCGAAGTTTGTGGGTGTCAAGAATATGATGAACTTCCGCTTTGGCTATCGTGACGTGATGAAAGGCTATTTTGTGCTCGACTTGCCCGGTCCCACACCGGCCGATATGCGCCAGTTGCCTTTCCGCCGCATTGTTCGTCCCACTTTTCCACTCGACGAAGAACTCACCGAGCCGGATATTCTGCTTTCGACCTCGAAGTAGCCATGAAGATCATAGACGCACACCACCACCTGTGGGACACTAGCCAACTGCGCTATACCCTGTTTGATCAGGCGCCCGCGCTCAACCGCCCTTACACCCTGGCCGATTTTGAGGCCGTGGCGACCGCGCATGGCGTACACCAGTCCATTTGTGTCGAAGCGGCCTCGGCTGGCGCCGATGGGTTAGCGGAAACCAGATGGCTGCTCGCACAGACGGCGCAGCGTGATCGGGTCGCCGGCCTGGTGGTTTGGGCGCCGCTGGAACAGCCAGAGCTGCGCGCCTATCTCGACCAGGTGATGGCGTTGGACACAGGCCGCATTGTGGGCGTACGGCGTTCATTCGAGTTTATGGCGCCGGATTTCCCTCGGCGACCAGAGGTGGCTCAGGGCGCGACTCTAGTGGGAGAGTATGGCCTTGTCATCGATCTGGTGTTGTTTCACCCTACCCTGGCTGCAACCATCCAACTTGTCCGGGCGTGCCCGCAGGTGCAATTTGTCCTCGACCACCTGGGTAAACCGGGCATCCGCCAGGGCCTATACCAGCCTTGGGCCGACCAGATGGCCGAACTGGCAGCATTGCCCAACGTCGCCTGTAAACTCTCCGGGTTGACGACCGAGGCCGACCATCAGCACTGGACCCCTGAAGATTTGCGGCCCTATCTTGACCATGTGATCGGTTGTTTTGGCTGGGATCGCGTGCTGTTCGGCAGTGACTGGCCTGTCTGCGACCTGGCAGGCGGCTATGCGCGCTGGCTGGGCGCGCTTGACTGGGCCATTGCCGCTGCTTCCGAGGCCGACAAACTGAAGCTCTTCTACGAAAACGCCCGACGGATCTACCGGCTGTCCAAATTTGTCAGAAGCTAACCGGAAAGCCCACCCGCTGCCTTAGCGCAACGCCCCGCGCAAGAACGGTTGATACAGATGTAACCGCCTGCTACATGAAATAGCCCTGTCCGCCGTCGTCTACAAGTTGACACACCCTCACAAATGGTATACAATATACCGCATCCATTCCCGTTGGCCAGGGACGGAGAGGCGTTGCCTTTCTGGTGCCCGCTATGGGCATATCCTGGCCCTACCCATCTCCTTTGTGATCAACTCCTTTGTGATCAACAAGGTGAGCCGCCTACAGCCAACTACTAGACGAGTTTGCCTATGGGATTTTCAGAACTACAGCCGGTAGCGCAACGCACATTGAGCGACGAGGCGGCAGACCGCCTCAAGGCAGCGATCCGCAACGGTTCGCTGCTGCCGGGCACGCGCTTGATCGAACGGGACCTGGCCGAGCGGCTGGGCATGAGCCGTATCCCTATTCGCGAAGCGATCCAGCGGCTGGTCGAAGAGGGGCTGGTGCGCAAATTGCCCCACCGTGGCGCGGTGGTCTATATCCCCACGCGCGAAGAGATCGAAGAGATTTCCTCGTTGCGCGTGGTGTTGGAACGCTTTGTCGCCGAACGGGTGATCGAACGGTGGTCGCCCGACCACGAACGAACCTTACGCCAGATCGTCGAGGAGATGCGCCGGGCAGCCGGCCAACGCAATCTACAACAGGTCTATGAGCTAGACTATCGCTATCACTTAACGCTCTGGCAGATCGCCGACCATTCGCTCTTACTCGAAGTCATTTCCAGTTTGCGCACGCGTATCAATCGTTTTCTCTACGAGGCCAACAGCGCGCTCACCTCTTCGCAACTGGAGATGCACATTCATGGTCACGATGATCTGATCGATGTGCTCAATTCGGGTGATGTCGCCCTGGCCCAGAGCACCTTTATGCAGCATGTATTGGGCGCCAAAGAACGAATTCTCACCTATTGCAACCTACCAGAAGGAGACGGACACAATGGCTGACGGGGGTTTCAAGCTCAACGAACAGCAACTCGCTTTCTTCGACACCTTTGGCTTTCTCAGCTTCCCCGGCTTGATGGCCGACCGCGCCGCTGAGATCGAGCGTGAATTCGAGGTGGTCTGGCAGGGGCGGGGCGGTGGTCACAATGGCAGGGCGCACGATGGCACGGCCCGCTCGTGTATCGTGCCCTTTATCGACCAGAGCGAAGTGCTCGCCTCCTTGCTCGACGACCCGCGCATCCACGGCATTGCAGCCAGCCTGCTGGGGTCTGATTACAACTACATGGGCAGTGACGGCAATTACTATGTCGGCGACACCCGTTGGCACTCCGACGGCTGGCACAAAGAGATTCTGCACATCAAGCTCGCCTTTTACCTTGACCCGCTGACGGCTGCCACGGGGGCGTTGCGGGTCATTCCAGGCAGCCACCGCATCGGCGACCGTTTTGCCGATGCGCTGCAAGCGCAGATCCGCCAGAGCAGCGAACTGTGGGGTGTCGAGGGGCGTGACCTGCCGGCCATTGCGCTGGAGACCAAACCCGGCGACCTGGTCTGTTTCAACCACAACACCAAGCACGCGGCCTTTGGCGGCAACACCCATCGCCGTATGTTTACCATCAACCTGTGCCAGCGCTATCCCGAAGCCAAACTGGGCGAATTGCGCGACTATATCGGCGGTGCGGCGCGCTTCTGGATCGACCGCGTCTATGGCGAAAAGATGGTCCGCACCGCCGGCCCCGAACGCATCAAACATCTCGAACAGGTCATGGCCAACGATGGGCACCTGGCGGAGCTGTCGCGCAAGGCGCGCGAGACTATGTCCGAACCGGCGCGCGGCTAACTGGCACCCTTTTTCTATTTCTCACTCCACTCATCCAGTCGGGCAGACAGGCATGAAACTCACGCAAACACAGGTCAATTTTTTCCACACCTTTGGCTATCTTGCTATCCGGCAGCTCTTTACACCAGTTGAGATTGCCCGGATTACCGAGGGTTTTGAATGGTCGATCCAACAGCGCGGCGGCGGGCAGACCCACGACGGTTCCAAACGTACCATGTTTGGCGGCCCGATTGAACACACCCCCGAAATGTGCGCCATCCTCGACCATCCGGCCATCCTGGGCTTGATCGGTGGCGTCATTGGGGAGGATTTCAACTACTGTGGTGGCGATGGCAACTATTATACCGGCGATACACGCTGGCACCCCGATGGCAACTGGGGCCAACTTTTTGCCGTCAAGGTCGCCTTTTATCTCGACCCGCTCACTCGTGAAACCGGCGCGCTGCGGGTGATCCCCGGCAGCCACCGG
>QEUW01000349.1 GCA_003577005.1 Chloroflexota bacterium | reverse complement strand
TTGTTGTAGTGAAACCGTGCGGAACTTTACGTCTTGCCAGAATACTGTAAACTTGGGTTGGCGTTACTGGCTATGAATCGTGTCGGTTTGCCCACCATGAAACGGTTCGTCATCGATCATCGCGCAGCAAACCGCTCCCCGCATCCAATCATTTTCACGAAGTCGGACGCTAATTTGCTTGCAGCCAGTAAGCAAAATTACCTGTCCGTCCGGCGCCAATCGATGCAGACAAGAGGGGAGACCAACGTGCGACAGAGGGGTAGTGTGGCGAGAGAGGGATGCGGCCCGGTCTATATGACCGATAGAAGTGGCATCTGTACCCGGACAGTCGTACCCTGGCCGGGCGCTGAGAGGATCGTGACCGTGCCGCCCAATTTTTCGGCCCGTTCGCGCATACTGCTCAGCCCAATGCCTGGGGATTCGTGGGCAAGGGCAGGTGCAAAGCCCCGGCCATTGTCTGTAACCTCGAGCGTGACCTGGCCGGTCGTGGCTGCGACCCGCACGGTGATGGCTGTAGCGACGGCGTGTTTGAGCGAATTGTTCAACGCTTCCTGAGCGATGCGATAGAGGCAATTCTCGACCGGCGCCGGCAGTTCCAACACATCTGTCACTACCAGGCGCGCATCGACACCCGAGCGTTTCTCCACGGCGTTGAGCCGTTGATGGAGTGCGCCAATCAGGCCAGCCTCCTCCAGGGATAGCGGCCGCAGGGCGTAGACCAACAGCCGCATCTCGCGCAGCGCCTGCTGGGCGATCTGGCCTAGTTCGGTCAGCGCCTCATCGATCTGCTCCAGTCGCCCGTTCTTGGCCAGGCGACGCCAGCCCTCGGCCAGCAAGGTCAGGCTATAGAGCGACTGGGTGACCGAATCGTGCAACTCGCGCGAGAGGCGGCTGCGCTCCTCCTGGACGGCCATTTGCTCGACCTGTTGGCGGAGACGGGCATTCTCGATTGCCAGGGCCGCCTGTGCGCCAAAGGCTACGGAGAGCCGGATCTCCTCGTCGGAAAATTGGTGAGGCTGGGGATAATAGAGAGCAATGCCGCCAAAAACCTCGCCGATCTCCCCTTCGACTGTCTGCCGCAACAGGGGGATTGCCAGCAATGTCTGGTAGTGTTCGGCCAATAAGACTCGCCGTGAGCTATCCAGGTCGATATCGCGTTCGCTCAAGGCTTCGGCCAGGTTCGAGAACACAATGGGCTGGCGGCGCAGGATGGCCTGCCCAAGAAAGCTCCGCTCCACCGCAAAGCTCAAGTTTTGGGCGTACGCCGCCGGGAGGCCACGGGCCGCCTGGATGACCAACGTCTGTTGGTCCTGCTCCAGGCTATAGATCGCACCGCTGTCGGCGCTCAACAATTGAGTGGCCGTTGCCACGATGTAATCGAGGATCTCGCTGAGCGGATGGTTCGAATTGAGGATCAACACCATGTCGCGCAGGCTCTCGGCCACCAGGCGCCGGCGCTCGATCTCCTGTGTGCGGTCGGCTATCTGTTGTTCCAGGTAGCGGTTCGTATCCTGAAGCCGGGTGTAGAGATGGGTCAACTCTTCCTGGTGATTGCGGAGGGCGCGCGCTTTCTGTTTGCATTCTAGCTCCGCACCGCTGCGGGCGGCAAAGATTTCGAGCACGGCAATATCACGCCGGTCACAGTGCAACGGCTTGTCGTCGATGACGGCGATGTGGCCGAGTACCCGGCCCTGTGAATCGTAAAACGGCACGCCCAGGTAACTCTCGTTGCCGACTTCGCACGGGAAAAGCTGTTCGAGGTTGCGAGGATAATGGCAGACCGAACCGCCGATCACGCCTTCGCAGGGTGTACCGGCGAGATCAAATTCGATGTTTTCCACCACCTGGTTGTTGCGAATGCGGGCTAGCGTACGCACACGTGTCATTGCCTGATCGGCGCATTCGGTAACAAAGACCGTGCGTGCCCCGAAGACATCGGCCAGCCGGTCAACCAGCGTGCGAAAATAGGTATCACCGGTCACTGTAGCTGTTGCCTTGGCAAGTTCATATAGGGTCTGCTCGGCCTGTTTGCGCCGGCTGATGTCTCGCAGCGCGACAAACAGCCGTGTCACCTCGCTGGTATCATCGGTTTCTGCCGTGGCCGAGAGCATCATCTCGACAACCGTACCATTCTGGCGGACAAAAGGGCATTCCACTTCTTCGAGCGACCCTTGTGCGAGCAAAGCCGGCAGATATTGATCGCGGAAGCGCTCAGCGCCTTCAGGGGTGAGAAATTCTACAAACTGGCGCCCCACCACCTGGCTACGCTCATAGCCCAGCACTCGCAGCCAGCGCGCGTTGACGGTCAACAACCACCCCTCCCGATCCAGCACCTGGAGGATGGCGGGCATCTGGTCGAAGAGCGCCGGGTCGGCTGTCGCTTCCACCGTCTGCGCACCGTTTGTGCTGAGCTGATTGGGCAACGTCTGGATCATGGCGCCACTCCAACTCTCAATGGGGGCCTTCGCCGTTGACATGACGACACGAGATACGGTTTGCGTAGAGGCCGGTATACGTCACAGAATACGGTGTCTTGCCGGTGCAACACATTCTACACGCTTCTTTAACTTATGCAACTTCCGAGGTTAAAGGGTTGAGTGCATAGGATTTTGGGGTGAAGAAGCGACGGCACAAGCATTCCGCAAAAGGGTTAGAACCAGTGGAGAATGACCAGAGCATCTCTCTGACCCTTTCCCGGAATGCGGATGCGATTTTCTTGCGAGACCTTTACTGCGCGTCAGGTTGAAGTTCTCGCTGGAAGAAGTCGATGGTGCGCCGGATAAAGAGTGCATCCGTCTCGCCGCCGAAGGTGTGTGGCGCGCCCGCGTAGACATAGCATTCGACTGTTTTGCCCAGCGCTTGAAGCTGGTCGCACAGCTCCACCGACCAGGACAGCGGCACTTGTTGGTCGAACTCGCCATGGTGGATGCTGACCGCCGCAGCGATCCGGTCGAGGTGGTAGCTAGGCGAGATGCGCTGGAGGTCGGCTGCGGAAGGCGCCTCACCTTCTGTCCACTGGCCGCGCAGGCCGTTGGTAAACACGAGGATGCGGTCGTGGTTGCGTTGTTCGTCACCGCTCATGGCGCCGTAGAGCACGGCGGCCCTGATCTCCGCATCCACCGTGAGGGCGCGCAGCGTGACACCACCGCCCATGCTGTGCCCCCACAGACCGATCGCCGCCGGGTTGGCCTTTTCGAGCGGCCCGGGCTGCCCACCCAGTTTGCGCACCAGAGCCACCAGGTTGAGCACGTCGATAGCAAAACCGGTGCGAAACTCGTTTGGCCCCTCCTGCGAAGGTGGATAGCCGCGGAAGTTGGGGTGGATGGCGATAAAACCGGCGTTGGCCAGCGCATCGGCATAGCGGGTGGTGTACGTGAGCGTGCGGTAGATAGCCGGGTCCACATAGCCGTGGTTGATAATGACGACCGGGAACGGGCCATCGCCGAGCGGCACGTTCATAAAGCCGTAAATCTTGATCCCATCGCTCTCATAACTGATAAGCGTACGTGTAAAGGCTGCGCCCGTCGCCAGGACCTGTTCGACCCGCAACTCGCCTTCGCCGTAGCTGCGTGTACTCAAATCATCGATGGTCAGCCCGGCGTAGCGATCCGGCGTGGGCGGCGCCAGGGCCGGCTGCATCACCGGCTTTGGCGCCGGTGCGCTGCGGGCCGGCGCCAGTGGTACGATCAGGATGCAGCCGCTGATCAGCCCGCTCAAGAGCAAGGCTAGCAGGTGGGAAAATCGGGGCACCTTTCTGGGTTTCATCGTTATTTGTCCGGCCAATCTGCACGCCGGTCTATGATACCACAGGATCACTTGATCGGGTAGCGCAGTTGTCCTGGGCAGCTCTATTGTCTGGTTGATGCAAACAGTGCCAACCAGACAATAGAGCTGCCTAGTGCAGAATCGCCGAACTACCCGGTCACAGCGGCGCGCGAGTTACTTTGGAGGCCTCTTCCACAATGCCGAACAACCTGGCGCTAAAGCCGGAGATCGCCGGATGCTGTTGGAGCTTGCTCAAAATAGGCCCATCGGCATAGGCTTGTGCGGCGCGTTCGTTAGCAAACAAGTAGATACCACCGCTTGTCCGCTGTTCTTCGTTCAATAGCCAGACCTTCCAGAGCAAACCATCGGTCTGGGCAATGGGCTCGGCAGCGCCGTTGATCAGGGCATGCAACTCGGCCAGCGGAAAGCTGTACTGAAAATTTACTTGCAAAATGGTCTTGGACATGGATCGTTCCCCTCGCTTCCCTTTGTGGCGACCGCATGGCTATGCGGTCGCTCTGCCAGTCATGGCCAATACAACTGTACTGGCGTGACGTAGCATAGCAGTCGTCGTTGGCTCCGCCACCTGCCAAAAGTTCAACAGGCGGGTTTGGCTTGCTACGATCAACGGTTTGGGACGCGCTGCGGACACCAGTCGGATGATGGTGGAAGGGTCTGCTCAAGGATCGGAGCAGGCGGGGATCAAGAGCAATACCAAAGTGACCAGGATGGCTGAAGCGTTCGCACGAGAACGTGCGAACGCTTCAGAACTTTCTTGACCTGGAGTTAGCGCTGCCCGGCGCTCAAGAAGGCGACCAGCGCCTCGATTTCAGGCTCTTGCAACGCGAGGGTAGGCATCTGAGTTTGGGGCTTGATCGCCTTTGGGTCGCGTAGCCAAGCTGTGACATATTCGGGAATGACCTGGTAATTGCTCAGCTCAGGGCCAACCCCCGTCGAAAGCGGGACCAATGCTGAGGTGTGGAGATGGCAGGTGGCGCATCCCTTGGCAACGAAGAGGGCCTTGCCGTAGCTCACCGGGTCGGTGGCGAGGTCGGCGCCGGTTGTAGTCGCCGAAGAAGAATCTGCCGGTAGGCGCAATTGGCTCATGATCTGAAACGCCATCTGCCGCCACCAACCCCACTCGCCAGATGCAGGCATGCGCGGCGCGAGCTGCGTCTTCGCTGGCTCAACTGTCAAGTCCGGCATAGGTGCCGGCGGAAAAAAACCCGGCTTGATTTCCCACTTCCAGACGCCACTTGCAGGCAGGACGAACTCGGCACTGTAATGACCCGGCCGGCCTGTCGGTTGCGCCATGATCTGGATGGTCTGGTCGCTGCCCTGCTGCTGTGCGGTCAGAATGACCTCACCTGCGCCGAGTGTAAGCGGGCGAACACCATGTTGTTGCACCTGGAAGCTGATCTCTACAGGTTCACCGGACCGGATTGCCACCGGCAACTCATCGAGCGTGACGACCGTCCAGCCGCCGGCGGCAGCAGGCTGGGCCAAGAGCAGGCTGAACAATCCAATCACCAGGGCAACGCCGGTCGTTTGTTTGTACATGATTCCTCCTATCGTCGTTCAGATACCTCTGCTGTTGGTTCCACTGCTTGAAGCCGCTTCTCATCTGGACTGATTTTCTCTGCGCCCCCGCGGCCATTCTCACCATTGGCGCTCAACCGGCTGGGTCTGGCAAAATGTGGCCCCGATGTATCGACAATCTCCCGGGATGGAATCTGCTGCATAATTTTGGGCGTGCGAATGCGCTGCCCCTTCTCCAACCGTTTACCCGGCAGCCACCTCAAGAGGGCAGCCGTTACCCGGCGGCGCACGAGTGGAATGCGCACGAGTAGCAACAGCCCAACCACCGCGCCAAAGATGGCCGGCTGCCAGTAATCGGGTGTTTCCGCCATGAATTCTTCGCGACGCCAGTAGTGATAGACGGCTAGCGGCACGGCCAGATAGACCAGCCGGTGCAGCCGTTTCCAGTTTTTGCGCAACAGGTGTATCGACAGGCGATTAGAGGTGAGCGCCAGGAGGGAAAGCAGCGCTAGCGCATAGGCGCCCTCACGCGCATAGGGGGTCTTGGTGAGCCCGCTAAAGATCGGCGGCAGCATCTGCCAGACATTCCACCATGCTGTGCTTTCCAGCAGGAAGAACTCCTTGCCGCCCATAAAGAAGAGGGCGTGGAAACAGGCGTAGAAGAAACCCCACAGCCCCAATGACTTGCGCACCTTGATCACCCCGTTGAAGTTAAAGATGCGAGCAGCGGGCGTACAGACCAGCGATAACACCAGCAGAACCAGCGCGGTCTTGCCGCTGAAGAGGACAATATCCTGCGACAATCCTGAGGCGAACATGACTGGGCCATGCGAACGCGGCGCCTCCACCACCATCCCCACTAATCGGAGCAGGGGAAGGAGCGCAGCCATGTTCACACCCAACCACAGCCGGTGGTTTGAAAGCTGTTGGAATAAGAGCCTGGTCATCGTTGTATCCGGAATGAACCTCGATTCACTGACCACCGCCCATAACACCGGGCTGGTCCAATGACACTTTGTGAACAGCAGAAGGGCTAGGGCCTACGCTCTGCTTCACAGGACAACGGTGCAGGGCCGATCTCGATGCGGTCGTATCATTACATTATCGCTGTCAAAGTTGTGCGGACGCTACGGCTTGATGAGCCGTGTTCGCCCCTCTTTACTGACTACTTTCACGAAGCTGCCCATGTTTCTAGCAAAAATCTGAACGCCACCCTCAGCGTCATCCGAGAGGCCAAGCGCCGAGCCTTCCTCCGAAGCAGTGAGCTTCACGACGGGTCCGCGCTTGGGGTCGGTCAGACGTAACAGCACTGTTTCCGGGTACGTTCGTGAATTCATGGTGACTGCTGGCTCAACGGTAATGCTGGCCCGAACTCGTCCCTGATTATCCACGATTTCGAGCGCACGTCCACGGAGCACCGGCGCCACGTTCTGTGCTACCAAGGGGCGGGCCTGGGTCAAGAGTAACAAGAAAAGCACAAAGTTGATCACTGTAAGCACAGTGCCGAGTCGCTGAGTTCTCATCGTTCCTCCTGGTTGAATTTTGGATTTGAGAGGGGTTAAGAGCCATACCCTTAAGTGCCTATCCGAATCACTCTGCGACCAAGCCCTTTCGCAGGTGTAGTTCTCGGACCCGCAACCGTTATTCGGATAGGCTCTAAGTGCCTCTATACCCCTATTGGCGACCCAAACATGATGCGGTGGCCGTCAATTGTTTCCAGCGCAAACTCGCGCATCCCCCACGGTTCATCTCTCAGCTTTTTCAAAATGCGCCCGCCTCGCGCCCGCACCTGGGCAAAGTATTCATCGATGCCATCCACGCGCAGGTAGGCAAAGTAGGCATGGTCGCCCAGTTCTCGTGGCGGAACTGCGTCTGGACAATGTCCAGCCCTGATGATGCAGTTGTCCCGCTCAAAAATACGCCAGCCACTGTCACCAATTTCTCGTACTTCGAAACCCAACACACCCCGATAGTACTCGGCAGAACGCATTAGATCGTTGACAGCGATCACATACGACGTTGATTGGATCGTTGGCATACACTTCTCCTGTCCGTGTGAATACAGAATAGGGCTAATCGATTTGCCGGTTGTCCACCCCGATCAAATCCGCATAACTACCCTCTAATGTTCGTTCAGCCACGACCGCAAGCGATGGCGCCGCTCTCGCTTGTAGCGCGGTGATCCACTCTCCACTGTCTAGTTCTGTGCCAATATGCACATAGACATAGTCGTTGAAGACGAACTCGTCGATCTGAAACCAGCCGTCTACCGGTACATCAGCCACCAGATCGAGAGAATCGGCCTGGAACAGATAGAGACCGTACCCATCCGCAGCTGCCCCCTGCTCCTGCGGACTGGCTTGCATCGGCATAGCAGACACAACCACATAGTGGCCGTTGGGCGTGATAGTGGCGCTGCTAACGGCCAGCTTGATGTGTTGCACCATCTCCAGCTTCTCAAGGTCGAACACGCGCAAGCCCAGCGCCTGTTCTTGCCAGCGATAGCCACCCGTGTCGCTCTGCCATACGTCCAATTGAGAGCCGGTGAGATAGAGCCGGCCTGTGCCCGAATGGATTGCAGCCTGTATCCGGG
>QEUW01000348.1 GCA_003577005.1 Chloroflexota bacterium | reverse complement strand
CCTGGCCTTCGGTGTCCTCAAGACCCGCAAGCCCTTCGACCCCCTGCATCTCCGCAACATACCAGTTGGGGGTTGACTTTCAACACACAATCTCTGTGTCTTCTCGGCGCCCTCGGTGTACCTGCTGTTGTCAAAGGTTGATCAGCGATGAAAAGAGATTTTGGTCCACTTGCCGGCCTCAAGGTCGTCGAAGTCACCCATATCATGGCCGGGCCGACCTGCGGCCTGATGCTGGCCGATATGGGCGCCGACGTGATCAAGGTCGAGCGTCTGCCCGACGGCGACGACACGCGCCGCACCATCCCGCCTACCATTCCCCCTGGGCCTGGCGGCGAATCGGCGGCCTTTATGATGATGAACCGCAACAAGCGCGGGATTGCGCTCAATCTGCGCAGCGCCGAAGGCCGGGCCGTATTGCACCGGCTGATCGAGCGCGCCGACGTGCTGGTCGAGAACCTGCGCACCGGGGCGATGGAGGCAATGGGCTTTGGCTATGAGGCGCTGCGGGCGAAGAACCCGGCGCTCATCTACTGTTCGCTCACCGGTTTTGGCCGCACCGGCCCCTACGCCGACCGTGGTGGCTTTGACCTGATCGCCCAGGGCATGAGCGGCTTGATGAGCATCACCGGTGACATGCCGGTGGAGGGCAAAGAACCGGAGCCGGTCAAGGTCGGGGCGCCGGTCACCGACATTACGGCGGGAATTCTGGCGGCGATGGGCGTGCTGGCGGCCTATACCCACCGGCTGCGAACGGGCGAGGGCCAACTGGTGGACACCTCGCTCTTCGAGGCCGGCATCACGCTCACCTACTGGCAGTCGGCCATCTGCCTGGCGACGGGCGTCTCGCCAGGGCCGTTAGGATCGGCGCATCCGTTGATGGCGCCCTACCAGGCCTTCCGCACCAAAGATGGCTGGCTCAACATCGGGGCGGCCAATCAATCCAACTGGGAAAAGCTGATCCGGGCGCTGGATGCCGAACACCTGGGTCGCGACCCGCGCTTTGTGGACAACGCCAGCCGCCTCGCAAACCTACCGGCGCTGGTCGATCTCCTCACACCCTATTTTCGCGAGCGCACCACTGCCGAGTGGCTGGCGCTCTTCGACGAACTGGGCGTGCCCGGCGGCCCTGTGCTCTCCATCGGCGAAATGCACGCCGACCCGCAGACCCAGGCGCGGGAGATGGTCACCGAGGTGCAGCACAGCCGGTTGGGGCCGGTGAAGACGTTGGGCGCGCCGGTCAAGTTCTCAGAGACGCCCGCATCCGTACGTCGCGGCGCGCCCCTGCTGGGCGAACATACGCGTGAAATCATGCTCGAACATGGTTACACAATGGAGGAGATCGACGAGTTCGCAGCCGCAGGCGCTGTATTGGCGGAAATTGCGCATTAGTCTACATTGTTTTCACGAGGGTCTGTTGACATTTCGGTTCAGGCCAGAGGTGCATCGCACTTGCGTGAATTCGCCAAATGTCAACAGACCCTAACAGTCACCGGTTGAACCGTCAACATTGATACATTCAGGCGTCAGGTTGTTCAAGTAGAGCAAGATACCATCCTGCCCTACAGTTGGCTCCCCGGCAACGGAAATCCTGCGGCCTCATCCTCCAGTACCAGCACCCAATCGAGACCGCGGCCGGCGCTGGGTGGGGTGTAGGTTTGGAAGCCCATATTGGCGGTGGTGTGGCTGTGGTAACTGGCGCCGTAGCGTGGGTCGTACCAGATCTCTTTGACGCGGGAAGCCTGGATGCGCGCCAGGTCAACGGTAAAGGGTGCTCCCATTGGTGAGTAGATAAAGGCAAACGAGCCGTCTTCGGCACACGCGGCCCGGACCTTGGCGCCGCCGCTGCTGGGAGCATCCAAAACCATCTCCTGGGCCGGCACCAGTTTGGTGAATGGGCGTGAGTCAAAGAGGCGGCGCACCCACCCCATCTGGAAGGCGCCGGGGTGGTCGAGCGCCTCCCACCAGGGGGTGTTGGCGCCGATCACCACCTCGCGGCCTGGCGCCCACATCTGCCAGACATTGTTGTTACCATAGGTGTGGCCATAGGCGCCGGCCAGCAGCGCCCAGTAGGCTGCCTGGCGCACATCAAAGGCGTCGAACCGGTCGTAGAGATCGACGTTGCGAAAGTAGAAACCTACCGGAATGGTCTCATAGCGCGGTTCGCCATCCACAACCGGCTTGATTGGTCGGCGCGCATAGTCGCGGGCGACCATGAGGCCATTGTCGTGGTTACGCGCACCGTGCGACGACTGGATCATATTGAAGTCGAGCCACTCAGCCATATGAAAGTGGTCGGAGGAGACGCCCGGCCCACGCGGGTGAAAGGTGATGAGGTGGTCACCGCCATCCCCCTCCTTGATGCCGGCGGCCATGGCTTCGATGATGGCTCGCTCCTCGTTGTTGCTGATGTTGTTGTCGCCGCCGAGAATCCAGACGATGGGCGAATTGCGATAGCGGGCGCCTAGAAAGCGAGCATAGGTGCGAGCGTTCTCGGCGGTGAAGATCGCATTCACGTTGTCCCGCTTCCAGTAGGATCCCCAAGTAGGCAACATACCCACCACCAGCCCTAGCTCAGCCGCCTTACGGACTATAGAATCAACGTGAGCAAAATAGGCTTCGTTGGGCCGGGCCGGGTCGTGCCCAACCAGCGGCAGATCGCCGTTGGCGTTGGGCTCGGTAAGACCGTGCCGTTCGGCCAGCGCCACCGCCTGGATGATGGTAAAACCCTTTTGGGCGCGGTTGGCCAGATAGCGGTCGGCTTCCTCGCGGTTCAGGCGGTGAAAAAGCTCCCAGGCGGTGTCGCCCAGCCAGAAGAAAGGCGTGCCGTCGGTGCGGACCAGAAAACGTCCATTGTCGCTGATACGGAGATGTTGGGTCATCGTGTGGCTCCTAGTGTAGTGAAATCGGACTAGGCCGAGTTCTTGATGTAGGTCAAAAAATCGGCCATGTCGAGGGTGAGGGATCGGTGTGATCACACAAAGCAAGTGAGGGGAAGGCTGGTTGGTCACGGAGCAGTGGGTTCACCAGTTTCGGCCAGCAAAGCGGCGACGGTTGCGGACAGATCTTGTGTCTCGGCCCGCACTTGGGCGGCAGCCATCACCTGCGGCGGGAGTGTTGTGGCTAGATCGGCCAACAGGCGTTGCGCTCGTTCTTTGGTCTCGTGCATGGCGGCCGGATGGTAGAGCACGTGGTAGAGCAATTCTGCAGCCGGTGCGGGCTGGCTTTCCTTGATCAGCAGAGCGGCCAGCCCCGCCAGCCCGACAAACGGAAGCCAGTTGCTGTGGAGGGCGTCTGACTGCAGGTATGGCGTTATTGACATGTGGAAGTATGCTTTGGCCTGGGCATAGTCGCCACGACCGGCGGCAACCTCACCCAGAATGTTCGCCGCCGCGGCTGCGGTCGTTACCTCGATCTCGCGAAAGAGGGCCAGGCTCTCCAGCAAGCGCTGTTCTGCCGTCTCATTGTCGCCGGTGAGCCAGGCCAGTTCGCCCAGGAGCTGGAGCGACCAGGCAATGCCCCGTTTCTCACCGATCATGGTGCGGGCCGCCAGGGCTTTTTGCGTAGCCTGGCGGCCCGCGTCGTACGCACCCAGCACCTTGTGAACTTCCCCGACCATATTCAGCAGATCGCCCAGTGTTTTGAGATTGCCGCTTTCATGGCAGATAGTAATACCGCGCTGGAAATAGTCGAAGGCAGCCTCGTACCTTCCTGCGGCATAACAGGTAAAGCCCAAGTCGTGGAGCGCACGGCTCATACCCCAGTGATCGCTTTGCTCGGTAAAGACAGCCAGGGACTGTTCGAACATTTGCAGCACCTGGTCAAAACGCCCCACCCTACTTAATTGCCCGCCTATGCCGCTGAGCGCCAGCCCGGTTTCTTCCCTTGCGCCGAGCTGGTTCAAAATGGTAAGACTTTGGTGATTGAGCAGTTCAATGCTGGCGCGACTGCTGGATGCTCCTACGTGTGAACCCAACCAACTCCACAGGGATGCTTGGCGCGCCAGTAGCTTGCCCCAAAGCACGCCTTGCTTACCGGCGGGTTCGTCCATCGCCAGGGCTGTAGCTGCCTGCTCAAACGCCATCATCCCCTCTTTGAACCAACACTTGATCAAATAGAAGACGTAGAGACTCTCAAGCGCACGGTCGATCTCCTCGATTTTTTGGTGGGTGACGGCCCACTGCCAGGCCCGGCGAATGTTCTCAATGTCTGCTTCTATCGCCAGCAAGGCCGCCGCCTGCTCGCTCCCCTTCAGGCGTGCTTCTTGTCGGTTGAGGAAGGTGAGGAAGTAGGTGGAGTGACGGTCCTGCACCTGGACCTGCGCTTGCGGCTGTTCGGCCAGCTTTTCCTCGGCAAACTGGCGCAGGAGTTCGTGGATCTGATAGCGCTCGCCCGGCGCAACCTGGATCAAAGACTTTTCGGCTAGGGCCACGAGGAACGGGAACGTGGCGCCGGCTACGTGTTGGGCGGCGGTGTGGTCAAAGCCGCCGTGGAAGAGCGCCAGCCGCTGCAAGACGTTCTGTTCGGCTTCAGAGAGTAATTGCCACGAATGTTCAAAGACAGCGCGTATATTGCGATGCCGGGCAGGGATATTGCGTAGCGATGTGGCAAGAAAATCGAGACTCTGTTCAACCTCGCGCGCAATTTGCGCACAGGGAAAGAGTTTGAGCCAGGTCGTCGCCAGTTCAATGCCCAACGGCATCCCTTCCACCAGACGGCAGATACGCACCACTTCGGTTGCGTCGGCGGCCAGGTCAAAGCCAGGTTGCATCTGTCGTGCGCATTGCACAAAGAATTGCACTGCGGAATAGCTTTCCAAGGGGTCAGTACTCGTCTCTTCCAGTGGAAAACTCATCCCCGCCAGCGGATGCAGCCATTCCTCGCGCAGGTTGAGCGGCTCGCGCGAAGTAGCCAGCACTTTGCTGGCTGGCGAAGCGCCGAGGATTTCCGAGACCAACTCTGCCCCATCTAGCAAATGCTCGAAGTTGTCCAACACGAGCAGCATTGACCTGGAGCGCAAATGGTCGAGCAACTGTGTCTTCGGGTCGGCGCTGCCATAGAAGGTAAAGTCGAGCGCGGCCGCAATCGTGGACACCAGATGATCGGCTGATGCCACGCCGGCCAGGGCAACAAAGTAAACACCCCCCTCGAATTTTGGAGTTTGGGGCCCAGCGGGCGCCCCGGATTTTGGCGTGTCGCTAGGCGTGGCGGCTGCATCCAAAATCCCAAATCTAAAATCTAAAATCGCCTGCGCTGCTTGTATCGCCAGGCGGGTCTTGCCCATGCCGCCAGGGCCGACGATGGTGAGCAGCCGGCAGGCGGGGTCGGCGAGGCGGCCACTGATCTGGGCCAGGTCGTTCTGGCGACCGATGAAGGGTGTGGGTTGCGGCGGCAGATTGTGGCGCACCGTTTGCTGGCTTGCCAGACGAGCCGGTGGCTCCTCCCCCAAGCGTTCGGCTGAGCTCACGCCGAAGCCTGGGGAGGTTGGAAGAGGGGCGCTTCGCTCTCCACGCAGCTTACCCGCCTTGATCTGCTCAAAGAGCGCCGTCGTCTCCTCGTCCGGCTCGACGCCCAGTTCGTCGGCCAGGATGCGGCGGCACGTTTCGTATTGGGCCAGCGCCGCACTGCGTTCGCCGCTGAGCGCAAGCGCCGTCATCAACTGGCGGTGGGCTTCCTCGCGCCAGGGTTCGAGGGTGAGTTGGTGTTGAGCGTAGGTGCGCGCCTGGGCGAGATCACCCTGGCGGAGCGCCCGGTCGGTCAGTTTGAAACAGGCATCGACGGCTAGGTTGTGGAAGCGGCCGCGGCTCTGGCGCAGCCACTCCTCGAAGGGTTCGCTCTCGCAGGAGAGGCCGGCGAGCAGTTCGCCGCGATAGAGTGCAGCCGCCCCCTCCAGCTTGCCATCCCGAATTGCCGCCAGAAAATCAGCCGCGTCGAGTGTGTGATCGCTGGCCGGGTTGAACTGCACAGTTTGCCGGGTGACGAGGAGAAATGGTGTGGGGGAGGTGTCGCTGTCGCCCAATTGTTTGCGCAGCTCGTAGAGTGTCTGCCGCAGGCTGGCGCGCGCCGAGGTTTCGTTGTCGAGTGGCCAGAGCAGCATTGCTAGCTTCTCACGGGGGTGTGCTCGCGGCCCCAGTTCATCCGCTTCCAGAGCTAGATAGGCGAGCAGGCATTGCCCCTTCACCGAGTGAAAGCGAGTGAGAGGTTCGCCATCAAGTGCCGCCTGGAAGGGGCCGATGCACGAAATCGCCAGGTGGGGCATGGGGGTCTCCACGATTGCCAAATTGCAGTGGGCTTCGCAATCAATTATACAACGAAGTCGGGCGTTGTCAATGGATTTAGGAAATTGAGGTAGGGCTTATTAAAAATGCGCAAGAATCACGGATGTACAGAAAGACGCGGATTTGCCCTTGAGCAAAGACAATCCGCGTCTTTCTATACATCCGCGGGTCTCGACCCTCATTGCGTAGGGTCTGCCAATCCGCCGCATCTGCGCTCTATCGCAGCGAAACATTGAGCAGTGGCTGTCGTGATCCGCTGTTGCCACCCATCCAAACCGTCACGAAATCGTCATCGCACACAGGCCGGCCAACGCTGACGATCTTCTTATGATCCCTTGACACTTTTGCCGCTGCCGTCTGACGTTGTGGTGACGGTGTGCCTGTATGCTGCGAGCAGACCCGGTTGTACAAGCCGGGTGAGACCGACAAACCAGGTATAGGTAACGAAACAGCAAGGAGGAGATGATGTTTACAGCGATAACCTCTCACGAACCCTCTATGAATGTCCGCCACCACGCCCGCATTTGTTTTGACCGCTTCCACCAACAGGCCTGGCAGGGTCAACTATGGCGTAAGCTCATACGGCGCCAGGAAGCCTTACAAACTCTACATGAGATTGCCCAATTGAATGGGCCGCAGACCCGTAGTCACGCCGGTGTGCGCCTGGTCCCCATCGACCGGGTCCGGGGCAGCGAGGGGCGTTGTGACGACTTTGATAGCTCATTCCGCCCGCTCAAGCGCCTGAGCGACGAGCGGTGGATCAGCATCTTCTGCGCTCGCGATGCCGATGTTCCGTTGCCGTTGGTGGAGTTGATCCAGGTCAACGACCTCTACTTTGTGCGCGATGGGCATCATCGCATCTCGGTGGCTCGCTGGCTGGGGCAAAAAGAGATCGAGGCCGAGGTGACGGTCTGGCACTGTCGTGAACGTCACGCCAGCACACCCATATCCGCTCAGCCCGCAAGCCCGACACAGCACCGCCCACTGCCAACGCTGCTAGCTTTGATAAAGCAGACCAGTAGACAACTGGTGAGCGCCATCCAGAAGTTGCCCGCACTGGCCAACCCGGTCCCCAACCGACCGGCGGTGCAGGGAGGCTAGTCGAACATCATCGACCGCGATCCTGACGCGCTCTTGACGCTCTCGTGACGGTAGTCGATTTATTTCCTGATGTTCGGGTGACGATGATTGTGTATTGTAAGGGTGCGTAATCTAGACCACTCATCATCTATCTACACTCAAACGGAGGACCACATGCAAACACTCCCGCAACGCTATATCGAACAGTTGAAGAAAGGCGTCTTGAACACACTCAATCGTGACGTCCCAGCCGACGTGATCGACCCACCCACGTTGGAAGTGCTGCTCCAGCCGCCCTGGTTCGAGCACTTCTGGTTTGGCGATGCGCTGACCATGTGTACCATCAAACGCGTCGACCATCTCCAACTCTGCATCGAGGATTGTCTGGCCCGTGGCGTACCCGGCGACTTTGTCGAGTGCGGCGTCTGGCGCGGCGGCATGACCATCCTGCGTGGGATCCTGGCCGCACACGGGGTCACCGACCGCACGGTGTGGCTGGCCGATTCGTTTCAGGGCATCCCCACACCGCGCGCCAATTCGGTGGATGAAGGATTGTACAATTACCCGCAAGTGCTCGAGATCGACCGATTCCGTGTGGATCTCGAAACCGTCAGGGGCCACTTCCAGCGCTATGGTCTGTTGGACGACCAGGTGCAGTTTCTGCCCGGCTGGTTCAGCGAGACGCTGCCCACTGCCCCCCTCGAAAGCCTTGCCATACTCCGGTTGGACTGCGACTTTTACGACTCCACCCTGGATGCGCTGGAGAACCTTTATCCCAAACTCTCGCCAGGCGGCTATGTGATCGTTGATGACTGGGGACTCGACCAGCTTTGCGGCGAACAGGAGGCCGTGTTGGACTATCGCCAGACGCACGGCATCACCGACGAGATCCTGCCCATCGACTTTCAGGGCGCCTACTGGCGGAAGGGTGGCTGAGCGGCCACAGCCCTCTATTCACGGATAGAATGTCCTCTTGACGATCTCGTGATGATCGAGCCGCTGCCGGTTGACGTTCAGATTGCGTTCTTCCTGTATTGTGAAGATAGGTCAACGTTCGTCTGATAAAGGAGAGCTACTATGGATGCGCTAAAGCAACGCTATATCGAACAGTTGAAGAAAGGCGTGTGAACACATTGAATCGCAACGTGCCGGACTCGGTGATCAGCCCAGCGTCGCTGGCGGAACAACTGCAACCGGCCTGGTTTGAACACTTCTGGTTTGGCGATGCCCTCACCATGTCAAGTCGCAAACGGCTGGACAACATCCAATTCTGCATCGAGGATTGTCTGGCGCGGGGTGTGCCGGGCGACATTGCTGAGTGCGGCGCCTGGCGTGGCGGCGCGGCGATTCTCATGCGCGGCATCCTGGCCGCACACGGGGTCATTGACCGCGCCGTCTGGGTGGCTGATTCGTTTCAGGGTATCCCCAAACCACCAGCCAATTCGGTGGATGAGGGTATGTACAACTTCCCCCAGGTGATCGAGGTTGAGCGTTTTCGGGTGGACCTGGAGACGGTCGAAGCTGGCTTCGACCGC